>CACIYM010000007.1 GCA_902590895.1 uncultured Alphaproteobacteria bacterium
AGGTTTTTTATGCGTATTTTCTGCAACACTAACCACTAACTTATTCACTATATGTGTTGCTCTTGTGATAATATCTAAATGTCCAAAAGTTACTGGATCGAATGTTCCTGGGTATATACCAGTTATAATTGTGCTAGGCTGATTATTCATTTTCTTCTAATTTAGCTACAGAAACAACTTTTTCTTCGTCAGATACATTAAAAAGAGTAACTCCTTGAGTTTGTCTTCCTGCTATTCTTATATCATTTACTGGGCATCTAATTAATTTCCCTTTATCAGTTACCAGCATTAATTGATCATTATCAGTGATTGGAAATGAGGCCACAACCTGACTTCCGTTCCTTTCACTTAGTTGCATATTTGCAATTCCAACACCACCACGATTAGTTTTTCGATACTCAAAAGCAGAACTTCTTTTCCCAAAACCTTTGTCAGTTACGCTCAGAATAAATTCTTCATTTTCTTTCAAAATATTGAACTTTTCTTCACTTAAAAGACCCATATCATATTTTTCATTTTTTCGGATTAAAGAACTTACTCTTAAATACTCATTTCTTTCCTCCACATCAAAGTCAATACCATTTAAGATTGCTAAGGAAATAACAGAATCATTCTTTGCTAATCTTACTCCTCTAACACCAATTGATGAACGACCAGAAAAAATTCTCAAATCCTTACAACCAAACCGTATACATTTTCCAAGTTTAGTAGACATAAAAATATTATCATTTTCCGAACAAATTATTACATTCACTAATTCATCTCCCTCTTTAAGTTTCATAGCAATTTTTCCATTAGCATTGATATTATGAAAATCGGTGAGTCTATTTCTTCTTATATTTCCTGTCGAAGTTGCAAAAATAATGTTATTTTTATCATCTGATTGATCGTAAGGCATAGTTGCAGTAATTTTTTCACCAGACCTCAACGGTAAAATATTTACTAAAGCCTTTCCTTTTGATGTAGGGCTACCTGTTGGAATTTTATACGTTTTAAGTTTATAAACTATTCCTAAAGATGAGAAAAAAAGTAAAGGTGTTAATGTATTAACTACAAAAACTTTATTAACGTAGTCCTCTTCTTTTGTAGTCATCCCCGCTCTACCTTTACCACCTCTTCTTTGAGCTCTGTAAGAGTTTAAAGGAACCCTTTTTATATATCCAGTATTTGTGAAGGTAACTACTACTTCCTCTGAGGTAATAAGTGATTCATCATCAATAATTTCTTCACTTTCAGAAATCTCTGTTCTTCTTGGTGATAAAAATTTTTCATTTATTTCAGTAAGCTCTTTTGTTAATTCGCTATTTAATCTAGCTTTAGAGGAAAGAATGTCTAAATAGTCAGCAATTAGTGAAACACATTGTTTTAAATCTTCAATTAATTTTACTCTTTCTAGATTTGTTAAACGACTCAGTTTTATTTCTAAAATTGATTTAGCTTGAGAATCACTTAATTTAAAATGATTTTCTGATAACAATTCATTATTATCTGATTTAATAAAATCCAACAAAAACTTATCAACTGGTATTTTCCATTTGAATGCTATTAACTTTTCTCTTGCATCATTTGTATCATTAGAAGATTTAATAATATCAATCACCTTATCAATATTTTCCAGTGCAATGGACAGCCCTAAAAGAATATGAGCTTTTTCTCTTGTTTTTCTTAAATGAAATTTTGTCCTTTTGAAAATAACATCTTTTCTGAAATCTATAAAAAGCTGTATTGATCTTTTTAAGGTTAATAACTCTGGAACGCCTTTGTTTAATGCAAGCATATTTATACCAAATGAAGTTTGAAGTGGAGTAAATTTATATAGTTGATTCAAAATTACTTCAGATTGAACATCTCTTTTTAACTCAATTACAATTCTAACCCCTTCTCTATTAGACTCATCTCTAAGTTCAGATATACCATCAATAATTTTATCTCTTGCTACTCTGGCTATGTTTTCAATCAACTGAGACTTTTTTATAGCAAAAGGAATTTCGGAAACAATAATACTTTCTCTATTTTTTTTTGTATTTTCTATTGAAGTTTTTCCCCTAATAAGAATAGAACCCTTTCCCGTTAAATAGGCACTTTTAATACCACTATTTCCTACAATTATACCTCCAGTAGGAAAATCAGGTCCTTTGACATATTGAATTAACTCATCTGGACTGATATTAGGATTTTCAATATATTTGCAACAGGCAGTGATTACCTCTGATGGGCAATGAGGTGGTATTTTTGTAGCCATACCAACAGCTATGCCCTCTGAACCATTTATCAACAAATTAGGAAATTCAGCAGGTAACAGCTCTGGCTCAAGAGTTGAACCGTCATAATTTTCCTTAAATGATACTGTTTCATTATTGATATCGTTAATCAGATATGAAGATATACTTGATAACCTAGCCTCAGTGTATCTCATTGCAGCAGCAGAATCTCCATCCATCGAACCAAAATTTCCTTGACCTTCAACTAAGGGAACGCGCATACTAAAGTCTTGGGCCAGTCTGACCATAGCATCATAAATGGCTGAATCTCCATGTGGATGATATTTACCCATCACGTCACCTACAATTCTTGCAGACTTTCTAGACGGTTTACTTGAAACATATCCCGCCTCATTCATTGCATATATAATTCTTCTATGAACTGGCTTGAGTCCATCACATACGTCAGGCAATGCTCTAGAAACAATCACACTCATTGCATAGTCTAAAAAAGAACTTTGCATTTCTTTTTCAATATCTATGCGTTCAAGCTTTTTTAAATTATTTAAGTCTTCTGGATTAGAATCGTCTATCATTTATTGTTATACTTCAAAAAGGAACTTCATCATCAATATCTACACCTTGGATACTATCTTCTGTTTTTTTAGATTCAAATGAATTCTCTAGACTTGGGGAGGAAATATTATTTCCTTCAAAATTTTCACCTCTGTTATCAACCATAGTTAATTGACAGTTGTATCCTTGTAAAACTATTTCAGTTATATACTTTTCTAAACCTGACTGATCAGTATATTTCCTTGTGTTAATCTGTCCTTCAATATATATCAATGAGCCCTTCTTAATATATTTTTCAACAATTTCTGCTAGCCCAGCAGAAAAAATTACAATTTTATGCCATTCCGTCTTTTCTTTTTTTTCATTAGTATTCTTATCTTTCCAACTTTCACTAGTAGCTAACGAAAATCTGGCAATTTTTTTTCCATCCTGTGATACCCTAATTTCAGGGTCCGCACCCAATCTTCCTAACAATATAACTTTGTTTATTGAACCTGCCATTTTAATTAGATAAATAAGTATTAAATAATATCATAGTTTAACTGAATTACACCAATGAAAAAACAAAAATGAATAAAAAAATTTCGACTGACTTTATTAAAATTACAAGAGCTAGGCAACACAACCTTAAAAATATAAGTCTGCAAATCCCCAAAAATAAATTTGTTGTAATTACAGGATTATCAGGTTCTGGAAAGTCATCTCTTGCATTTGATACAATTTATGCTGAGGGTCAGCGAAGATACGTTGAGAGTCTTTCTTCATACGCACGACAATTTTTAAATATGATGGAAAAGCCTGATGTTGACCTAATTGAAGGGCTTTCCCCTTCAATTTCTATCGATCAAAAAACTACTTCTAAAAATCCCAGGTCTACAGTTGGAACAGTTACTGAAATATATGATTATTTCAGAGTTTTATTCGCTAGAATTGGAACTCCTTATTCTCCGGAAACTGGCAAAGAGATAAAATCAATGAGTGTTGCAGAAATTGTTGATGATTTTTTTAAAATGGATAAAAAATCAAACTATTTACTTCTTTCACCCATTGTCAAAAACAGAAAAGGTGAATTTAAAAAAGAATTACTTAATTTAGTAAAAAAAGGATTTGTGAGATTCAGGATTGACGATGAGATTGTTACCTCTGAAAATATTCCAGAACTAAAAAAAAATATTAAGCATAATATAGAAGTTGTAGTTGACAGAATATTAATTGATGAAAAATATAAAAAAAGAATTACGCAATCAATAGAAACTGCTTTAAACCTTTCAGATGGGGTAATTTATTTTTATGATACAAAGAATAAAAAAAATCATATATTTTCTTCTAAATTTGCTTGCCCGATCTCAGGTTTTACAATCGAGGAAATAGAACCAAGATTATTTTCTTTTAATAGTCCAAATGGTGCATGTGACAGTTGTGATGGGCTGGGTTATAATGAAAAATTTGATCCAGATTTAGTTATTGGTAATGCAGATCTTTCTATGAGGGATGGTGTAATCTTACCATTAAATAAAAACAACCAATTTTATAGAGAATTTACAATAGAAATTGCAAAACATTGCCGTGTGAACCCGAATACTCCATGGAAAAAAATTAATGAAGAAGACAAGATGAAAATTTTATACGGAAACGATCAAATAATAAACTTTTTCAACACATACACAGGTTGGAGTTACAATAAATTGTTCAACGGTGTGTTAGGTTTTTTAGAAAATAAACTTAAAAGATCTGATTTATGGCAAAGAGAAGAATTAGGTAAATATTTAACACAATTTACTTGCGAGGAATGTGGAGGTGCAAGATTAAAAAAAGAGGCTCTATCTATAAAAATTGACAAATGTGATATAAACTTTGTTTCGCAATTATCCATAGAAAAAGCACTTAAATGGTTCCAAAAATTAGATCATAAACTATCAAGCTTTCAAAAAGAAATTGCCTCAAATATTTTAAAAGAAATTATTGACCGTCTTTCTTTCTTAAATAATGTAGGGCTTAATTACTTGCAACTTTCTAGAAGCTCAGCAACCCTTTCTGGAGGAGAAAGTCAAAGAATAAGACTAGCATCTCAAATTGGCTCAGGATTAACTGGAGTGTTATACGTGTTGGATGAACCTTCAATTGGCCTTCATCAAAGAGATAATAAAAAGTTAATCAATACTTTAAAAAAATTAAGAGATTTAGGAAACTCTGTAATTGTTGTTGAACATGATGAAGAGACTATTTTAGAGTCCGATTATGTCATAGACATAGGCGTTGGAGCTGGAATAAATGGAGGAAATGTAGTTGCCACAGGGAAACCATCAGAGATCAAAAAAAGCAAAAAAAGTATCACAGGTCAATATTTATCGAAAGACTTGAGTATAATAGTTGAAAAACAGAACTCAAGAATTAGTAATAACTTCATTGAACTTAAAGGAGCTAAAGGAAATAATTTGAAGGATTTAAAGATTAAATTTCCTTTAAACAAGTTTATTAGTGTTACTGGTGTATCAGGAGGTGGTAAATCATCTTTAATCATTGAAACTTTATACAAAGGTCTTTCAAAAATAAAAAATAATTCTAACGAAAAATCATTGTCATTTGAATCACTTCTAGGTTCTGAGTATATAGATAAGATAATTCAAATAGATCAAAGTCCAATCGGAAGAACGCCTCGATCAAATCCTGCAACTTACACTGGCTGTTTTACATTTATCAGAGAATGGTATTCAAATTTACCAGAGGCAAAATCAAGAGGTTATAAACCAGGAAGGTTTTCTTTTAATGTTAAAGGGGGAAGATGTGAAAATTGTCAAGGAGATGGTGTAATTAGAATAGAAATGCATTTTCTAGCAGATGTTTTTGTTAAATGTGATTTGTGTAAAGGAGAAAGATTTAATAGAGAAACTTTAGAAATAAAATTTAAAAATAAAAATATTTCAGATGTTCTAAATATGACTGTTGAGGAGGGTTTAAGCTTCTTTAAAGCTATCCCATTAATATCAACAAAACTTGAAACATTGAAAAAAGTTGGTTTAGAATACATAAAAATTGGGCAATCTGCCACAACTCTCTCTGGGGGAGAGGCGCAAAGAATAAAACTAGCCAAAGAGTTATCAAAAAGAGCTACTGGTAAAACACTTTATATTCTTGATGAGCCGACGACTGGTTTGCATCCTCATGATGTTAAGAAATTATTAGAAATACTTCACAAATTTGTTGAAAATAAGAATACTGTTATTGTTATAGAGCATAATTTAGACGTTATAAAGTCATCAGACTGGGTAATTGATTTAGGTCCAGAAGGAGGAGAGAAAGGGGGATATATTCTTTTTGAAGGAGAAGTTCAGAAGTTATTGACTAAAGTGGATAACGATACTGCGCAATGTTTAAGTGAATACATAAGAGGGATTTAGTTTTTAAATCTTTTTTTTGCCGCCTTTATAATTGGGTGCTCTGAAGCTGGTAGATAGTTTATGTCTGATACATTACTGTCTGTTATTTTTTTTAATTCATCAAGTTTCTCATTAATTATTCTTTTGAAGACGTGAATCTCATACAATAAGAAAATAATAAATAAATTTATTGTCAAATATATAAAGTTTATATTTAAACTTAATGTTGAGTAGATTAGTATATTTAAAATAATTATGAATAAAAATCTAGTGATAATGTCTTTCATTTTTATTTAAAAAACATATCAATAAATAAAATAAATAGATAGTCTTGCTAATTTTTTTTTTTTTTTTTTTAAAAAAAAATTAAAATATTTTTTTTTTTTACAAAAAACTTAAAAAAAATTTTAATAAAAACATTTTCAAAATGATCATTTGTTTTTAAACGAGAATTTGAAAAAAAATTTTGTAACTCATCTCTATTTTTAAAATCCTCTTTATACACATATTGAAAAAATTGAAAATAAATTGACGATTGAAAGTTACTTCCACTGCAAGTTATGATAGAGTTAAACTCTTTATTTAATTTTTTAAAAATTTTAAAAATATTTTCTAAATTTTTTTCATCTAAAGTCTGAGAAAAATAGTCGATAAAATTTAAAATTTTTTCTTTTAAAATTGAATTTTTAAAAACAAGAAAATTTGTTGTTAATTCATTAGAAAAGTTATCAGCTTTGATTTGATCATAAATCCATTTTATTCTTAATTTTGTAACTAATATTTCTTCAGTTTGCTTTGGTAAGTTAAATAAGTAGTTTTCTAAAAAAAATAAACTCCTCACTATTTCATTTTTTTTAAAATAAAATTTTACTTGTAAATTTCTTACATAAAAAAGATTTCTTGAATTCACATCAACATGAAATTATAAATATTAATAAACAACCATATGGAGTAAACATGTCTAATATATTATCTTCACTTTCAAAAACTGTCATCAGCGGTTTTATTTTGTTAACTTTAATAATCTTTTTAATCTCTGGAATTACAGAGTTTTATTTCGATTACACATTTTTTACATTTTTATTTAGGTGGTTGCATGTTCTCGCAGGTGTGATGTGGATAGGCTTACTTTGGTATTTCAATTTTGTTCAAATTCCTAGTATGCCAAATATTCCCGATGATCAGAAGCCTGCTGTCTCGAAATTTATAGCACCCAAAGCTTTATTTTGGTTTAGATGGGCAGCATTAGCAACAGTAATAACAGGACTTATTTTAGCTTACCTAAACGGTTATCTTCACGATTCAATGTTATTAAACACATACGATGCTAAATATTTTATGATCGGTGTAGGCATGTGGTTAGGATTAATTATGGCTTTTAATGTCTGGGTTATTATTTGGCCTAATCAAAAAAAAGCGCTTGGTATTGTAAGTGTAGGTGCTGATGAAAAGGCTTCAGCAGCCAAAAAGGCAATGTTATTTTCACGAACTAATACATTACTTTCGATACCAATGCTTTATTGTATGGTTGGTGCTCAAAACCTATATTAGAGTTTAGGTTTTTTTTTCTCTTACAAAACCAAAAAGAATGATAAGTGGGGATGCTATAAAAATTGATGAATAGGTCCCCACTAGCACACCCCATATCATGGCACTTACAAATCCTTTGATTACCTCACCACCAAAAATAAATAAAGCAAACAAGGCTAAAAGTGTTGTTAAAGAAGTCATAATCGTTCTTGACAGAGTCTGATTTATCGATTTATTTAACAATTCTGAAAATGGAATTTCAGTTTTTACAAGGTTTTCTCTTATCCTGTCAAATACAACAACTGTATCATTGATTGAGTATCCCGCTATTGTTAAGATAGCTGCTATTGAAGCTAAATTAAATTCAATCTGTGTAAGAGCAAAGAAACCAAGCGTAGAGAAAACGTCGTGAAATAATGCGAAGACAGCACCTAGTCCAAACTGCCAACCGGAGAATCTAAACCATATATAAATGAACATAGCTATCAAAGAATATAAGATGGCTTTTAATCCCATTATTTGGAGTTCTTTGCCAACTTTAGGCCCAACAAATTCTACTCTTCTATAATCGACATTCTCAGGCAAAGAATCTTTAAGCTTAGCTACAATCATTTTCTGTTCGTTTTCTTCGTCTGAATTTTTTTCAATTCTAAACAAGACTGTTGTTGGTTCACCAAATTCTTGTATCTCAATATTACCATCTATAGAACTAGAAACATTATTTCTTAATTCCAATAAGTTAGGTTCTGAGAGAAATTTAGCTTCAACCATTACTCCACCTTTAAAATCAATTCCCAAATTAAGGTTTTTTTTTAAAAATAAAAAAATTGAGAGAATCATCAAAAAAAAAGAAAAAACAAAAGCGATTTTTCTATATTTGTAAAAATTAAAGTTAAAGTACATTAATAACCTACAAGTAGATTTTATTTGGTTTAAGTTTTACTATCCAAATTGTTACAAGTAACTTTGTTAAAACTAGTGCAGTAAACATTGAAGTTACAATTCCAATACTTAATGTTACTGCAAAACCTTTGATAGGACCAGAGCCATAATTAAACAGCAAAAGTGCTGCAATTAAAGTTGTAAAATTAGCATCTAAAATAGTTTTTACAGCAAACTTATAACCTAAATCAATTGAATTCATTATTGATCGACCTGATTTCAATTCCTCCTTTATCCTCTCAAAAACTAAGACATTTGCATCAACTGCCATACCAATAGTTAGAACAATACCTGCAATACCAGGCATTGTTAAAGTGGCCTCTATTAAACTTAGAAGAGAAACGAGAAGTACAATGTTTAAAATAATTGCCAAATCTGCAATCATTCCAAATAATCTATACCTAATCATCATGAAAATAATTACCAAAACAAAACCAATTTTTAATGCTTTTTTTCCTGCTTTTATCGAGTCTTCTCCAAGACTTGGACCAACGGTCCTCTCCTCTAATACACTTATAGGTGCCGGTAGTGAACCAGCTCTGAGCAAAACTGCTAAATCATTGGCTGTTTCCGGAGAAAAATTACCGCTTATATTTCCTGAACCACCGGTGATTGGCTCACGGATTTGAGGAGCGCTAATAACCTTATCGTCTAACAATATTGCTAATCTTTGATAAGTATTTTCAGTTGTAACTTTAGCAAATTTTTTAGCACCTTTTCTATCAAATTCAAAAGCTACAACATATTTACCTGACTGAGCATCTACTGTTGCAGCAGCATTAACCAGCCTATCACCAGTAAGTAGCACTCTTTTTTTTACCACAAATTGTTTTTCATAAGCTGTTGGATCTGCATTTTGTACTTTAAAAGTTCCGGGAGGTAATTTTCCTCTCTGTTCCGCCAATTCAACCGTCGTTGGATCTAGGAGATGAAAGTTGAGCTTAGCAGTTCTCCCTATAAGAGATTTTACTCTTTCCGGATCCTTAATTCCCGGCAATTGAACGATTATTCTATCCTCGCCTTGTTTTTGTATTATCGGTTCTTTTGTTCCTGATTCATCAACTCGTTTTCTTACTACTTCAATAGATTGCTCAACGGTTTGATTGTTAGTGTCGATAATATATTGATCAGAAAAAGACAAAGTTAACTTGTTATTATCTGAATTTACAATTATCCCGTTCTCAACACCCTTTCTTACGCTATTAAGAGCCTCCCCTAATTTGTTCTGATCGGTAATTGTAACAATTGCACCTTTTACTTTAGAACCCAAATTTGTATATTTAATTTTATTTTTTCTAAGGATTGATCTCAGCTCATCCACTAGGTATTCAGATCTTTCCTTAAGTACTGCTCTAGTATCAACCTCTAGCAATAAATGTGACCCCCCCTGTAGGTCAAGACCAAGATTAACTTGTTTTTTTGAAATGTAATCTGGAAGCCCAGTTACCTCTGTTTTGTTGTAAAAATTTGGAACAAGGAAATATATTCCTAAAATACAGACAGATAGAACAATAAAAAACTTCCACTTAGAGATTTCTAACATAATACTACTATTTTTTATTTAAAACGTCGGCTACAGTTGATCTATATACAATGACATTGACGTTGTTTGCTATATCAACGTGAAGCCTTTCGGCATCTGCTTTTGTTACTTTACCAACAATTCCTCCGCTTGTAAGAATCTCATCACCTCTTTTTATTGCATCCAAAAGCAGTCTATGTTCCTTTTGTTTTTTTTGTTGAGGTCTAATTAGTAAAAAATAGAAAATTAAAAAAATTAAGATCAAAGGTATAAAAGACGCAAACATTGAGGGCTGTTGTGCTGAAGTCTGTGCGTAAGCAAAATTGATCATAAAACCTCTTGAAAAATTAAATTATATATTAATACTTAAATCCATTATATAAAAGCTAAAATAATAACAAATTTAAAATAAGAAACTAGAAAAAACTCTCAAGTACATAATGAATTTTTTTGTAGATAAAAAAACATTTATAAAAAACAATTACTTCATTCTTTTACCTTATAATAAAGAAGTTGTACCAGTAGAATTAAAATTGAAAGTAAACTTTGACGATATTTTATTTGTTGATAAACAAAAAGAATTAATTTTAAATAATACAAAAAATTTTATTCAAAATGAAAGTTCTAATAACGTTTTGCTATGGGGAGCAAGTGGTATGGGAAAATCCACTTTGGTCAGGTCAGTAGTAAAGAAAACTAATTTAGAACTTAAGGAAGATAGTAAAATTAATTTAATTGAAATTCCAAATCATAGTTTAGAACTTCTTACAGAAATAATTTACTTTCTCTCAAAAATTGACGAAAAATTTATAATTTTTATTGATGATGTTTTAATCAAGAACAATAATCCATATTTTAATACTTTGAAAAGCTTTGTAGAAGGAAGCTTATTAAGTAATTCTCAAAACATAAGATTTTATGTAACATCTAATCTCAGGCATATTTCAGATGACCAAGATTTTTTGAAAAATGAAAACGAACTTTTAAAAAAAGAAATGAAATCCAATCTTATTTCCCTATCAGATAGATTTGCATTATGGATAGGTTTTTATGATAATAATAGAGAAAAATATATAAAAACTGTTAAATATTATTTAAAAATATTCAAAAAAAAAGAGAACAAAAATTTAATCAAAAAAGCTATGGAATGGTCAATTAGTAAAGGAAGTTATTCAGGTCGTACTGCACTTCAATTTGTTTACAACTACTCAAATAACAATAATTAGCCGTTATGTGAGATATTTAAGAGGATTGACTGCTTCTTTACCTTTTCTAATTTCAAAATGAAGTTGTATCTCACTTACATTTCCAGTTTTTCCAACTAAACCGATAGTTTCTCCTTTTTTTACATAATTTCCTTTCTGTTTTACAATTTTTTCCAAATGAGCATAAGCAGTTATCCAATTTTTAGAGTGCTTGATTAATATCAAGTTTCCATAGCCAGGAATTTCATTTCCGCTATAAACTATTTCTCCATCAAGTGAAGCTTTTACAGATGTGCCAAGGGTAGAACTTATATTTATTCCATCATTAAAAAAGCCTGGAGTCAAACTTCCAAACCCATTCAAAATTTTACCTTTTACTGGCCAAATAAAATCTAAATCTAATTTGTTAGTAAATATTTTTTTTTTAACAATTTTTTGATTTTCTGTTTTCTGTAAAGGTTTTTCTTTTTGTTTTATTTTTTTGGGTTTTAAAATACTGTCAGGAATTAAAATTTTTTGATTAACTTTTATCTGATTTACGTTATCAAGCTTATTTAAAATTGATAAGGAAAATAAATCCGTTTTAAATTTTCTGGAAATAGAATATAAAGTATCTCCCTTTTTTACTGTATAAACTTTATTACGAGGTAAAAAAATTTTTTGATTCGGAAAAATTTTAAATGGCGATTCAATTTTATTAGACTTAATTATTTTTTGAATTGGTATATTAAACTTTTTTGAAATAGAGTATAAGTTGTCACCTTTATTTACTTTATAATATTGCAAATCCTTTTTATAAATTTTAGGTTGAATAATTTTATATTCTTCAAAAAAAATTGACTCACATCCAAATAATGCAAACAGTAAGCAAATTAATAGTAAACTCTTCATTTATGTAATTTTCCTTCTACCAGTGGAACAAATCTTACTTGCATAAGATTTTCAACTAAAATTTTATTTTCTTTTTTTATAACTTTTTTTAAGTTTTGTTGATTGTAATCATCGCCAACAGGGATTATCATTATTCCTTCATTAACAAGTTGTTCAACTAAAATATTTGGAATTTCAGGTGCATTTGCAGTTACAATTATCCTGTCAAAAGGAGCTTGTTCTTGCCATCCTAGTCCACCGTCTGCATGTTTAAAAAAAATATTGTTAGCACCTAAATCTTTTAAAAGATTTTCAGCTTTTTTTTTTAAGCTACTGTATCTTTCAACTGTATAAACAAATCTTGATAACTTTGATAAAATATAGGATTGATAACCACTCCCTGTCCCAATTTCTAATACCCTTAATTTTTTGTTTAAATTCAGAGATTGTGTCATGTGAGCGACTACCAACGGCTGGGAGATAGTTTGCCCACAATCAATTGGTAAAGCGATATTTAGGTTAGATTTTTGTTTAAGGTTTTCATCAACAAATAAACTACGATCGACAACCTCAATTACATTTAGAACTGCTTTATCATAAATACCATTTTTTTTAAGTTCCATTAAAAGGTTGAATTTTTTATTCTTTTTTAAATTTTCAAACATTAATTCTTTATTTGGACAACACCATTCATATATTTACGAAGAACCTTAGGTATATTGATAAATCCCTCTTCATTCTGATAATTTTCAATTATTGCTATTAAAATTCTCCCAACAGCTAGAGATGACCCATTCAATGTATGGGGGAAAAAAATTTTCCCGTTATTAAAATTTTTTACTCTTGTTTTCATTCTTCTTGATTGAAAATCTTTACAATTGGAACAGCTCGATACTTCTCTATACTTATCTTGTCCAGGCATCCAAACCTCAAAATCAATTGTATACGATGATGAAAAACCTAAGTCTGCTGTACACAGTTCTACAATTTTATATGGTAATTCTAATTCTGATAAAATTTTCTCTACACATTTTATCATTCTATCTAGTTCTTGAAATGAATCATCTGGATGGACAATAGAAACAAGTTCAACTTTCCCAAATTGATGTTCCCTCATAAGTCCCTTAGTATCTTTTCCAGCAGCACCTGCCTCGGCTCTAAAACAATTTGTAAAAGTGGTATATCTCAAAGGTAAATCTTTTAAATCTATTATATCTTCTCTATGAAAATTTGTAAGTGGAACTTCAGCCGTAGGAATCAACCATAAATTATTAAAATTTGTCTTAAATAAATCTTCTCCAAATTTAGGTAACTGACCAGTACCATAGAGACAATCATCTTTGACCATTTCTGGTACAGAGCACTCCAAATATTGAAAAAATTTAGTATTATTATCGAGCATAAAGTTCATAATAGCTCTATGAAGTAGAGATAATTCTGATTTTAGTATTGAAAACCTACTGCCTGAAATTTTAATTGCTTTTTTGTAATCAATTAAATTTAAATTCTCAGCAATTTCAAGATGCTGTTTGGGTTTAAAATTAAAAATTGGTTTTTTACCAACTTGTCTTATTATTTTGTTATCATTTTCGGATGTACCATACGGAGTTTTAACATCAATTAAATTTGGAAGCTGCATCAACTGTTCATCAAGTTCTTTTTTTTTTTTTTCTGATTCAATTTTACAATTCTCAAGCTCAATTTTAAGATTTCTTACCTCAATAGAAATTTGCTTAATTTCATTACTTGAAAGATCATTATTCTTTGAAATCTTTTTTGACAGAAGGTTTTTATTTTCTTGAAATTTTTGGACTTTATTTAGAAGATCTAGGTAAGAATTATGAATTTCAATTAACTTTGTTACATCAATTTCAAGGTTTCTTTTTTTCATAGATTCCTCGAAATCAGTCCTATTTTCTTTAATAAATTTTATATCATGCATTTTTCTTATCTATAAAAAATTTAATAAATATTATTGAAAATTCATAAAAGATTACAAGGGGAATAGCAATCCCTATCTGGGAAATAACATCTGGAGGTGTAAAAAGTGCAGAAAAAATTAATATTCCAATAAAAAAAAATTTTCTATTTTTTGAAAGAAATTCATGATTAAAAATACCAATTTTTGTTAACAGAATAATTAAAACAGGAAACTCAAAAGATAGTCCACTAGCAAAAAGTAGAAACATTATTAGTCTTATGTATTCTGAATATTTAGATTCAAGTTCCACAGGAAATGAATTACCTAGTAAGTTTTCATAAGAAATGAAAAAATTCCAAATGACAGGTACCAAAAAATAGTAGGCAAATAGTATTCCTGCTAAAAAAAAAAAAGGTGATAAAATTACAAGTGGAATAAAAAATTTTTTTTCATTTTTGTACAAAGCGGGAGAGATAAACAAAATTAGTTGAATGATAAGTACAGGTGTAGAGACTAAAAAAGATGCAAATAAAGAAATTTTTAGATTTGACACAAAAACTTCTGGTAAAGAAGTAAAAATCATTCTTTGATTTGGAGAATCTACCAATAACGAGAATAGTGGTTTAGTTAAAATATCGCCTAGATATTTGACATTTAAAAAAAAAAATAAAAAACTTATAAAAAGAAATAAAAAGCTAAATAAAATTCTATTTCTCAACTCTCTTAAATGATCTAAGTATTTCATCTAAATAAATTATTTTTTCTTTGTTTTTGTTTTTTTTTTTAAAAAGTTTCGTTTTGTGTCAAAGTCATTTGTTTGATCAAAGTCATTCATTTCATCTAATTCAAATTTAAAATTATGATAATACCTTGAAATTTTTCTGTATAGAAGACCAAGATTTTTTGAAATATTAGGAATCTCCTCCGGTTTTACAAAAAGAGCAATAAAAAAAACGACTATTAATAGTTCAATAATACCAATATTGAACATTATTTCTTTTCATTATTATTTTTTTTATTTTCTTTTAATCCATCTTTGAAGGATTTGATTCCTTTTGCTAACTCTCCAGCTACCTTTGGAAGTTTTCCAGCACCAAAAATAATCAGGACAATAACCAAAATTAGAATTATTTCCCAATGTCCAAGTCCAAACATAAACTATGTCTCCAAATTAATATTACAAGATAATCGATTCTAATTCATCTACTTTTGGAAGATCCTTAATAGAACTTAATCCAAAGTGTTTTAAAAACTCATAATCAGTTACCCACGTGACTGGTCTACCAGGTGTTTCTCTTCTACCATGTGGTTTTATCCATTTCAATTCTAAAAGTGAATCTAGTGTTCCTCTAAAAACGGGTTTACCTCTAATTTTTTCAATTTCAGCTCTGGTAACAGGTTGATGATAAGAAATTATAGCTAGTGTTTCTATAGCTGCACTAGAAAGATTTTTTATTTTTTTTGTCTGTATTGTTAGGTAATCTTTCAAATAATCTGATGTTTTAAAGAAAAATCTTTCTTCAACATTTGCCAAAACAATTCCTCTGTCCTTGTAATCTAAAAAAATTTCATCCAAAATTTTTTCTAAATCAAAATTTCCATATTCTGCTAACATTTTTTTTATATCATTTTTGCTTAGAGGTTCTAATGAAGAAAAGATTAATGATTCAACGTATTTTTTTGCAGTTTTACTATCCATTTTTCAATTTCACCATAATGTCATCAAAATGTTCATTCTGATTAATAATTATTTGACCTTGAGATACTTTATTTAATGATGCTAATAATAAGGAAATAACTGCAGACTTATACTTTTCATCTTTCTTAATAACTTTAGGTAAAAAATTGAATAGAAAAGACCAATTTTTACTTTTATTTTCAAATAATTTTTCTAACCATTTCAATCCATCTTCCATTGAATAAAGATTTGATTCCTCTGAAAGTACTTTTATAGATTTTTTTTTATTATTAAGCTCAGAATATTTTAATATTAAATCGTGTAGTGTTGTTTTAGGTACGATTTTACTACTTATTGTAAATTCATTGCGTATATTTATTGAATGAAAATCTTTCCCATCTTGTGGTAAGTCAAAAATTTTTTTTGCAAGTTTTTTTATTGCATCATAATGAATTAAACGATTGGTTAAGTCCTCTTCAATATTTTCAGAGTCATTATTATCATCCTGAGGTAGTAATAATTTAGATTTCAAGTATGCCAATAAAGAAGCCATCACAAGATAATCTGCAGAAAGTTTTATTTGATTTAAATTTTTATCGATGAAGTCTAAATATTGATTTGCAAGTTCAAGTATAGATATCTTTTTAATATCAACTTTTTGTTTTTTAGAAAGTTCTAGTAAAAGATCTAATGGACCTTCAAAACCACTGATATTTAAATTTAATTGCATAATTTAATAACATCTTCTTTTAAAAGTTTTTCTTTAATATTTTCTATATCAAAATTTTTCTGTTCAAGTTTTATTATATCATTAGAGAAGTTTTGATAATATTTTTTTCTTATCGGTAATACTAATGGATATATTTTTTTCATTTCATTTATTTTCCCATTACAATGTAATATAACATCACATCCAGCATTGTATGAATTTATTACAATTTGCTCTAATTTGTCTTGTAATCCTTTCATCGCAATATCATCTGTCAAAATTAAGCCATTAAATTTATGATAACTCCTTAATAAAATGTTAATTTTTTTTGAATAAGTAGCAATTTTATTATCAATCTTTGTATAAAAAATATGTGCTAGCATAACTAGCGATTCATTTTTCAAAGATGTAAAAGGTATCAAATCTGTTTTTTTAAGAATATTTAAATCCGTATTAACTTCAGAAATATTTTCATGAGTATCTGTTTTTGATCTTCCATGACCTGGATAATGCTTTAACACTGGGATTATACCGGAATCTCTGAATCCTTTACAATAATGTTTTACTAAACAATCAACAATTTCTGGATCATCACTGAAAGATCTATCACCTATTATTTTATGAGCATGTCTAAATAATAAATCACAAACTGGTGAGAAGTTAACATCTATGCCAATTTGTTTCAATTCCCAACCTATGAGATAGGATGTTAAGTAACTTAATTTTTTTGCTTTACGTTTACTTTCTTTAAATATTATTCCAAAAATACTTTGAGGAGGAAATTGAGTGAATTCTTTATTGTTAAATCTTTGTACTCTTCCACCTTCTTGATCAACAAAAATCAAAGGATTAGTATTTAGTGTAATATTTTTTAATTGATTAATTAATTCTTTTAATTGGATAACATCTTTAAAGTTTCTTTTGAATAAAACAAAACCTAAAGGATTGGTTTCTTTAAAAAAAGATTTTTCCTCATCGGTTAGAATTTGACCTGAAATTGAAAGAATTATTCCATCTGGATTTATCATTTATTATTCTTTAATTACGATACAGTTGATTTTAATATTTTTTAAAGTTTCACAATGAGAATTAGCTTTTTTAAACGAAAAAAAGTTTGAGGAAATAACTCTAAAATATATTTGATCATTTTTAAGCTTTATCTTTTTTATATCTAAATCAATTTTATTGTCTTTAAAAAAATTATTTTTAAGAAGCTTTTTTGATATTTGTTTACTCTTATTTTCATCTTTGAATGAAGCGAGTTGAAGTTGATAATTTATTTTTGAATCTCCTGTTATATTTTTGTCATTTTTTAAATCAGCTAACTCATTTTCAATTATATCTTCAATATTTTTTGGTTTTTCTAAAATTTTGTAAACAGTGTCATTTTTAGATCCAAGTGTGTTTTCAATTTTTTTTACTAAGGGGGATTTGTTTTCTAGTATCAAAACGTCATCGTTTGGAACAATTGAGATATATGATAAGACTATCAATGCAATTAGTGTAGTGTAGCTAATTATTATTAACGAAATTTTCACGCTTAAACTTTTCATTACATATTTTCTGGACAGTCGATTTTGAGAAGGTCTAAGCCTTTTTTTATTATTGATTTAACAGCCACTATCAAATGAATTCTTGATTTAGAAACTATTAAATCATCTTCAATTAAAATTCTTTTTGACTCATCAATATTTCCAAGAGCCCAATAGCTATGAAAAGTTTTTGCTAATTCGAAAAGAAAGTTTGATATTCTATGAGGTTCAAAGCTTTGAGCAGAAGATTTGATTACATTGTAAAAACTACAAACCTGTTTTATTATTTGTTTTTCTTCATATATTTGTAATTCAGTCAAGTTAGTGACATTTTTTAAATTGCTCACAAATTCATCCCCAAACTTTTCTTTCGCAATCTTAATAATTGATGAACATCTAGCATGAGCATATTGTATATAGAAAACTGGGTTATCTTTATTTTTGTGTAAAAATACATCTAAATCAAAATCGATTTTCTTATCTGCATTTCTTGATATCATTGTATATCTAATAGCATCAGTTCCAACCTCTTTTAATACTTCTCTCATAGTAATATAAGTTCCTGCTCTTTTAGACATCTTCATTTTTGTATTATTTTTTAATAAATTTACCATTGCTGTTAATTTAATTTGGATGTTGACCTCTTTTTTATTAATTGCCTTAATGGCATTTTTAAGTCTTTTAACGTATCCAAAATGATCTACTCCCCAGATATTTATTAAGACATCAAAATTTCTTTCCACTTTGTTTTGATGATAAATAATATCAGACATGAAATATGTTAAATTTCCATTCGGTTTAATTAAAGCTCTATCCGAATCGTCGCCAAATTTTTTTGAACAAAAAAGAAATTGTTCTTTCTTTTCCCATTTTTCATCTTGAATATTTTTTGGTGTCTCTTGAAAACCATAATACGCAAGTTTCATATCAATTAATTTTTTTTTTAAATTATTAACTCTTTGCATAGAAGATAATTTTTTTTCTGAAATGAAATTTTTATGATTTACTTTTAATGTTTTTAAATCATCTTTGATATCACCCAAAATCTTTTTTATAACCTGTTCATTTAATTTAGTTTGTTTTAAACTTTGATTAAAAAAAATCTTTGCTATTTCTTTTAGGTAGTCGCCCGGATAAAGAGAATCAGGGGTCTTCACATCGAAATTACATTTATTTTTTAAATAAAAATTTATAGTATCTAAAAGTTTATTTATTTGCTCTCCAGCATCATTAATATAGTATTCGTCTGTTACCTCATGACCAACTTCTTTTAAAATTGACGACAACGTATCACCTAAAACTGCCCCTCTTGCATGACCTATATGCATTAAGCCAGTTGGGTTAGCGGATACGTATTCAAGGCATATTTTTTTACTCTCTACATTGTAATTAAAATTTCTTTTTATATTTAAATACTCATATAATTGATCATGCCAAAAAGAATTATAAAAAAAAATATTTATAAAACCTGGTTTAACAATCTCAACCTTTTTAATTTGGTTTTCATGTTTAAGGTCAATTACGATCTTTTCAGCCAATTCTATTGGAGAAATTTTTAAAAATTTACATCCAACCATCGCTATATTAGTTGATAAATCACCGAATTCTTTTTTTGGAGAATTATCAATAGAAAAGTCTATATTATCCAAGGTAGATAACTCAACTTTTTGCTTGGAAGTAATCTTTTCTAAAATTTTATATAATTTTGTTTTTAAAGAGTCGTGATACAACATTTAAAAATTATAAAGATCAAAAAATTTTTTGTGAATATTAATTGCATATTTATCAGTCATACCAGATATATAGTCACAAACGATAATATGTTTTTCTTCATCATTTTCAAAGTTTATCCATTGTTTAGGAAGTAAATCTGGTTCTTTATTATACAAATCATACAGATCAGAAACAATTCTCTTTGCCTTAATTGTCATTGTTCTAATTTTTGGATGCATATACATTCTTTTTTTCAAAAATTTTTTTAGAGCTAATTCCTCATTCGCCATACTTGTGCTAAAACATACTAAACTTTTACCAAGAAAATTGACATCAGTAGCTGATGACACATTAAACTTTTTTAAATTAGACTTTGTATTTTTAATTAAGTCATCTAGCATTAATTTTATTAGTTTTCTAACAAGCTCATACTTTAATCTAGATACATCATTTTTTTTTATTTTAATGGTCTTCAAAGCTTTCTGAACAATATTTAGCTGTTCCAACTCTTCAATATCAAAAAAATTAGCATATAATCCATCATCGATATCGTTATTATTATATGCTATATCGTCACAAATTGCAGCTATTTGCGACTCAAAGGATCCAAATGTTTTTAAATTACCATCAAAAAAAGTTAAAAAAGTTTTTATGAAATTTGGAATATTTTTTTTTACCGGACCATTATGTTTTAAAATTCCATCTAATGTTTCAAAAGTTAAATTCAGTCCATCAAATTCAAAATACTTTTTTTCGAGTGATGTTAGTATTTTTAATGCCTGAAAATTATGATCAAAGCCTCCATATTTCTGCATTTTTTTATCCAATACTTCCTCTCCAGCATGCCCAAATGGTGTGTGACCTAAATCATGAGATAATGAAATAGACTCTGCTAAATCATCATTAACTTTAAAAACTTTTGATATTGACCTTGCCAACTGTGAAACTTCTAAGCTATGAGACAACCTAGTTCTATAATAATCTTCCTCATTATTTACAAAAACCTGCGTTTTATATTTTAGTCTCCTAAACGCTGAACAATGTATAATTCTATCTCTATCTCTCATAAAACAAGAGCGATTGACATCTTCTTGTTCTGAAAACATTCTACCTTTTGAATTTTTAAAATCAGATGAAAAGATTGAATAACCCGTCATAATATTATATATATTTAACATAAAATTATAGATTAGTATAATGTTTGATGTTTCAGATAAAGCTTTAGAAAGAATTGAAAGCGTTTGTAGCAAAAAAACCGAAGACAAATATTTCCGAATTTCAGTCAACGGTGGTGGTTGCCAAGGCTTTTCATATAACTTTGGCTTCGACCACGTGATTAATGATGACGATAAGGTTCTAGATTTTAAAAAAGTTAAGGTCTTAGTTGATGAAACATCTTTAAGTTTTATTCAAGGGTCTAAACTAGATTTTGTTGAAGATATCATCGGATCGTATTTTAAAATCACTAATCCGAATGCAACTTCAACTTGTGGATGCGGAACATCATTCTCATTGTAATATAATATGAAGATTTGTTCATGGAATATTAACTCTGTAAGAGTTAGAGTTAATGCTCTGGACTCTCTTATTGAAAATTACAATCCTGACATCATTCTTCTTCAAGAAATAAAATGCGAGAACAATCAGTTTAACGAATTTTATGAAAATTCTGAATATAACGCAATTGTTACCGGTCAAAAAGGCAGACATGGCGTAGCCACATTAGTGAATAAAAAAATAAATTTTACAAAAATTGAAATTAATTCAAAAATTATGAATAAAGAGGCAAGAATTTGTGGTGTAAGTCTTGGGAAGCTTTCAATTTTTAATGTTTATGTACCAAATGGTAATCCACCAGAAATCATCGAAAAATACGAATTTAAGTTACAATGGCTCGATGAATTATCGAAAATGGTTGAGAGATATATTTCGAATTATCAAGATATTATTGTCGCAGGAGATTTTAACGTTTTGGAACATGAAAACGATGTAAAGGATTTTAAAAATTGGAATTTGGACGCATTGGGAAAAATTGAAACAAGAAAATTATTTAGAAAAATTTTGTCTAAAGGTATGTGTAATGTTGTAAGGATTTTTGATAAACCAGGAGAAAACTATTCATATTGGGATTATCAAAAAGCTTGTTGGGAGAGAAATTACGGACTATTGATTGACCATTTTTTAGTTTCACCATTTGTTTTACAAAATACTAATAACATATCATTTAAAAAGGAGTTCAGAGATTTTGAAAAACCTTCGGATCATATTCCTGTCATGATTAACCTAGAAATTTGACTAAATATCTGAATATATTTTTTTCTCTTTTTTTGCACCAGGGTGTGTAACCGCTCCAAAGCGGGCTGAACCAACACTTTGTGCAAATTTCCACAATGCGCCTGATGTAAAATCATTTTCTTTAATTTCTAAATTTTTTTTTCTTACATTTAATTCATTATTTGAGATCAATAATTCTATAATTCCTTTTTTGCCGTCTAGAATTATTTCGTCACCGTCCTGAACCAAAGCAATAGGTCCCAATACTGCAGCTTCTGGACTGACGTGACCAACACAAAAACCTCTCGTAGCTCCAGAGAATCTCCCATCAGTTATCAATGCCACTTTTTCTCCCATGCCTTGTCCATATATTGCTGCTGTAGTAGCAAGCATCTCTCTCATACCAGGGCCACCTTTTGGGCCTTCATACCTAATTACTAAAACATCTCCTTCTTTATATTTTTTTTCACTAACCGCTTTAAATGCATCCTCCTCACAATCAAAACATCTTGCTTTACCTTTAAAAAATTGGGACTTCATTCCTGCAACTTTTACAATTGCACCGTCTGGAGCTAAATTACCTTTTAAACCAACAACACCTCCAGTAGAGGAGATTGGCTTATTAACTGGAAAAACAATTTTTTGCGAACCGTAATCCACGACTATGTTCTCTAAATTTTCTTTAATTGTTTTCCCATTTACAGTTAAACAATCTTCATAAAAATATCCACCATCAAGAAGCGCCTTCATTATTATTGGAACTCCTCCTATCTCATAAAGGTCTTTAGCTAAATATTTACCTCCTGGTTTGAGATCAACGATATAAGGAGTTTCTTTGAATATTTTTGCAACATCCATTAAATCAAACTCTATTCCTATTTCATTGGCTAATGCAGGAAGATGAAGTGCTGCATTTGTTGAACCACCGCTACATGCAACAACTCTAGCGGCATTTATCAGAGATTTTCTACTTACTATTTCTCTGGGTTTAATTTGTTTATCTATTAATTTCATCACAGAAACACCAGAATCATATGCATACTCATCCCTTGATTCATATGGAGCTGGTGTGGATGAAGAACCAGGAATTGCCAAGCCAATTGCTTCTGCAACACACGCCATCGTGTTAGCAGTAAACTGGCCACCACAAGACCCAGCAGATGGACAAGCTACTTTCTCTAAGGCACAAAGCTCTTTTTCTGAAATTTTTTTTGCATCATACTCACCAACAGCTTCAAATACGTCTTGAACAGTAACATCTTTATTTTTATATTTTCCTGGAAGTATTGAACCGCCGTATAAAAAAACTGAAGGAACGTTAAGCCTTAGCATTGCCATCATCAAACCGGGTAAAGATTTATCACACCCCGCGATTCCCACTAATCCATCATAACAATGTCCTCTCATTGCAACTTCAACAGAGTCAGCTATTATTTCTCTTGAAACAAGGGACGATTTCATTCCTTCATGTCCCATCGCAATCCCGTCCGTGACTGTAATAGTTGTGAATTCTCTTGGAGTACCTTTACTATCCTTTACACCCCTTTTTGTTGCTTGAGCTTGTCTAGAAAGAGATATGTTGCATGGTGCTGATTCATTCCAACAAGTAGCAACACCAACAAAAGGTTGATTTATTTCTTTTTCTGAGAGACCCATTGCATAATAATAAGACCTATGGGGTGAACTTTTAGCACCCAATGTTACATGTCTACTTGGTAAACGGGATTTATCAATCATCTCAAAATTTCCTTTCGGTTATAAGTTTATTAAAAAGAACTCCAAATCTTTGAGAGTTTTCATAAAAACTAAAATGTCCACAATCATATATCTTATATCTAATAGAACCAAATAAAAATTCAGAAAAAAATAACTTAGATTTAGATCCAAATATATATATTTTTTTTGAAAAAAAAGATCTAAAAAATTTTAATAGTTCATCAGATTTAGAAAATGATACCGCATCACAAGAAATTTCATAAAAGGCATCTGATGAAGTTTTTTTTAAAGATTGAGACCATTTTCTTAAAGCTTTATCCTCAGATAATTCACATAAATTTGTAAGTTTTTTAAACTTTTCTTTAAACTCATTTTTTTTATAAAAACTAGTTTTTTTTGTAACAGTTAAAGTATCATAATGAGTTAAATTACCTTCATAATTAATAAACTTTTTAAATAGTTTTTTTTTGAGATATTTTTTCGCAAGTAAAATTGGAATTATTCCACCAACTGAATGAGTAAAAAAAATAATGTTTTTCATGTTTTTTTTTTTTATTAACAGAAAAATATTTTTAGTGAACTGCTCAAGACCATAGTTTGTTTGCTTTAAATTAAAATTGTGACCTGGAAGTTCAGCTATTAATAACTGATATTTTTTTTTTATTGTAGATTTGAAAAGGAATACAAAGTCATCACTCCGGCAGCCGATTCCATAAAAAAGAAAAATAATATTGTTCTTCTGAACTTTTTTTTTGTTTGAAATTAGTGTGATATCATTGAACTTTATTTTATACATTTTATTTTTTAAGAAGATCGAGGTTTTTTAAAGCTTCCTTGAGCTTAGCTTTGTTTTCATTAACAATCTTGAGGGGAGCTTTATTTAGGAAGTTTGGGTTTTTTAACTTTTTTTCAAAAAATTTAACTTCATCCTCATAAAATTTAATTTTTTTTTCTATTTCATTGATATTAATTTTTTCTTTATTTTCATACTGGATAGCAAATTTTAAACCTGAGGAAATAAAATCAAAATCACAATTTTTTTTGGTTAAATAAATAAGTTGATTTATATTAAAAAATAATTTGATTAAGCTTTCATTATTATCAATCCACTGCACCCTATTTTTGCTAAATATTACCAATTCAAAATTACTATTAACATTGTTTAAATTGGGTCTTAAATTTCTAATTAATTCGATAATTTTATTAAATTCATTAGAACTTTTTTTTAAAACTTTTTTTTCACTTTTTATAACAAATTTTTCAAAAAATAAGCTTGATTTTACATAATTTAAATCTTTAGATATTTTTTCGGAAACAAATGGGATTACAGGATTTATCAGGTTTAGTACAAGTTTAAATACATAACTGAAATTATTTGAAATTTCGTCAAAGTTTTTTTTATCTTTTAAATAAATTTTTGATAATTCTATGTAAACATCACAAAAATCATTCCAAATAAAATGATAAAGTTCTTGAATAAGCAAGTTAAACTTGAAATTTTTGAGATGTTTAATAACATTTTTTTGTGTTTCATTATATCTATTTAATATCCAATCATTGATGGGGAGTTTATTTTTTTCAAAGTTATAACTATCGTTTAAAGAAAATTTATTAAACTGGGAGAATCTTGCAACATTCCAAAGTTTTGTGATAAAGTTTCTACTATTCTCTACAAGTTTATTAGATAACTTTATGTCTCTTCCTTGCGTTGAGAGATTTACTAGAGTAAATCTCAAAGAATCTGCTCCATAAAGTTCAATTAATTCTAAGGGATCAATTACATTTCCCTTGGATTTCGACATTTTTTCACCATTTTCGTCTTTTACAAGTGGATGAATATAAATATTTTCAAATGGAACCTTCTTCATAAAAAAAAGGCCCATCATTACCATTCTTGCAACCCAAAAAAAAATAATATCAAAACCCGTTACTAAAACATTAGTTGGGTAATATTTCTTGAGAAGCCCATCTTTATTTGGCCAACCCAAAGTTGAAAAAGGCCACAATGCCGATGAAAACCAAGTATCTAATACATCGTTATCTTGATGAGTAATTTTTTCATAAGGTCTATTTTTTTTAAGTATTTTTTTTGCTTCTTCTATATTTTCTGCAGCTATTTTTGTATTTTTATCTGAGTACCAAACTGGAATTCTATGTCCCCACCATATTTGTCTTGAAATACACCAGGGTTCAATATTTTCAATCCAGTATTTAAACGTATTCATCCAAGAAGATGGAAAAAATTTTAATTCATCTTTTTTTATAGTTTTTTTTACTTCTTCACATAGTTTTTTAGAATTAACAAACCATTGTTTAGTCATAAATGGTTCAATAACTGATCCACTTCTTTCACCAATAGGCAGAACCATCTTATTCTTCGTTTGCTTTTCTAGAAGATTTAAATTTTTTAGACTTTCTAATATTAAATCCCTTGCTTTATATCTGTCTAGACCAAAAAATTTTTTGGGTACATTTTCATTTAACTTAGCATTCTTATTAAAAATATTTACAAAATCCAAATTGTGTTTTTTTCCAATTAAAAAGTCGTTAAAGTCATGGGCGGGAGTAATTTTTACTGCACCAGAACCTTTTCTTGGGTCTGCATATTTATCTGCAATAATAGGAATTAATTTTTTAGAAAATGGTATATTTGCTTTTTTACCTATATATTTTTTCAGCTTTTTATTTTGAGGATGTACAGCAATCGCAGCATCTCCAAACATAGTTTCCGGCCTAGTTGTTGCAACGGTAATAAACTCATCATTTTCATATATTTGATATTTTATAAACCATAATGTTCCTTCAATTTCCTTTTGGTTTACCTCAAGGTCTGATACAGCAGTTTCTAAAACTGTATCCCAGTTAACTAATCTTTTGTCTTGATAAATTAATCCTCTATTAAATAATTCTATGAAAACTTTTTTTACAGAAAAACTTAAGCCCTCGTCCATAGTAAATCTACTTATTGACCAATCAACGGATGTGCCAAGTCTTCTTAACTGATCAACTATTTTGTTTCCAGAAATCTTTTTCCATTCCCAAATCTTTTTTAAAAATTTCTCTCTTCCTATCTGTTTTTTTGAAACTCCGTTTTTATCTATTATCTGCTTTTCTACAATTATTTCAGTTGCAATACCAGCGTGGTCTGTACCAGGTTGCCATAAGACATCTTTTCCAAGTTTTTTATTAAATCTTATTAAAATATCCTGAATAGTGAAAGTAAGAGCATGTCCCATATGTAAACTTCCAGTAACATTTGGTGGTGGCATCATTATGCAAAAGGTATTAGAATTTTTTGAGCTTTTAAATTCGAAAATTTTATCTTTATTCCATTCGTAGATAAATTCATTTTCAACTTCTTTGAATGAAAATCTTTTTTCTAACTGTTTATTCATTCAATTATATCCAGCCATTTTCCTTTAACTTTGTTATAATTTTTTTCAACATCAAATAAGTTAACATTTAGCTTTAAGTCTTTTGCATTAAGTTTTCCAATGTAAAATGCTATTTCATAGTATGATATAAAAAGGTCTTTGTAAGCTTTAATTAAATCTAGCTCTGATTGTAAAAGTTCTTGTTCACCATCTAAAACATCAAGTGTTGTTCTCTCGCCAAGTTGAAATTCTTGTTTCAAACCATCCAAATAAATTTTATTTGATTGAATTTGTTTTTTGTATGCCTCTATACGTGATAGTGAATAATTATAAGACGAATTTGAGCTAATAAGATTAGCAACTAAGTTTTCGTTTTCTAATCTTAACAACTCTTTTTGTGCAAATAATTTCTTTTTCGATTCTCTAATTTTTGAGGAGGCTAAGCCAGATTGATAAAGTGGGATATCAACCTTGGCAAATGCTGATAAAACCTCTCTTTCACTATCAGTTCTAAAATATCCTTGATTAATTTTTGCTTCAGCTTCTAATTTTAATGAAGGTAACCTTTTCCTCTTTAGCGTGTTTATTTCATTTTCTAGTGATCTAACTAAAAAAGTAATGGCCTCTATTCTAGGGTTATTTTTCTTTCCTATTGATTTCAACTTTTGAATTTCAAATTTTTCATAATCAGTAGGTATTATAATTTCTGGGTTATCAGGTTTTCTTCCGAACATTGACAAATATTTTGCATTTAGAGAGTTAATTATGTTAAAGGTTTCTAATAATTCAGATTCCGAAAGAGAATATCTAGCTTCAGAGATAGATACGTCAGTTAACGTAACCTCACCAATTTCAAATTGCTCTTTAGTTAGCTCTAACTGCCTTTTTAATACCTCAACGTTTTTTTCTTTTACCTTAATATTTGAGTTTTCGGTAGCTAAATCAGCATACAATCTTATAGCATCTAAAAAAACCTCCTGCTCGACATTTTTTAAAGAGCTTCTTTGAGAAAGAATTTCATTTTTAGCTACTTTGATTTGGCTTAAACTACTTCCTCCATCAAAAATACTTTGAGAAACAATAACTCCTTTATTTGTCTCAGTCCTTATCCCGTCTGAGGAAATATTAAATCCTTCAGAATTTGTATCAATCTTACCTTTTTGATAATATCCTCTAATTTCTGGTCTAAACTCAGAAAAAGCTTTTGGTAAAAGTTCATCCTTAGATTTTAGAATTTCTCTTTCATATTTTATTTGATGATTAAAAGAATAAAGATTAGAGAGAGATTTTGCAAGATCTTCACTTAAGAAAATCTCCGCGACTGTATTACTACAAACGAAAAAAAAAAATAAAAAAATACTTAAAAATAATCTCCTCATAACAAAAATCTAAATTATGAGTTCTGCTTTATCTTTAACATTGGTGTTAAAGAATTTTTCAATTGATATATTTGATTCTATCTTAAGTGCTCTTACAAAATCTCCGACATATTCCTGATTTTTTAGAGTTACAAAAATTTCTCCATTATCCTTTAGTTGTTTAATCAACGAATCAGGTATTGACTTAATGGTTCCTTCAATAAATATTTTGTCATAAGGAGCATTTCTGCTTAATCCTTGAGATAAATCTTTTTTAAAAAAAAATGAACAATTTAATATATTTAATTTATCAATATTTTTAGATGCTATATCTACAATCTTTTTATCATTATCTATCCCAACAACATAATTAACCATTTTTGACAAAATAGCTGTTGAATAACCTGTTAAACACCCAATAATCAGAACTTTGTCATCTTGACCAAAATTGCATCTATCAAACATTTTAGCGATTATAAAAGTTTTCATTAAGTTTCTATTTTCAGAAATTTTTATTTCAGAGTCAGTATAAGTCAAATCGTGAGAATCGTTGGGAACAAAAATTTCTTTTTTCACCGTTGAAAAAGATTCAATTAAATCTTTATTTTTAACATTGTTTGGTAAGATTTGGTTTTTTACCATATTTAACCTGGCCATTTGAAAAAATTTATCGTGCATTTTATTTAGTTGATGTTAATTATTGCTATAATATATTTAGAATTAATCTTTATTACAATAGTAGAGAATATTTATGGTGCGGTGGCGGAGAGGCTACGCACCGGCCTGCAAAGCCGAGTACACCGGTTCGAATCCGGTCCGCACCTCCAAAAAATAAATGTTTTTACAAATAAAAAAATTAAACTATTATAACCATTATTCATCCGGCGTAGCTCAGTTGGTAGAGCAAGCGACTGTTAATCGCTGGGTCACAGGTTCGAGTCCTGTCGCCGGAGCCATCTAAATATTAAATCAATTTTTTTTGGAGAATTAATGGTTAAGGTAAGTTTTGTTTGTCCAATTTTTAATAAAGAAAAGTACTTACCAAATGTATTAAATGCCTTAAAAAATCAAAAAGGAGAATTTAAAAAAGAATATGTTTTTGTTAATGACGGATCGCAGGATAATTCTTTGGAATGCCTAAAATCCATAACAAAAAAATGGAAAAATACAAAAATAATTAGTCAGACAAATAAAGGGCCAGCTAGTGCAACTCAAAAAGCTATAGATTTGTCAACAGGAGATTACATTAAGCTCTTAGGTGGCGACGATGTAATGTCAGAATTTTGTACAAAAGTTTTACTGGAAGTTATGACTAAAAATAGAACCGTCGCAGTTTTTAGCAGATATGAGTTATTAAAAGACTTAAATAAAATAAAATTCAAAAATCAAATACCTCTAAATCTTAGAATACTTGAAAATCCCTTAAAAAAAACTATTCTTTCAAGTTATTCAGGCACTGCACCAAATCTTTATTGTCACAAAACAATAAAAAAGTCAGGTGGTTGTAACTTAAAATTGTTCATTGAAGATTTTTCACTTGTTCTTGGTATTTCAAAATATGGAAGTTTTGGTTTTATTGATAATGTAACTTCCTGTGGTCCATCTGAAGACCCCAATAGAATTATGATGGGTATGCAAACCCAACTTATTCACGATTTTAATGCCGCATTGTATTATTTTTTTAAGGAAAATGAAAAGATTCCTGATCATATAAAAATTTTAGCTTGTAAAAAAGCACTTGGTAGAACAGAAAAATGGGCAAGAAGACTGAAAAAACAATCTATATTTAACAAAATGAATCTACTAAAATTAAAACTCTTTTTAGGAAATAAGAATTATCTGAGCCTAATAAAACAGTCATGTCTATATTTTTATAACAATTTTAATGACGAAAGAATAAGATACAAGGTAGTTTGAGTTATTCTCCTTGATTTATTAATAATCCTTTTTTTCTAGAGGAACTTATCATTTTTATAAAAAATAGGATTGATAACAAAAGATAAGTAAAATTTAAAATTATAATTCTATACAACTGTTGAAATTCAACTTGATTGTCAATTAAAATTTTTCTCATTGACTCAAAAACATAAACTGGAGGGAAAACCTGCGCAATTTTTTGCATCATAAAAGGAAGAGAATCAAGCGGATAGTAAACGCAAGAAAAAGGTAAAAGTATAAAAATGATTGCCCAAGCTAGCTCTTCGAAAGAGTGTCCATATCTTAAAACCAGACCTGAAACAACAAATCCAATCGACCATCCAATAGCTATTAAGTTAAAAAAAAAGAATATTAAATAAAAACCTAACTCAAATAAATGAAAATCAAAAAAATAATTTGCTAAAAATATAGCTGGTGTCAGACCTATAAGTGTTCTAAGCATACTAATAATTATTAAACTAAAAACTAATTCATATTCCCTCAGAGGGGTAATAAACAAATTAGTTAAATTCCTTGACCATATCTCTTCTAGAAAAGACATAGTTAAACCAAGTTGTCCCCTAAATAAAACATCCCATAGAACCACTGCAGATAAAATTATGCTTAAAACTCCAATGAAAGGTGTTGTGTTATTTTCTATCAAAAAATTACTAAAAAAACCCCAAAAAAGTATTTGAACTGATGGCCAATAAAATATACTCAACAATCTTGGAAAAGATCCGAAAGATATTGTTTTATATCTTATTATAAGAGCTAAAATTCTTCCAAACATTAACCTTGACCTAAAAAGAAATCCTTTAATGATGAGTAATTATTGGTTTTGAGTAATTCATTCAAATTTCCATTAGACGCTATTCTTCCTAACTTGAGAAGAATTATTTTTGAACATATGGATTGAATTTCTTCTAAATTATGTGAAGTAATTAGAATAGAGGATTTATTTTTTTTTTGATAATCTAATAAAAACTCCCTAATAAATATTGAGGTTTCTGGGTCTAATGATGCTGTCGGTTCATCCAGTAAAAGTAATTTTGGATTATTTATCAAAGCTTTACATAAGTTGACTTTAGTTTTTTGTCCAGCTGAGAGAGATCCGTAATTTTTTTTCATTAAATCGCTCATTTTCAGCTTTTTGACTAAATCATAAATTATGTCTTTAAATTTTTTTATTCCATATAAACGTGAATAAAAAAATAAATTTTGCTCAACAGTCATTTTTTTTGGTAGATCAATATATGGGCTTTGAAAATTTATATCTTTAAGAATTTCATTTTTTTTAAAAAAAAGATTTTTACCTAAAATCTCAATGTTACCAGATGATGGAGATATAAGCCCCATCAACATACCTAACAATGTAGTCTTTCCTGCTCCATTTTTTCCTAAAACTCCGGTAACAGAATTTTCATTAACATTAAATGATATATTCTTAATTATCTTTTTTGTCTCAAATGTTTTTACAAGGTTTGAAACTTTAACTACAAAACTATTCACAACTTTAAATCTTATTTTAATTTAATTTCTTTAACAAATTGTAATTTCCTATATATCATTATCTGATAAAAGTTTTGCAATTAAAAATTAAAACACTTTAATAATAATATCATGAACCATAGCAAATTTAAAAAAAGTTTTAATGATTGTATAGGTAACACACCTCTAATAAAGCTTAAAATAGCATCACAAATTTCCGGGTGTAATATCTATGGTAAGTGTGAGTTTCTCAATCCAGGTGGCTCTGTTAAGGACCGTCCAGCCTTACAAATTGTTAAAGACGCATTAGACAAAAAGTTAATATCTGAAGGTGCAACAATTGTAGAAGGTACTGCTGGAAATACTGGTATTGGCTTATGTTTGGTTGGGAACGCCCTGGGAATGAAATCTGAAATTGTAATGCCAAAAACACAAAGTGAAGAGAAAAAAAAAATGTTACAAATATGCGGTGCTAAACTTCATTTAGTTGAAGCGGTTCCATATAAAAATCCAAGAAATTACGTAAGATACTCTGAAACACTCTCAAAAAAAATAAAAAACAAAAATGGTGTTTTATGGGCTAATCAATTTGACAATTTATCAAATAAAAAAGCACATTATCTTACAACTGGTCCTGAAATCTGGAGTCAATTGTCAGGAAAAGTAGATGCTTTTATATGTTCTGTTGGTACAGGCGGGACCTTAGCTGGCACAAGTGAGTTCTTAAGAGAAAAAAATAAAAACGTAAAAATTGGTTTGGCAGATCCTTTTGGTTCTGCTATCCATAATTTTTTCAAAAAAGGAATCCTTAAATCTGAGGGCAATTCAATTACAGAAGGTATTGGACAAGGAAGAATTACAAAAAATTTAGAACATGCAAAGGTTGATGAAAGTTTTCAAATTTCAGACACTGAAGCTTTAAAAATAGTTTTTGAAATGATTCTCAAAGAAGGTCTTATACTTGGTGGATCCTCTGGAATAAATATAGTTGGTGCAATAAAATTAGGAAAAAAACTCGGGAAAAATAAAAATATAGTTACAATTTTGTGTGATTATGGCACTAAATATGAAAGTAAGATTTTTAACAAAAAATTTCTTTCAAAAAACAAGCTACCAATCCCATCATGGCTATGACTAAACAGCTAATAAGTTCGAAAGAATTAAAAAAAATTTTAGATAATAATAACCTTAAAATTTTAGATTCAAGGTGGTTTCTAAATGATAGTAAAAAAGGTCTAGAGGACTTTAAAAAATCTCATATTCCAAATGCAATTTTTTTTGATATTGACAAAAATTCTAATCAACAAATAGAATTACCGCATATGATTCCACAAAAAAAACAATTTGAAAAATATCTTGATCAAAACGGTATATCTTCAAAAAATTTAATTGTTATCTATGATCAATCAGGGTTTTTTTCATCTGCAAGAGTTTGGTTTATGTTAATTTACTTTGGGTTTAAAAATGTCAAAATATTAGAGCAAGGATTTCAAGGATGGCTAAATAATAACTATCCCGTTTCTAAATTGATAAAACAACCTGAAAAAAAAAAAAACAAAATTATTGAAAAAAAAGAATTAATTAAAGACAAAGAGTTTATTTCAAAAAATTTGAGAAAGGATAATTTACTTATTATAGATGCAAGGTCTGAAAAACGTTTCTTGGGACTTGAAAAAGAAAAAAGACCAAATTTATATTCTGGAAATATTCCTGGAAGTATAAATATACCATACACTTCGCTATCAAAAAATGGTAAATTTTTAAAAAAAAATAATCTTTTAAAAATATTTAAAAAAAGTATGAATTTAGATAAGAAAAAAAATATTGTTTGTACTTGCGGTTCTGGTATTACTGCTTGCAATGTTATTTTAGCTTTGGATATTCTTGGGTTCAATAATTACAATTTATACGACGGTTCATGGGCTGAATGGGGAAAAAATTAGTAACTAAGATAATTCACACTGGATCTTCTCCTGAAAAAAACTCTGGCTCTATAAACATGCCTGTTTATAAAAACTCAACTCTGATTTTTAATAATTACAACACATTTTTGAAGGCAAAAAAAAATAAGTTTGATTTACCTTATTATGGAAGAATTAACACAAACACTACAAGTAATTTAGCAAAAATTATATCAACTCTATATAAATCTAAATTCACAGTTTTGACTAGTTCTGGACTCTCTGCAATTACTCTTACACTAAAAACTTTTTTAAAGAAGAATGATGAAGTATTGATTACTGAAAATTGTTATGAACCGGTTTTTAATTTTGCACAAAGCGAGTTATCAAAATTTGGAGTAAAAGTAAGATATTTTTCTAATAACTGTAAAAATTTAGAAAATCTAATTAAAAAGAATACAAAATTAATTTATGTTGAATCACCAGGATCTCTAAATTATGAAGTTATAGATTTAAAAAAAATTAGTAGTTTAGCAAAAGATAGAAAGATAATTAGCATTATCGATAATACTTGGTCAACATTTCTAGGATGTAATCCACTAATTTATGGATTTGACGTTGTTATTGAATCAGCAACTAAATATATATCAGGTCATTCAGATAATTTTCTTGGAATAGTAACAACCAAATCTAAATTGATGTATGATTCAATTAAAAAAACGACAGTAAGATATGGTGACTTTGTTTCATCTGAGAGTTGTTATTCTGCATTTAATGGCTTAAAAACTCTAAAAATTAGGATTGAGAATCATAGTAAAAACGCATTCGAAATTTTTAATTTTTTAAAATCAAAAAAAATAGTTAATAATATTAAATATTTACCTGATCAAGGGAATAAAAATTATAAATTATGGAAGAAATACTACTCTTTAAGTAATGGTTTGATAACGTTTTCAATTATTAAAAAAGGTTTAATAGAAAAATTTATTGATAATTTAGAAGTTTTTAAAATTGGATTTAGTTGGGGTGGATATGAGAGTTTAATTTTACCCTTAAACAATTTAAAACCAACAAAAAAATTAACGACAAACAATAAATATTGGTTTAGAATTCATGTAGGATTAGAGGATGTAAGTGATTTAAAAAAAGACCTTGAAAAGGCTATGGATATTTATGAAGCACAATGACAAATTTTTAATATTTAAACCGGCAAAATCATCAATGCAATCTGGATTAAGAAATACCAATAGGTGGTGTTTATCAAATTGCGAAATGAATGATTCATATATTAGTAGCAAATTTTGTTGGAACGGAAGCTCAAACCCAGAAAAAAGAATTAAGGTTTTTTTCAAAACTTTAGATGAAGCAAAAAAATTTGCATTAAAAAGGAATATCTTATTTGAAATAATAGTTCCAACAAAAAGAAAAATTCTAAAAAAATCATATTCACAAAATTTTATGAAAAAAAAAAATGTCTGATCCTAATAAATTTTGTCCTCTTTGGTTATATAAAGTAATAATTTCAGTGACTGTTTATGATTATATAGTTAGAGATATAGCGATATTTGTTTCAACAAAAAAATTTGAAAGTTTTTTTAGTAAACATTATAAAGAGCTTACGGTAGAGGAGATCGAAAATGGAGCAACAGCCATAATTCAGTTTTTAGGAGAAGTAAAAACAAAAGATCCTTTTTTACTTTTAAATCATTTTACTTACTCAATAATTCAAGATACGAAAAAAAAGATGGATAGTTTTTTTAAAAAAAATCCTTACGACGGAGATTCAGAAAAAAGTTACAATTGTGATCTTGCATTAAAAGATTTTAAAGTTTTCTCCTTTTCTTGTAGATCAGGATTAACAAAAACTGCTCCTGCCGGTTGGGACATTTACAATGAAACCGAGCTAGGTCTTTTAAATAAAGCAATTGATAAAGAGTTTTCAATTGATGATATGATAGATAGTGTAATGTAAATGAAAAAAACTATTTTTATAATTATTTTTTGTCTTTTTAATTTTGTTGAATCCAAACCTCCAAAGTTTGATCAGGAACTTAAAAATTCTGTTGAAAATTTAAGTAGGAGTAAAAAAAATGTTGCAAGGGATAAGTTTAGAAACCCTTTTGAAACTCTAAATTTCTTTGAAATTAAAAAAAATAAGAAAGTGTTAGAAATTTCACCTGGTAATGGATACTACTCTGAAATAATTTCACATTATATGAAAAATACAAATAACTATTATGTAACTGAGTATAAATTCCCTCCCGTAGATGCAGTAAAAAAAGGACAAAAAAAATTTAGAGAATACTTTTCAGAAAACGTTAATAATTTTGGAAAGATTAACACTTTATTATTTCTTGAAAATAACATATTAGAAAAAAATCAAAAAAACTTTGATTTAGTTTTAACTTTTAGGAATACGCATAATTGGTTAGGCTCTAATACTGCTAAAAATGTTTATAAATCAATTTATGATTCAATGAAAAAAGGTGGAATTTTAGGTATAGTTCAGCATAGAGCAAATGAAGATATGGAAAAAAACTTTAAGAATGGTTATGTGAAAGAATCATTCCTGATTGATTTTATTGAAAAAATTGGATTCAAGTTTGTTGGAAAATCAAATATTAATGCTAATTTAAAAGATACAAAAGACTATCAACGCGGAGTTTGGACATTACCACCAAGATTAGTAATGGGAGAAAAAGATAAAAAAAAATATTTAGAAATTGGTGAAAGTGATAGAATGACATTGAAATTCGTTAAATAAAAGTGATACACTTTATAATAGCAAGTATGTCTGAGGCAAGAGCCCTTATAGATTTCTATTCTTTAAAAAAAAAAAAAACATCTAATTTTTCTCTTTATAACAGTGATCTTATTTCTGTAACAATAAGTGGTATAGGGAAGATAAATGCCGCGATGAGTGTAGTTCAAACATTTTACGAATTTGAACAACAAAAAAATAACATATGGATTAATTTTGGTATTGCTGGTCATAAAAAAGGTAAAATAGGTAATATTTTTTTAGTAGACAAAATTGTAGATAATGAAACCAAAAAAAAAAGTTATCCATTTATTTTAGATAATTGTAAAATTAATCAAAGTTCTTGTATAACCTATGGTGAGCCGAATTTTAATTACACAAATGATTTATCAGATATGGAAGCAAGTGGCTTTTTTTTTGGTTGTGAAAAATATACCTCCAAAGAATTTATTCATTCAATAAAAATTATTTCAGATAATGGAAAAAAGAAAATAAATTTTTTTAACAAAGAAGAAGTTAAAAATATGATCTCCAATAAAATTGAAGATATTGACACTTATGTAAAAAAATTATACTCAACGTGGATAGATTAT
>CACIYM010000008.1 GCA_902590895.1 uncultured Alphaproteobacteria bacterium
ACTAATGTTTTAAACCAAGATTTAGATTTAGCAAATAAACTTGAGCTCAGAGGTACACCTGCATTTATTATTAAAGATCAGATTTATTTTGGTTATGTAGGTTATGATGCAATGGCTGAAAGTCTAAAGAATTAACAATACAAGTTATTCTTTTCATTGGTTTTGAATTTTGCTGCGAAACCGTTACTGTACAATATTTTCTTTCCATACCTACTTAAATATATATTGTGATTAACGAGAGCATCCATTTCTCTAAGATGTTTTTTTGTTCTTTCATCATACTCTATAAAAATACTTTGATCTTCTTGTAATACGTGGATTAACTCATGTAACAAAACTGCCCTATGACAGATGTCATTCATTGGATCTAAATTGTCTGCAAGATAAACTTTATATTTTGGTTCAATAGGGGTATAAGCCATAATTTCGCATTCTCTGTTACCACAAGCTAATTCAGATAATTTGCTTTGTTCAATAAACTCAACACTTGGTGTTTGTTTTGGATTGATATAATTTGTATTACTTGTTATCCATAGCATTAATGCTAAAATCAATTCATTAAAATTTTCAAACTTTTCCATGTTTAATAAGATAGTGATAAAAAAATGAAAAGTAAATTATTTAAACATTTAAATCTTCCTGAAATGTATAACATAGAAGTAGGAGAGGGAAATAAAATATACGTTGAGGTTAGTGGAAATAAATCAGGTATACCAGTTATTTTTTGTCATGGGGGACCTGGGGGTCATTGCAGAAATGAACATCATTCTCTGTTTGATCCTAAAATATTTAAATCCGTAATATTTGATCAAAGGGGGTGTGGGAAAAGTACCCCGTATAGGTCTTTAAGTGGAAACGATACAAGTAATTTAGTTGAGGATATAGATAAGATAAGGGAATTTTTAAACATAAAAAAATTTTTAATTGTGGGAGGATCCTGGGGAGCAACATTAGCTTTAAAATATGCAATAAAATACACTAAAAATGTATCTGCAATTCTCTTAAGATCGGTTTTTTTAGGAACAATGAGAGAAATTCAATGGGCATTTGACGTTGGACCTAAAACTTTTGCCCCAAAACTTCATCAAGACTTTATGGGAAAAGTTGACAAAGGTGAAAATTTTATTGATTTTTACTATCAAAAAATTGTTAAAAAAGATTCTAAATTACATTCCTGGTTATGGCATGATTACGAGAGAATTCTATCTCAAATAAACCCTGAAAATTCAAATTTTGAGGATTTCAAAACTATTACAAAAAGACAAGGTCTGCCGAATTCTCCATTCATGGAACTTCATTACATAAAAAATAACTTTTTTATGGAAGAAGATCATATAGTCAAGTCTGCCAAGGTTTTAAACAATATTCCTGGTTTAATTGTTCAGGGTAGATATGATCTTATTTGTCCTCCAAATAACGCTTATCAATTGCATAAGAACTGGAAGAAATCAAAACTTACAATTATTAACACTGCAGGCCATTCATCATCGGATGAAGGTATTTTAGAGAATATGATTGAAGGTTTAGAAATATTAGCTAAGACTATTTAATTCAAATAACACGTATTTATTTTTTTCGTTTTTTAACTTTTTCTTTATTTTGTTTTTAGATGAGAGTTTTCCTAAAGACCAGATTGAAGCACCCCTAATTATTGGATTGTCATGATTTAAAAGCTTTTCCAATTTAATTTCTAAAATTTTTGAATTACTGTTACCGGAGGCAATAATTACATTTCTTAAAAAACTTATCCATCCAATTCTTTTTACTGGAGAATTACAAAAATATTTTTCAAATTTCTCTTTATCAAAATCCAAAAAGAAATTTAAATTTTTATATTCTTCGTTGGGAATTAAATCTTTATTTTTGGTTGGTTTTGCAAATTTATTCCAAGGGCATATAGATAAGCAATCGTCACAACCATAAATTTTATTTCCAATTTTGTCTCTAATACTTATTGGAAAAGGGCCTTTATGTTCAATTGTCAAATATGAAATACATTTTCTAGCATCAATTTTATAGTCTGAAATAATAGCATTGGTGGGACAAATATCAATACAACTTCTGCATGTACCACAGTTATCATTTTTTGTTTTATCAACTGTTAAGCTTATTGGTAAAAATATTTCTGAAAGAAACAACCATGACCCGTATTCTTTAGAAACAATATTAGTGTGTTTGCCAAGCCAGCCAACTTTAGTTTTTTTTGCAAAATATTTTTCCATTACTGGTGAGCTATCAACAAAATATTTTGAATCTAATTTATGTTCTGTATATAACCAATTTTTAAATTCTTTAAGCTGTTTACCAATGACATCATGATAATCTCTTTGATGTGCATAAACACTAATATTAGCTTTTTCTTTAAAATCATTTTTCAATAATGGATTGAATCTTGGCGCATAATTCAAACCTATTACAACGATTGTTTTAACTTCACTCCAAACTTTTTTTGGATTTATTTTTTTTTCATATTGATTTTCAAGCCAACCCATTTGACCATGAAATTTTTTTTTTAAAAATTCCCGATATTCCATTTTTGTTTTGGTATCAACAATTGGTTGTGTGTATCCAATTACATCAAAACCTAATTCGGAAATTTTGTTATTTATCCTTTTTTTTAAATTCATCATCGTTTTATTATGTTAATAAAGATAAATGAAAAAAAATATGGATAAAGTAAAAAAAGGTTTAGTCTTATTAAGTGGAGGACTTGATTCAACTGTTACGTTGTCAATATGTAAAGAATCTAATATAGATATTCATGCCATGACATTTGACTACGGTCAAAGACATAAAGTTGAACTTGATTTTGCTAAATGGCAGGCAAAAAAATTTAACTGTAAATCTCATAAAATATTTAAAATTGATTTATATGGAGGTTCTGCGCTAACAGATAAAATTGATGTTCCCAATAATAAGAATGTTGATTCAATACCTAATAATATTCCTGTAACTTATGTTCCTGGAAGAAATATAATTTTTCTATCATTTGCAGCTGGCTATGCTGAGTATTTGGACATAGAAGATATATATATAGGTGTTAATTCTGTTGATTATTCTGGCTATCCAGACTGTAGAGAAGAATTTATTAAAATCTTTGAAAAAACTATTAATATGTCCACAAAAAAAGGACTTCAGGGAAAAAAGTTTAGAATCATTGCACCACTTCAAAAACTAGATAAAAAAGAAATAGTATTAATTGGAAAAAAAAATGGCGTTGATTTCTCTAAAACCTCAAGCTGTTATAATCCAATTAATATGCGAAAATGTGGATTATGTGATGCATGTCTTCTTAGAAAAAAAGGTTTTGATGAAGCCAATTTAGATGATAATTAGAACTATGTATAAAGTTAAAGAAATTTTTAAGTCAATTCAAGGTGAGGGTTTTCATTCAGGAAAAACGGCAGTATTTATTCGTTTTTCAGGATGTAACTTATGGAATGGGATTGAGAAATTCAGAAAAAGGGCGATGTGTAACTTTTGTGATACTGATTTTGTTGGAGTGGATGGTCAAAATGGTGGTGAGTATAAATTAGAAGATCTTATAAAAAAAACTCTTGAGATATGGGGTAAGAATAAATCATATCACGAAAAGTTTATTGTTTTAACTGGTGGTGAACCTCTGTTACAAGTTGATACACAATTAATTAAAGAATTAAAAAAAAAAAACTTTTACATTGCTTTAGAAACTAATGGAACTATTAAAACAAAATTAAAATTTGATTGGGTTGTTGTTAGTCCTAAAGAAAATGCATCTTGGAATTTAAAAAATGGTGATGAACTGAAAGTTGTATATCCACAAAATAAAATTAATTTAAAAAAAGCATTAGATCTTAAATTCAAATATTTTTTTCTTCAACCTATGGCTAACGAGTTTAAACAACTAAACATTATAAAAACCTTAAATTATTGCAGATCTCATAAACCATGGTTTCCAAGTTTTCAAATTCATAAATCGTTAGGAACAAGTTAATGATCATTTATAAAAAGTACTTTTTTGATGCAGCTCATTATATGCCAAATTTTAAAAAAACTCATAAATATGCTAAAGTACACGGTCATAGTTATGAGATGATTATTAAAATATCTGGAGATCCTGATAAAAAAAATAATTGGATAATTAACTATGATGAAATTGATAATATAATTGTCCCCATTGTAAATAAACTTGACCATAGGACATTAAATGAAATTTCTGGTTTAGAAAACCCAACGGCTGAAAATATAGCCAAATGGTTTTGGAAACAAATTAAAAAAAAAATCAACAATTTAACGAGCATTGAAATCTATCGACCAAGAATTGGTGGATGTATTTATGAAGGTGATTGAATAGTTTAACTTAACTTAATTTGAGTCGTTATTTTTGATAATGGAAGTATAAAGTTAATGGAGGTAGTTAAGAGGAAATAAAATCCCTTCAGTTTCCAATATTTCAATTGGTGTTAATATGGCTGCTGCCGCAGCTAACAAAGCTCGACACGGAATGAATGAGTCAATTACCAGACTGTCTACCGGTGTTAGAGCCATGTACGGTGCTGACGCTGCTGGTCACTCAATGGGTAAAAGCATTCAAGCCATTGGCCAAAGTTATGCGAAGGCAGCACGTAACATTGAAGATGGTATTTCATATGCACAAATGGGTGAATCAGTTCTTTTAGAAGTTGCTAATTTAGCAATAAGATTAAGAGAATTAGGAACTGCTTCGCATACCAATGTGGTTCTCATACCAAGTATAGGGTTTAGTCGAGAAACTCCTGCTTATGGTATGGTGTTAATTGATGTTCATCAAAATGCTGCAATACAAGCAGAGGCAGAATTAATTTATGATACTGTAGACCAAATTCTTGATACAACTGACTTTAACACAGTTGAAGTTGTTGATGGTAACAAAAAAAAACAAGTAAACATAGCTTATGGACCATTGACAGCAAATGTTACTGCCGTTGGTCCTAATCAGCTCTTAAGTATATTGAACGGTCAGTATGATGTCTTTAACATAGGGCTTGCTGATAGTTTATTTGCAGAGGTTGCAGAGGGTCTTGGAAACATTGCTGCTGATTTAACAGCGCTTAAAGCATTCCAAGGAGCCGCTTCAGCAACAGGTGCAAATATGGCTGCTGCTGGTGCACGATTAATTGACACAGACTTTGCTCTTGAAACGGCAAGTTTGGCAAAAAATATGATCTTGAATCAAGCTGCATTAGCTATGGCTACTCAAGCAAACGCAACTCAATCGTCTATATTGTCAGTTTTATTGTAATAAGAGTGAATTACAATTTACTTTTAATTCTTTAAGTTAGAACACAAACTTTATCTTCCCGAATACGTATTTATTTTAAAATCCTCTAAATGAATATCTTTTGGTTTTTTGCCGTTTTGATAAAATACATCAATGGGAATACCCCCTCTAGGATTCCAAAATCCAGCAATTCTTAGCCACTTGGGTTTAATAGATTTCTCAACTGATTTAGCTATTTTTATTGTACATTCCTCGTGAAAGCCACCATAGTTTCTAAAAGAAAATAAAAACAGTTTAAAAGATTTACTCTCAACAATTAATTTATTAGGTACATAATCAATAATTATTATACCAAAATCTGGCTGACCAGTAACAGGACAAATTGAAGTAAATTCAGGAGCAGTCAATCTTACAACATAATCGCTTTTGGGATGGGGGTTATTTACGCTATCTAACTCAAAGTCAACTGGTGAGCTTGGAGTTTTTTTTATTTTTCCTAGATATTTAGTTTTTTTTAAACGACTCATGATTTTTTAAATATTTTTTTTTTAGACTTTTGAAGCGTTTATTAATAATTGAAACTCTTATTTCATCCATCATTTTTTTATAATAAGCAATGTTGTGCAAGCTTAATATCATTGATGATAAAATTTCATTACTTTTTGTCAAATGATGAAGATAGGATTTTGAAAAGTTAGTCGATGCATAACAATCGGTTGTTTCATCCAATAAGCTTTTATCACTGGCATATTTAGCATTGCGTAAATTAATTTCACCTTTATCTGTAAAAGCTCTACCGTTTCTTCCAAATCTTGTTGGCAAAACGCAGTCAAACATATCAATGCCGTTTTCAACTGAATAAAATATATCAACTGGTCTTCCAACGCCCATTATATACCTTGGTTTTTCAATATCTATATGTTGAGTAGTTTCTTTTACAACATTTATCATCTGTTCATGGTTTTCGCCTACTGATAATCCTCCTAGTGCATAACCATCAAATTCTATTTCATTTAATATTTTCGTACTTTCTTTTCTCAAATCACCAAACATTCCTCCCTGAATTATCCCAAACAATCCATAACCCTTTCTTTTAGTGAAAGCTTTTTTACATCGCTCTGCCCATCTCATACTTAATTCCATTGATTCTTTTGATCTAGCATAAGTTGCAGGATACTCTGTACATTCATCAAGAACCATTGATATTGTTGAATTCAATTTTTCTTGAATTAAAATTGAACTCTCTGGTGTAAGTTTATATTTTTTTCCATCTACATGTGAAGAAAATTCAATACCTTTTTCTTTTATGTTTCTTAATTTTGATAGCGACCATACTTGAAAACCTCCAGAGTCGGTTAAAATTGGTTTTTCCCAATTCATAAATTTTTGTAATCCAGAAAATTTTTTTATTAGTTCCTCACCGGGTCTTAACATTAAATGATATGTATTAGCTAAAATTATTTCGATGTTCAGTTCTAAAAGATCTTTTGGAAAAATACCTTTAACTGAAGCTGCAGTGCCCACCGGCATGAAGACTGGTGTTTTTATATTACCATGAATAGTTTCTATTATTCCAGCTCTTGCTTTTTCATCACTTGCCTCTAATTTGAAATTGAATGGTTTTAAGTTTTCCATAATAAACAAGCATCTCCGTATGAAAAAAATCTTAATTTTTTTTTTATGGCATATTTGTAAAGTTTTTTTGTTTTTTGCTCACCAATAAATGCGTAAACTAAAAGTAGTAAAGTAGATTTGGGTGTGTGAAAATTTGTAATCAGACCATCAACGGAATTAATATTAGATCCAGGTTTTAAATATATATCAGTTTCTCCATTAAACTCTTTAATTAAGCCATTCTCATCTTTTGATGATTCTAATAATCTCAGCACAGTAGTTCCAACTGCAATTATTCTTCCTCCCTTTTTTCTATTTTTATTTATTGTCGATGCTGATTGTTCTGAAATATTTCCAAATTCACTATGCATATTGTGTTCAAAAATGTTATCAGTTTTGATTGGTAAAAATGTTCCACCATTAACATGTAAAGTAATGTAAACAAAATTTATTTTCTTCTTTAATTCTGTAAATAATTTTTCTGAAAAATGCAAACTAGCTGTCGGTGCAGCAACAGCACCTTCTTTTTTTGCAAAAATAGTTTGGTAGTCTTTACAATCATTTTTGTTAATTTTTCTAATTTTTTTTATGTACGGTGGTAAAGGTAGTTTTCCAAAAAGATTCAGCATTTTTTTAAATTTTTCAAATTTACAATTAAACTTTATGTGAAAAAAATTAACGCTGTTGTTTTGAAAACTATCAATAATTATTGCTTGTAAGTTAAAAGGAAATGTTATTACTTCGTCAATAATTGGTGTTTTATTAGATTTTAAAAAGGCACTCCAAATTGTTTCTTTTTTATCAATAAGTTTGTTTAAGTTAACACTAATTTTTCTTTCTTTTATTTTTCCTTCAAGGTTTGCATTTATAACTTTAGTATTATTGAACACTAAAGTGTCACCATCTTTAAGTTGATTAACAATTTCTTTGAACTTAATTATTTTGAACTCTTTATTTACTATAACTAAACTAGATTCATCTCTTGGTTTGATGGGTTTAGTTGCAATTAAATTTTTTGGGATGTGATAGTCTAATTGTCCAAGTTTCATTCTAATATAAAAAGTCAATTATTTTAGTTAAAAACTCATCACATTTTTTTAACTGTTTTTCTTCAATGTATTCATTTGGTTTATGAGCTTGTTCTATACTGCCTGGACCACAAACTATTGTTTCAAAACCAACTTTATTGAAAACTCCAGCCTCAGTTCCAAAACTGACACTACTTATTGAATTTGATTTTAATTTTTCAAGAGCAAGATTAATAATTTTTTTTTTTTCACTTGTTTCTAATGGTGGAAAATTATTTTGTATTTTAAAATTAATTGAGCATTTTTTATTTTTTATTTTCATTTTTTTTTCTAATTTTTTTAGAAATATTTTTATTTCTTCAATGATTTTTTCAGTTTTTAAATTAGGAGTATCTCTAATTTCAAATTCTAATTCACACTGTTCAGGAATAATATTTACAGCTAAACCACCTTGTATTTTTCCAATATTTATTGTTGGATAAGGAGGATCAAATTTTTGATGATTTTTTGTTTTAATAAATATTTTTTGTAAATTTTTTAAATAATTTATCAACTCACCACAATAATCAATTGCGTTGACGCCGTTTGCAGTAAGAGAGGAATGAGACTCAATACCTTTGAATAAAACTACAAAATTTTTTTTACCTTTGTGCATGTTCACAAGTTTCATTTCAGTTGGTTCACCAACAATACAAAATGCTGGTTTCGGTTTAATTTTTTTTAAGAATGGGATTAATTTTTGAATACCAACGCAACCAATTTCTTCGTCATATGAAAAAATTAAATGTAATGGTTTTTTTAATTTATTAATTTTTAATTTAGGAATTAAGGCTAGTACAACAGCTATAAAACCTTTCATATCGCAAGAACCTCTTCCAAATAGTTTATTTTTTTTTTTAACTAATTTAAACGGATTGGTTATCCAATTTTGACCCTCAGTTGGAACAACATCAGTGTGTCCTGATAAAATGATTCCTCCATCAACCTCTGGTCCTATTTTAGCATATAGATTAAATTGACCCGGGTTACCTTCAAATAATTGGGTTTTAACTTTGTATTTAGCAAGATAATTTGAAATATATTTTGCTAATTCTTTATTAGTTAACTCACTAATTGTTCTAAAAGAAATAAGTTTTGAAAGGATATCAATGGTATTCATTTTAATTGTTAAATTGTTCGTTAATGATTCTTTCTTCCATATCGTGACCTGGGTCGAACAGTAAATTCATACATTTGCTTTTATCCATTTTAATCTCAAGTTTCACAATATTTTTAAATTCTAAAAAATCTGCTTCAGCCCTTACCGGTCTTCTTTTGTTGTCGACTGATAGCAAAGTTATTTTTGCATCATTATTTAATAAAGCTCCTCTCCACCTTCTTGGCCTGTAAGGGCTAATTGGTGTTAAGGCCAAAACTTGAGCACCTACAGGTATTACCGGTCCTCTTAATGAAAGATTGTAAGCTGAACTTCCAGCAGCTGTGGATATGAGACATCCATCTCCTAGAAATTCGTTAATTCTTGTCTTGTTATTAATTTGTATTTTGATTTTGGCAATACTTGGACTGTTTCTAATCATAGAAACATCGTTAAATGCTAGACCTTCTTTTATTTTACCACTAGAGTCAAAACTTTTTATTTTTAAAGGATGCAATTTGTATGGAATTGCTTCGCTTAATCTTTTTTCTAAATTTTTTTCTGAGTATTGATTCATTAAAAATCCAACATAACCTTTGTTCATCCCATAAATAGGTATTTTTTTTTTTAAAAATTTGTGAAGCGACTTCAAAATTGTTCCATCACCTCCAAGAGCAACAATTACTTCAGCTTTTTCAGGAGCTACACTTTTATATAATTTTTTTAAAATTTGAAGTGATTTTTTTGCCTCTGGTTTTTCAGATGAGACAAAACCAATTTTTTTATTCATTTAGCCTCCGGTGGTATTCATAAATCTATCTTGCACGTAGGCTTTTTCTTTAATATTAAAAAAATGTTTTTCTGGTTTATGATAGATAGAATTTCTTATGATCTTAATAATTTCTGAATCGTTTTTATGAAGTGCATGTTTTAGATTTACTGAGCCATTATCTCCCAAACAAGGATAAAGCATTCCATTGCTTGTTACCCTAATTCTATTACATGACGAACAAAAGTTATCGGTCAGTGGAGATATAAACCCAACTACATTACCAAGTTTTGTTTTAAAATATTTTGATGGTCCGTTTGTTGAAAGAGGTAAACTCTCTAGCCCAAATTTTTTTTTAATTAAAGAACTTGCAAATGAAATTGGAAGAAATTGATTAACACGAGAAGTATTAACCTCTCCAATTGGCATTACTTCAATAAAAGATTGTTTGAATCCATTTTCATGACACCAGTAAACCATCTTATTAATTTCATCTTCATTAAAATTTTTCAGAAGAACTGTGTTAATTTTCACTTCGATATTTTGTTTTTTTGCTTCAAATAGACCATCTAAGACTAATTTTAAATTTCCGCCATTAGTTATAAATTGGAATTTTTCAGGAATTAAAGTATCTAATGAAATATTTATTCTATCAACCCCAAGATTTGAAATATCTTTTGCATACTTCTTTAATTGTGTACCATTAGTTGTTAAAAGTATTTCTTTTAAAAATTGTTTATCTTTTTGAATTTTGAGGAAACTTATTATTTCTAATATATCTTTTCTAATTAGAGGTTCTCCTCCAGTAATTCTAATTTTTTTTATCCCAGTCTTAATGAACAAAGTTAAAATTTTCTTTATTTGTTCTGCACTTAATATATTTTCTTTTTTAAAAAACTTCTCATTTTTTGTTGGCATACAATATCGGCATCTCAAATCACATCTATCTGTAACTGAAAATCTTAAGTAATTTATTTTTCTACCGAAATTATCTATCATATTTTTTGTTCTTTATTTTAATACTAAACTACTGAATAATAAATGTCTAAAAACTTAATTATGCGAATAAAACCTAATATTGAAGATAAGAGACTAACAAGAAAAATTTTTGGTTTCAATGAGCTTTTAAAAAGAACAAAATTAGATGTTATAGAGGAAAAACCTCTTTCATTATTTTTAAACGATCAAGAGATTGTCACAATGATGACAATTAATGACCACCCCAAATACCTGGCACTTGGTTATCTTTTAAATCAAAATATGATTAGCAGTAGAACAAAAATAGATAAAGTTGAATATTATGATGACTTGATGACTGTTGTAGTTAGAACAAAAAAACCAGTTAATTATCAAAAAAAATTAAAAAAAAAAACAATAACCTCTGGATGTGCTCAAGGTACTTTGTTTGGAGATATAATGGAAAGTTTTAAAAAAATTAAATTTAAAGATACGCCCAAACTAAAAATGTCCTGGATTTATGAGTTATCAAAAAAAATTAATCTAATGCCTAGTTTGTATTTGAAAGCTGGGGCAATCCATGGTTGTGTTTTGTGCGAAAAAAATAAACCACTCGTTTATATGGAAGATGTAGGAAGACATAATGCAATCGACAAAATCGCAGGTTACATGTTTTTAAAAAAAGTAAAAACAGAAAATAAAATTTTTTATACAACAGGAAGATTAACAAGCGAAATGGTTATTAAAGCGGTAAAAATGAAAATTCCAATCGTTATATCAAGGTCCGGCTTTACTGCTTGGGGAGTGGAGTTAGCAAGAAAAGCAAACCTTACACTGATAGGAAGAGCTAAGGGAAAAAAATTTATTATACTCTCAGGCGAAAAAAGACTTGATGAGCTTTAAAAAAAAAATTTTTGGAATAATTTTATGTGGTGGATTGTCAAGGCGCATGGGGTCCGATAAATCACAAAAAAAAATAGGTAACTTAAAACTAATTGATATAGTTATTAAAAATGCAATTTCTCAAGTCAATAATCTTGCACTTAATTCTGATGACTTAAAAAGTGAAAAATTTAATATTGAACTTGTTCCAGACTGCCAGGTTGGAAATTTGGGTCCTCTGGTCGGAATTCTAAGTGGTCTTATTTGGGCAAAAAAAAATAATACCGAATGGTTAATGGTCTTTCCCGTTGATTCTCCTTTTTTCCCAAAAAATATTGTTCAATCGTTCATAAACGGATTAAAAGATGAAAAAATTGTAATGGCAAAATCTAATAAGAAAATACATCCAGTTTTTTCGATGTGGAATGTAAGCTTAATAAGTGATATTCAACTTGCGATTAAAAATGATCAGAGGAAAATCGATTTACTTACAAAAAAAATCCCGACTAGACTAGTAAATTTTAACAATATTGGATATGATCCATTTTTTAACGTAAATAATCTTGATGATCTTGAGAAAGCGAAAAGAATTTATAAAGAATTTTTTCACAAAAAGGGGAGAATAGAATGAGCCTTTACGAAACATTACATAAAAAAAACATTATTGCAAAACCTGGTTTTAACCGATGGTTAGTTCCCCCTGCTTCAATTGCAATTCACTTATGTATTGGTTCAGTCTACGCGTGGAGCATGTTTAATCCAGCCCTCGTTAAAGTTTTAGGTGTTGTTACTTCGTCTGGAGATGACTGGAGTCTTGGACAAGTGGTTTGGATATTCTCTGTTGCAATTGTTTCTCTTGGATTAGCTGCTGCTTATGCAGGAAAGTGGTTAGAGGAGGTCGGTCCTAGAATGGTTGGGTTTGTTGCTGCATGTTGTTGGGGAGGAGGATTTCTTATAGGTTCATTAGGAATTTATTTACATGAAATTGGTGTACAAATTTCACTTTCTCTACCAATGCTCGGTTCGGAGCCTATCGTCCTCAGGCTTGGATTGTATTTGTTATATCTTGGATATGGTGTTTTAGGAGGAATTGGTCTTGGCCTTGGTTATGTATCTCCTGTTTCAACGTTAATTAGATGGTTCCCCGATAGACGAGGAATGGCAACTGGTATGGCTATCATGGGTTTTGGTGGCGGTGCGATGATAGCAAAAGTGTCAATTGATAGCTTGTTAGCAAAATTTTATAAGGCCCCCGAATATTTAGGTTCACTCGAATCTGTCCAGCTAGTAACTGAAGGAGGAAGACGGTTTGTAGATATAGCTGGAAACTTAACTGAAGTTGTCATTGTAACGGCGAATGATATCGCGAAGATGATAGTCCCAGGCGATATCGGTGTTTATATTGTTGGGACTGGATCAAGTGGTGCAGCTCAAACATTTCTCTTCCTTGGTATTGTTTATTTTCTCATTATGACAATAGCTGCTTTTTCTTATAGAGTTCCAGCGGAGGGATGGAAGCCAGAGGGGTGGACACCACCTAAAGACTCGAAAAAAACAAGACTCATTACAAAAAACAACGTTCATATCGACCAAGCATTAAAAACTCCACAATTCTATTTTTTGTGGGTTGTTTTGTGTTTTAATGTATCAGCTGGTATAGGTGTGATTGGTGTTGCTAAAACAATGATGATCGAGATTTTCCAACCAAGCTTACCTGCAATTGTAACAGCAGGTTTTGCCGGAACGTATGTTTTGATGATTAGTGTTTTTAATATGGTGGGTAGAATTTTTTGGGCTTCTATGTCAGATTTTATTGGAAGAAAACCAACATATTTTATCTTTTTTTCTTTAGGCATTTTATTGTATCTATCTATACCTTTTACCGCAAAAGCTATGAGTATCAACCCAGCTGTAACTTACCTTATTTTATTCTACGCAGCTTCAATGATCATTTTTACAATGTATGGAGGCGGGTTCGCCACCATTCCGGCATACTTAGCGGATATATTTGGAACAAAGTATGTTGGAGGTATTCACGGAAGACTTTTAACAGCCTGGTCAACAGCAGGTGTTTTGGGACCAGTTGCTATTACGCAGTTAAGGCAATCGTCCATGGATAATGCAATTAATGAGCTAGTGCAAAAAATTAGTCCTGAAAAATTCCAAGAAATTTATGGTTCTTCGATTGAAAATCTCTCTCTGTTAGTTCAACAAAAAACTGTTACAATTTCAAACTTAATGCCGCACATGCCAGAAGGTACAATTAACCCATCAACAACATTATACAACACCACAATGTTTGCAATGGCAGGGTTACTCGCAATAGCTTTTATTTGTAACTTACTGATAAGTCCCGTAGATTCAAAGCATCATATGAAGGAATGATTTAAGAAATTTATGCTGTAATTTTCTCTATTTTTGCAGCACAATACTTAAGTTCCGGAATCTTACCGTCAGGATCCAGAGCTTGATTTGTTAGCAAATTGGCCGGAGCATTTTCAAAACAAAAGGGCATAAAAACCATTCCATCTGGAATCATTTTATCGAACCTTACCTTAACACTTATTTTTCCTCTTCTTGTGGATAGTTCAACTTTTTCATCTTGTGAGAAGTTATTTTTTTTCATGTCATTCTTTGAGAGGTGAACATATGGTTGTGGCTCGATCGTACTTAAAACTTTTGACCTCACAGTCATTGAGCCGGTGTGCCAATGCTCTAAAAGTCTTCCAGTTGTAAGTACAAGAGGGAATTTTTCGTCAGGACGTTCGTCAGGAGAAATAAGCTTTGCAGGTACCAGTTTACCTTTTTTATTGTCTGTCGGAAAACCTTCTCCAAAAATAACTTCGTTTCCCGGTTTATCTTCATCATCGCATGGATATGTCACAGCACCGTCTTTTACCAATCTTTCCCATGTAATATTTTTCATAGAATCCATACATTTGCTTAATTCGTCATAAACCTCATCAGGACCAGAATAATTCCAATTTAGTCCCATTCTTTTGGCTAACTCTTGAATAATCCACAAGTCTTGTTTGGCTTTTCCTGGTGGATTTACAGCTTTTTTTGCAAGTTGTACTCTTCGATCTGTATTAGTAAAAGTTCCAGTTTTTTCTGGAAAAGCAGACGCAGGGAGGACTACATCAGCTAGATAAGCGGTTTCTGTCAGGAATATGTCTTGAACCACTAGCATCTCTAATTTAGCAAGTGCCTCTCTCGCATGATTTGCATTTGGATCTGACATTGCAGGGTTTTCACCCATTACATATAACCCTTTAATATTTTTCTCATATATAGATTCCATAATTTCAACCACAGTCAAACCGGGATTAGGGTCAAGTTTTGTCTGCCAATAGTTTTCAAAAAATTCAACATTCTTTTTATCCGATATTGGTTGATAGTCTGGATAAACCATTGGGATTAGTCCAACATCTGAAGCACCCTGAACATTGTTTTGTCCTCTTAAGGGGTGAAGTCCAGTCCCTTTTCTACCAATATTTCCAGTTATCATTGCTAGAGAAATTAAACATCTGGAGTTATCCGTCCCATGAATATGTTGAGATATTCCCATACCCCAAAAGATCATTGCAGATTTTGCATTTGCAAATAAACGGGCAGTCTCCCTTATTTCATTGGGAGATATTCCGCATATGTCAGTCATTTCCTCAGGTGTAAAATCTTTTATGTGTTCCTTTAATTCTTCATATCCTTCGGTATTTTTTTCAATATACTGTCTGTCTACCAAACCTTCTTCAACAATTGTATTGATCATAGCATTTAGTAAGGCTACATCAGCACCAGGTGTAAACTGAAGACTCTTTTCGGCTATTCTAGACAAATCTTGTTTTCTTGGATCCATGATTATTAGTTTTAAACCATTTTTCTTTACTGCATTTTTCATAAATGTAGCAGCTACAGGGTGGTTCTGCGTAGGTCTAGCCCCTATAACAATAGCTACATCCGCATTTTTAATTTCTGATACTGGTGCTGTAACAGCTCCAGATCCTATGGTTTCCATTAAAGCTGCAACCGAAGATGCGTGACACATTCTTGTGCAATGATCTACATTATTATTTTTAAAACCGGTTCTAATCAATTTTTGGAATAGATAAGCTTCCTCGTTTGATCCTTTTGCACAACCAAATCCTGCTAAAGACTTATCTCCAGACTTATCTAGTATGTCTTTTAATTTTTCTGCAGCCAAATCTAGCGCTTCGTCCCAGGATGCCTCTCTAAAGTGAGTAAATGGGTTTAAAGGATCTAGTTTCTCGTGTGGGTTTTTTGGTTTGTTTGATTTTCTAATCAAAGGTACCTTTAATCTTTCTGGGTTATGAATATAATCAAATCCAAACCTTCCTTTGACACAAAGTCTATTTTTATTGGCTGGACCATCTCTCCCGTCAACAGAGATTATCTTTTCGTCTTGAATATTATAAGTTAGTTGGCAACCTACACCACAATATGGACACAATGAATCAACTTTTCTATCAGGCTTAGCATTCTTTGTACCATTATCATCTAACAGGTTGGACTCCATTAGAGCTCCAGTTGGACAGGCTTGGACACATTCTCCACAACTAACACATGACGAATCACCCATTGGATCATTAAAATCAAAAATAACCTTGGAATGATGGCCTCTATTACCCATTCCAATTACATCGTTGACTTGAACCTCTCTGCAAGCTCTTACACAAAGATTACAATGAATACAAGCATCAAGGTTAACTGACATAGCCACGTGTGAAGCGTCTTCGCATGGAACAATTGTTTTTTCCCTCTTATCAAATCGACTTTTCGCAACATCAACGCTTGATGCTACATTCCAGAAATGAGAATCTGGGTCATGTGAAGTTTCTCTATCTGGCTGATCGGTAACTAAAAGCTCTAAGACCATTTTTCTTGACTTTGTAGATCTTTCGTCGTTGGTAACCACTTTCATTCCCTCGGTGGGCTTTCTGATGCAAGAGGCGGCTAAAACTCTTTCACCCTCTATCGAAACCATGCAAGCTCTGCAATTACCATCTGCTCTATAACCTGGTTTATCAGCGAAACACAAATGAGGTAGGACTATGCCCTCTCTTTTAGCTACAGTCCATATTGTCTCGTCATCTTTAGCTTTGACTTTTTTTTTATTGAGAAAGAATTCAGTCATTTAAGTATTATAGTCGGTCTTTAAAATAATTTAAAGAACAAGTTATAGGGTTACCTGCAGCTTGTCCTAAACCACAGATTGACGCTTCACCCATTGTATCTACTAGTTCTCTTAACAACTTTTCATCCCAAATATTTTTTTCTAACAGTTTGACAGCCTTTTCTGTTCCAACCCTGCAAGGTGTACATTGTCCGCAACTCTCGTCATTAAAGAATTTTAATAAGTTTAAAACAACACTTTTGATGCTGTCTTTATCTGAAAAGACCACAATGGCTCCAGAACCGATAAAGCAACCAAGTTCTTCTAGTGTACCAAAATCAAGAGGTACATCTGCTTTATCCGCTGGCAGAATTCCTCCCGAAGCGCCGCCTGGAAGATATCCAAAAAACTTGTGACCATCTTGCATCCCTCCACAATAATCGTTTAACAATTCATTCATAGTTATTCCTGCAGGTGCGACCTTGACACCGGGGTTTTTTACTCTACCAGATACAGAGTAACTGTGTGGCCCTTTATGTCCTCTTTTACCTTGATCACTATACCATTTGTGACCTTTCTCTAGGATATCTCTAACCCAGTATACTGTTTCAATATTGTGATTGAGAGTAGGTTTTCCGAAAAGCCCGACTTTTGAAACAAAAGGAGGTTTATGCCTAGGAAGACCTCTTTTTCCTTCAATAGACTCGATCATTGCAGATTCTTCGCCGCAAATGTATGCGCCTGCCCCTCTTCGGATATAGATTTTTGTTTCATCATCTAAAATTTTACTTCTTTTAATTTTATCTAACTCTTTAATCATTTTTATTCTTATTCCCGGGTATTCATCTCTCATATATATGTATATTTTTTTTGCTTCAACGGCCCAAGCTGCGATTAACATCCCCTCAAAAAATTTGTGCATATTAGTTTCAAGGTAAAGTTTATCTTTAAAAGTTCCTGGTTCACCCTCATCACCATTAATTGTCATAAGTCGAGGTCCTTTTTCCATCCTTACAAATTTCCATTTTTGTCCGGAAGGAAAACCAGCTCCACCCATACCTTTTAGACCAGATTTGTTTAGTTCATCTATTACATTTTCAACACTAAATTTTCCATCATAACACTTCTTTAATATTTCATATCCACCATCTGTGATATACTTATCGAAATCAATTCCTTTAACGTCTTTAGGGTGTGTTTTATTATTTGATAAAGCAGTTTCAACATCTTTCACAGTAAATTTTTCTAAATGATTGTGTCCAACTTCGCATGCTGGGGCTTTATCACATAAACCCATGCATGGAGCTCTTACAACTCTAACTTTCTTTGGGTCTAACCTTGACTCAAGTTTTTTCATTAAGTCGTTAGCCCCAAATAATTCGCACGTAAGGCTGTCGCAAACCCTAACTGTAGTAGGTGGTAGAGATTCATCATCATCATCAATTACATCAAAATGTGCATAAAATGTTGCGACCTCAAAAGCTTCCGCCATAGGTATCTTTAAGATAGTAGAAAGTGCAGCTAAATGTCTTTTTCTAATTTGGTTATATTTATCCTGAATTAAATGAAGATATTCAATCAACATATCCCTTTTAATGGGTAGATGTCCAATTAGCTTCTTTATATCGGAAACGTCAGAATCTTCGGTATTTCTTCCTTTTGGATAAAAATTTTTCTTTCTTATATCTAGCATGTATAAATCTTAATCATTAGTAACTATATATATATATAACGAATTTTCAGAAATACTATAGATGATCTTTCAAAATTTTACTAATTTTAACTGATAAATCACCACCATCAAATAAAAACCCTTTAATTGAAGCATTTTTTGCTGCTAATAAGTCAGATCGTTTGTCCCCAATCATAAAACATTTATCTTTTACAAGATTATATTTTTTTACTGCTTCATTAATCATTAAAGGAGATGGTTTTCTTCTTGAGTTTTCAATTTTTTCTGTTGGAAGTTCTGTAGAAAAATAAAAATCATCTATTTTTACTTTATGTTCAAGTAGTTGTTCATTAATCCATGAATGAAGATCATTAACTTGTTTTTCTGTGTAGTATCCTCTTCCAACTCCTGATTGGTTGGTAATTACGATAATTAGGTAATTATGTTTCTTCAAAATTTTTAAAGCTTCTACGGCTCCCTTAATCCATTTAAAATCCTTTATACTATGGAGATAACCTGTGTCTTCGTTTATAACTCCATCTCTATCTAAAAATGCGGCTTTATTATATTTTTCAAATTTTACTTGATTCATTTTTTTGTCAAATATAAATATAATGCAAATAATTCTTTAATGAAACTTTATGGTCAACAAAATTAATAAAAAAGAAAATAACTATGAACCAAGCGATAAAGAAGAGTTCATGAACCCAAAACAAGTTGAATATTTTAAAAATCTTTTACAAGCATGGAAAAATGATCTTTTACAAGAATCATCAAATACGCTAGACCATTTGAAAGAAGAGTCATCAAATAAACCTGATAATGCAGATAGAGCTTCAATAGAGTCAGAGAGAAGTCTTGAGCTAAGAACTAGAGATAGAGAAAGAAAACTTCTCAACAAGATAAATAAAGCATTGAGAAAAATTGATGAAGGTACTTATGGTTACTGCGAAGAAACAAACAAACCCATATCTATTGCCAGACTTAAAGCTAGACCTATAGCAACATTATCTATTGAAGCTCAGGAGATGCATGAGAGATTTGAAAAGATTTATAAAGAAAAAGAATATTAAATTATTTGTTGATTTGTAATTTTACAATGATATATTATATAGAACATTTATAGAACATTTATGGACAAGCTTAAATCATTAGAAACCACCATTAGTCAAATTGAAAGAAGTTTTGGTAAAGGCTCCGTAATGAGACTGGGCGAAAGAGAAGTTGTTGAAATAGACGCTATTTCTTCAGGTTCACTTAGCCTAGACGTTGCTCTAGGAATTGGAGGGTTACCAAAAGGTAGAATAGTTGAGATTTATGGACCTGAAAGTTCTGGAAAAACAACACTAGCATTGCATGTAATCGCTGAAGCTCAAAAGAAAAATGGGACTTGTGCATTTATAGATGCTGAACATGCGCTCGATCCAATATATGCCAAAAAATTAGGAGTCAATACTGACGATATGCTGATTTCACAACCAGATAATGGCGAACAGGCTTTGGAAATCGCTGATACATTAGTTAATTCTAATGCAATTGATGTGTTAGTTATAGATTCTGTTGCAGCTCTTGTTCCTAGAGCAGAAATTGAAGGTGATATGGGAGATTCTCATATGGGATTACACGCAAGATTAATGAGTCAGGCATTAAGAAAATTAACTGGTTCAATCTCGAGGTCACAATCCCTTGTAATTTTTATAAATCAGATAAGGCAAAAAATTGGAGTAATGTTTGGAAACCCTGAAACAACTACTGGAGGAAATGCACTTAAATTTTATGCGTCAGTGAGGATGGATATTAGAAGAATTGGTGCAATTAAAGACAGGGATGAAGTAATAGGAAATCAAACACGAGTTAAGATTGTAAAAAATAAGTTAGCCCCACCTTTTAAAACAGTAGAATTTGATATTATGTATGGTGAAGGTATTTCTAAAACAGGAGAGATTTTAGATCTAGCAAGTAAAGATGGTATTGTAGAAAAATCCGGTGCATGGTATTCTTATAATGGCGACAGAATTGGTCAAGGTCGGGAAAACGCTAAAACTTTTCTAAAAGAGAACCCAGAAATTGCTTGTCAAATAGAAGATTCAATTAGAGCTTCAAGTCAAAAGGGGTTTGTTACTGAGGAAGAGAATCAAGATAGTGTGATAGAGGAAACTCAAACCACTGAATAAAACTATATTGATTAATTAGTACAAACTTCATTATAATTATTCTAAATTATTAAATTAGAATGCTTAAGTCAAAAGACATATCAAACGATATAAGAAGAAGTTTTACTAGTTTTTTTAAAAAAAATTCTCACGTAGAAATTGCTTCTTCTCCATTAATTCCTGACGATGATCCTTCATTACTTTTCACAAATTCTGGAATGGTACAATTCAAAAACTTCTTTACAGGAAAAGTTATACCTAATGACAAAAACCTAGTCACAATTCAAAAGTGCATAAGAGCGGGTGGAAAACACAATGATCTTGAAAATGTTGGGTATACACCAAGACATCACACTTTTTTTGAAATGTTAGGAAACTTTTCATTTGGTGGTTATTTTAAAGAAAAAGCAATTTCAATGGCTTGGGAATATTTGACTAAGGAGTTAGGGATAGAGAAAAATAGATTAATTATTACAATTTTTAATGAAGATGATGAGTCAGAGAGTCTATGGAAAAAAATTACCGGTTTTGATGCAAATAAAATTATAAGAATAAGTTCAAACGATAATTTTTGGTCTATGGGCGAAACCGGTCCATGTGGTCCTTGCAGTGAAATTTTTTTTGATAATGGTGATAAATACAAAGGTGGTTTACCAGGGACTCCTGAACAAGATGGAGATAGGTATGTAGAAATATGGAACTTAGTTTTCATGCAATACGAAAAAATAGATGGAGAATTACAAAAACTTAGAACAAAATGTGTTGATACAGGAATGGGGTTGGAACGAATTACTGCATTGATTTCCGAAACTGCTGACAATTATGATACTGATTTATTCCAATTTCTTTTCAAAGAAATAGAAGAAAAATGCAAAATCAAACAGGAAAGTAAAAATCTAGTTTCATTTAAGATAATTTCCGACCATTTGAAATCTATTTGTATGTTGATGTCAGAAGGAATAATCCCTTCAAACGAAGGAAGAGGTTATGTATTAAGAAGATTAATCAGAAGAGCATTGATGCATGTGAATAAAATCCATTCTAGTGGTGTAGTTTTAAATGAGTTAGTCAAAGTAACAACAGAAAAATATTCGAAAATTTATTTTGAATTAAGTAAAAGAGTTTCTTTCATTGAAAAAAACTTAAAAATTGAAGAAGAAAAGTTTGTGGAAACAATAGATATAGGTTTATCTTTATTAAACAAAGAGATTAAAGGTTTAAAATCAAAAGAGTTTCCAGCTGAAATTGCGTTTAAATTGTATGATACTTATGGTTTTCCGATTGATGTAACTAAAAATATTTTATCAGAGAAAAAAATTAATTTAGACTTTGAAAAATATGAAAAAATTGTAGTTAAAAATAAATCAAAACAAAAAAATACTTGGGTAGGAGGTCAGAGTAAAAATGAAGAAAAAGTTTTTCTTGAGTTGAACCAAAAATCAAAAGAAACCGTTTTTATCGGTTACAACAAAACTAAAACGGAAAGCAAGCTTCTACATATAATTTTAAACGGAAAAAATGTTAACTATGTTGAAAAAAAACAAAGTGATATCATTTTGGTTTTTGATAGAACCCCTTTTTATGCTGAGGCAGGTGGTCAGGTTGGAGATTCAGGAAATATTTTTAACCAAGAAAATGATTTAATTGGAAAAATAACCGATACAAAAAAAATTGATAATGATATTTACTTACATTTTTTAACAAATAACACAACAGAATTAGAAGTGAATCAAAGATATATGTTATCAGTCAATATAGAAAGAAGAGAAAAAATAAGAAACAATCATTCAGCAACACACCTTTTACATGCCTCTTTAAGAAACGTTCTAGGCGATCATATAAGTCAAAAAGGGTCACTAGTTAACGATGAAAAACTTCGTTTCGATTTTACTTATAATGATCAACTAACTACCGATCAAGTAAATAAAATTGAGAGTTTGGTTAACCAAACAATAAGAGCCAACATACAAAGTAGTGTAGAATTAATGCCAACGAAGAAAGCAATAAAAAGTGGTGCAATAGCCCTTTTTGGTGAAAGATATCCTGAAAATGCAAGGGTTATTTCATTTAACAATGATGGATATAATAAATCATTGTCTTCCGTTGAGTTATGTGGAGGAACTCATGTAGAATCAACAGGCCAGATTGGTATTTTTAAAATCGTTTCTAATCATTCTGTATCATCAGGAGTAAAAAGAATTGAAGCAATTACTGGAGAGAATGCGGAGACCTATTTTTCAAAACAAATCCAATTATTAACCCTAATTAAAGAAAAACTAAAGGCTAACGAAAATGATATTGTTGAAAAGATTGACGCACTAAAAAAAGATCTAACTTTTTTAAAAAAAAATAAGACAAATGATGATCTAAAGTTTTCTAAAAATAAAATAATTATGTTTAAAAATTATAAATGCTATTTTGATATATTAGACATAGATCAAAAGGAACTAAAAAACTTCTCTGATTTGATTAATAAGAATCTTAAAACAAATATTGTTATTCTAGTAACTAAAAATAACAATAAAATTTCAGTAGTAGTTTCTGTTTCTAATGAAGTTATTAAAGAATTTGATGCAATAACCATTGTAAAAAAAATAGTAGATTTTTTGGGTGGTAAAGGTGGTGGTGGAAGAAAAGATATGGCACAAGGTGGTGCTCCCCTGAGTAATAAAGTTGAAACACTTAAAGATTTTATTAAAAATTCAGTTTTAGTTTTCTAATTTTTTTTTTATCGTTTCAAACAGTTGGGTAGTATTGACCCACTTTTGCTCTGGTCCTACCATTAGGGCTAAATCTTTTGTCATTTCACCATTTTCGAGCGTTTCTATACAGATATTTTCTAATTTTTTTGCAAAGTCCTCTAGTTCTTTATTTTTATCTAATTCCCCCCTATGACTGAGTGCTCTGGTCCAAGCAAATATGGAAGCTATTGGATTTGTTGAGGTTTGCAAGCCATTTTGATGCTGTCTATAATGACTAGTGACGGTTCCATGTGCTGCTTCCGTTTCAATAATTTTACCATCAGGGCTCTGTAGTACTGATGTCATTAAACCAAGAGAACCATATCCCTGGGCTACCAAATCTGACATCACATCACCATCGTAGTTTTTACAAGCCCAAATAAATCCACCTGACCATTTCAACATGCATGCAACCATATCGTCAATGAGTCTATGTTGATAAGAAATATTATTTTCTTGAAATTTTTTTTTAAATTTTTTTTCATACACCTCTTCGAATATATTTTTGAATCTTTCATCATACTTTTGAAGTATGGTATTTTTAGTAGATAAAAAAATTGGAATTTTTCTATTTAATGCAAAATTAAAACAAGAATATGCAAAATCTCTAATGGACGAATCAATATTAAAATAGCTTATTCCTACTCCTGGAGAATCAAATTCGAAAATTGTTTCTTCCACTACTTCTTTCTTATCAGCACTTTCAAATTTTAATGTCAGTTTACCATTTTTTTTTATATCAATTTCCCTTGATTTATATATGTCACCAAAAGCATGTCTCGCAATTACAACGGATTCATTCCAATGATTAACTATTTTAGGAATATTTTTAATAATTATTGGCTCTCTGAAGATTGTTCCATTTAAGATATTTCTAATGGTACCATTTGGTGAAGGATATTTTCTTTTTAAATTATACTCAATTATTCTTTTATCATCTGGGGTAATTGTTGCACATTTAACACCTACATTATTTTTTTTTATTGCTTTTGCTGCCTCTATTGTAACTTGATCGTCTGTATTATTTCTGTTAACTATACTTAAATCAAATTCTAAAAGATTAATATCTAAAAAAGGCAAAATTAGAGATTCCTTTATTTTATCCCAAATAACGCGAGCCATTTCATCACCGTTAATATCTACAATTGGATTTTTAACTTTTATTTTTGGCATCTATTCTTTTAATTTCTTTTTTTAATTGCTCTAAATTACAAGTTTTAAGGTTATGATTTTCGTAATTGCTACTGGTAAAATGTTTTAACTTAAAATAATCAAGAAGCTCATTAAATTGTTTCCAGTAGGAAATATCATTTATTAAGAAAAGTTTTTTATTAATTTCTCTTAAAATGTTTCTATTAATAATATCAACAATTTCATCTAATGTACCTACACCCCCAGGAAAAGCAATAAAAAGGTCAGAATTTTTTTCAAAGATTTTTTTTTTGGTAATTGAATTATCTACAATTATTAACTCTGTGTAAAAATTGTAGTCTTTTGAGGAATCAATATATTTTTCTGTGTAAATTGCTTTGACTTTGACTTTGGAATGCACTTCTTTAGCTAATACTTCCATAAGACCCGAATCAGTTCCTCCAATTATTAAGGTGTGATTTTGTGTAACAAACCACCTTGAAAACTTTTTTAATAAAGTCAAAATTTTTTTATCGTTTCCTGATCTTGATCCTAAAAAAACTCCTATATTTAATGACATAAAATTTGTATGGTGATATTTATAAATTGAATATATTATTAAATTAGAGAATATCACAATGAAAAAAGAAATATTATTACTTTCATCTCTCATTAGTTTGGCTGTAGTTTTTTACTTAGGTATACCAAATAAAAATATTACGGAAAAAAATGAAAGTATAGTTGATAAAAAATCAGTTTTTATTTCTTCTCCACCAAATGAAAGTATAAATGAAGATGTTCCTTTGAAATTTGATATTGTAAGATTAGATCCAGGTGGTGACTTGATTATAGCAGGTAAAACTAAACCAAATATTATTGTAGATATTTATGATGGAAATCTAAAGCTTTCTTCAGTTACTTCAGATTCTCATGGAGATTGGGTGTGGATGAGTGAAAAACAAATAGATAGTGGATTAAAAAGGTTTAAATTAAAACATTTAAATTCTAAAGGAGAAGTTATTAATTCAGATGAAAACATAATTATTTTTTTTGAAAAAGATAAAAAAGAAAAACAAAAAGTTGTCAAGGTTAAAAATAAAGGAAAAACTGGAATTGAGATACTCAATAATAATCAAGAGATTAGAGGATTAGCATTAGACTCAGTAGAACACTTCGATAATCATAAATTAAGACTTAAGGGGAGATCCATACCAAACGCTGAAATTGAAATCTTTCTATCAAAAAAACTAATAGGCAAATCTTTTACAGATTTAAAAGGGAATTGGGAGTTTAGTATAAATGAAATAGCTTTTGATACTTACAATTTAGAGGTAAAATCTATTTTCGAAAATAATATTATATCATTAAAAACTGAAATTCTTAATGGTAAAGTTAATACAAAACTTTTTTATGAAAAAGAAATTATTGTTGAAGACGGTAATAGTCTTTGGAGAATTGCAAGAAAGACATTAGGTGGTGGAATTCTATATGCAGAAATTTATAAAAATAACAAAAAAATAATTAGTGATCCAGATCTTATTTTTCCTGGTCAAGTTTTTAAAATTCCTAACCTGAAACGTGCTTCTTTTTATGAATAAAAATAACGATCTAATTACAAAAATAAAATCGCTTCTGAGTTCTTCAGAGCAACTAAAAAAATTTTTTCCTTCTATAAACTCTGAAGGTTATCCATTTATAGCTCTGTTTTTTTTCATAGCACTTTTGTTTTCTTTAGTTTCCGATTTTTTAGGTTGGATTGGTTTTTTACTTTCGCTATGGTGTGTATATTTTTTTAGAGATCCAAATAGGTTTACTCCTGACACTGATAATACTGTTATATCTCCAGCTGATGGCAAAGTGGTTAAAGTAGATTCAGCTAAAAGCCCTGAAATTTTGAAAGATAAACAACGTATATCAATGACAAAAATTTCTGTTTTTATGAATGTTTTTAATGTGCACGTTAATAGAGTACCAGTATCAGGAAAAGTTGTATGGTTAAAATATATTCCAGGAACATTTATTAATGCATCACTTGACAAATCTAGTGAGAACAACGAAAGAATGATTGCAAAAATTGAAGTAGAAAAAAATGTGTTTGTATACGTAGTACAAATTGCCGGTTTGATAGCTCGAAGAATTAAATGTGATTTAACTGAAAATCAAACAGTTAAGGTTGGTGAAAGATATGGTATAATTAGATTTGGGAGTAGGTTAGATGTTTATATCCCGACAAATTTTAATGTTAAAGTTAAAGAAGGTCAGTTGGCTATTTCTGGTGAAACCATATTGGCTGACTTTGTGTCTTCCAATTCAAAATAAAAGATTTTTTTATTAAATGAAAAAATTATCACTCAGAAGTCTTATTCCTAATTTATTTACTTTTTTTTCCTTAGCATTAGGCTTAACGGCACTAAAGTTTGCGATAGAAAATAAATGGCAGGTATCAGTTTCACTTGTAGTTTTTGCCTCATTTTTGGATAATATTGATGGAAAAATTGCCAGACTACTCAAATCAAATTCAAATTTCGGTGTTGAACTTGATTCTCTATCTGATTTGATTAGTTTTGGCGTTACACCCGCAATAATAGTTTATCTTTGGTCGAAATCGTTGATGATTGAAGGTGTATGGGCAATGGTGATCTTTTATGCTATATGTTCTTCTTCAAGACTAGCGAAATTCAATGTGACTAGTCATGAAAACAAATCGGCAATAAATATTAAATACTTCTCTGGAATTTCAACACCTGCTGCAGCTGGTCTAACACTGTTACCGATGATGTTGAATTTTAGGTTTAATGTAGAATTTTTTTTAAATGAATATTTCATCAAGTTTTATTTACTTATTCCTTCAATATTAATGATATCCAATATTCCTACCTTTTCACTAAAAGGAATTAAATTTGAAAAGAAACTTATCCCTTTAATAATTATTTTATTAGCAAGTTTTTTATCTCTACTTATAACTGACTTTTGGTTAGCAATGATAATTCTTATCAGTGTTTATTTTTTAAGTATCCCTCTAGCTTTTTATGATTTTAAAAAGTCTTAAATATTTTGCTCTTTTCTCCAATAAGAATTAAACAAGGTGTAATTATGAGCGTTAGAATAAACGAAAACATTACACCAAAAACTATCGCATTAGATAATTGAAGCCACCACTGAGAACTTGGACTCCCAAAATTTATTTCAAATTCTAAAAAATTTATATTCAATCCAATAGCCATAGGAACTAATCCAAAAAATGTCGTAAGGGTTGTAAGCATAACAGGTCTAAGTCTTTGTGCTCCAGTTCTTAAAATTGCGTCTTTAATTTTTTCACCTCCCATTCTTAAAGTTTTGTAAGTATCTAGAAGAACGATATTGTTATTAACAACAATCCCAGCTAACGCGATAACTCCAATCCCGCTCATAATTATACCGAAGGGTTTCCCAGATACTATCAATCCTATCATTACGCCAATAGTAGAGAAAATAATTGCCGATAAAATAATAAGACAAAAGTAAAAACTGTTAAAGGTAGCAATAAGAATAATTGTAATTAGAAAAACTGCAACAAAGAAGGCTTTAATTAAAAACTCCTTTGCTTCATTTTGATCTTCTTCTTGACCAGTAAAAAAAACATTAGACTTTAATTTTTTGGATAATTTTAGCCATTCTGTAATTTCTAAAACTTTATTATTAGCAACTGTGCCTTCTGTTACATCGAATTTTATTGACTTTGATCTTGTTGAATTTTTTCTAGCTATCTTTCCAGTTTTACTTACGGGCTTTCTATTAACAAATAGACTAAGTGAAACAGGTCCATTTTTTCCTTCAACAAGAATTTTATCTAACTCGTCTAATGTTCTATATTCCTTCTCGTACTTGATAACAATATCGATTTCTTCGTCACTATCTTTTGGCATATATTCTGTAACTTTTAATCCATGCGTAAGCATTTGAATCGCATTACCAATTAGTTGAATGTCAACGCCGTATTGATCAGCTTTAATCCTATTAATTGAAATTTCCCATTCTATTCCTGGTATGTTAAGATCGGTATCAATATTTTTTACCCATTTCTTTTCCTTTAAAAATTGATAAATAAAAGCTGTGTCAATATTTAGCTGGTTTTCATTATTATTCATTATTTCTATTTCTATATCTTTATCTTTAGGAGGACCATCTTGTTTTTTTACAAATTCAATATAAATACCTGAAAATTGTTTAGTTTGTAATTTTAGCTCTTCGATAATGACATTAGCGTTGGGTCTTTTTCTCCAATCAATAAACTCTATTTTAATTGAACCAATGACGTCTTCAGATTCATCACGATTATTGCCTTTAACAATACCGCTTCTAGAGTATATATTTTCAATGTTTTTATTTTTGAGAATTTCTTTTTCTATCTGATTTACTATTTTGTCTTTTTCTATTGCTGAAAAATTTCCTCTAGCATGAACTACCACCTCTGCATAGTCGGGTTCAATTGGAGGAAAAAATTCAAAACCTTTACCAAATTTACCATAAATAATTTGGATGGAAATTACGGATACAAAAGTTAATGCTATCAATTTTTTTGGATTATCAAGACAGTATCTCAAAACCTCAATATATTTGCCTTGAATGCCTTTTATATCATTTAAATTTCCTGTTTCTAATAATTTAAGATTATTTTGTTGATCCTTGTCAAAATTTTTGTCTGTTCCAAAAATTTTACCAATAACAGGTATGAAAAAAAGAGCCATTACTAAGGATGAAGAGAGTATAGCCAAAAGTGTAACAGGTAAAAAAAACATGAATTCTCCAGCAATTCCTGGCCAGAAGATTAATGGAAAAAAAGCTGCTAGTGTTGTGGAGGTGGAAGCTAATACTGGAATAAACATTTTTTTTGCTGACAGAATAAATACTCTTTTCTTACTAATTCCCTCGTTAGCTCTTCTGTTTGCATATTCAACAACTATTATTGCACCATCAATTAAAATCCCAACTGATAAAATAAGAGAAAATAGAACAACAACATTTATAGTTACATCAAAAAAAGATAAAATGATCATTGATAAAAGAAAAGAAAAGGGTATTGAAATACTAACCAAAATAGAGGATCTAAAACCCATAAAAAATGAGGTTATTATAAAAACTATAATTGTGGCGAGTATCACATTATTTTCTAAATCACTTACTTGCGTAATGATTTTTTCAGATTCGTCCTGAAAAAAGTTAATATTAATAAATTCTGGTATATTTTTTGTTCTTTCATTAACAACAGATTTAATTTGGTTAATTACGTCAATAATATTTTCTCCAGTTCTTTTTGAAACCTCAAGAATTATTGCTTTTTCTCCATTATTTCTTGCAAACCCGACTTTTTCTCTAAATGAATCCCTGACATCAGCGACATCCTCAAGCTTTATAAAAGAGTTACTTTGTGACTTTATAGGAATATTTAATAAATCTTCTCTGCTTTCTATTAGACTTGGAACTTGAACATTAAAACTTCCTTTATTGTTACTTAATGTTCCCGCTGGTATCATTAAATTACTTTTTGCAATCGACTCCAATACATCTTTATTAGTTAGACCATAATTTTCTACAATTCTTGGGTTAACTATTATTTCTATTAATCTCTCTCTTTCTCCTAAAGTTTTAACTTCAAGGACTTCCGATATTGATTCAATGTCATTTTTTAAAGTTTTGGCAATTTTAAATAGAACTCTCTCGTCTACTTCACCTGAAATTGCTACAGCTAAAACAGGAAATCTTGATAGGTTCACTTCCATAACCCTAGGCTCTTCTGTTTCTTTAGGTAATTTATTTTTTATAAGATCAATTTTAACTCTTGTATCAGACAGAGCCTTTTCAGAATTAAACCCTGCATCAAACTCTAAAACAACATTCCCACCACTTTGATAAGAGCTTGATGAGATTTTTTTTAATCCTTCTATATTTTTTAGTTCTTTTTCTAAGGGTTTTATTAAAAGTCTTTCTGAATCCGTTGGTGAAATTCCTTTATGATATAGTGATACATATATTACAGGCAAACTTATATCGGGGTCTGATTCTCTGGGAAGAGTATTGTATTGATAAAATCCAAAAGTGATTAAAAAAAATAGAATTGTTAGTAACAATTTTGAAGAATTTAAAATTTTATCAATCATTTGAATTTTGAATAACTACATTTTCTCCCTCAATCACATATTCGTGACCTTGGGTAATTAACATATAATCCTCTAAATTATTTTTTGAATTAGTATTAACCCAGTATCCATTTCCTGTATCACTAATTATATCAATTGTTAAAAACAATACTTTTTTTTCTTGCACCACCTTAATTCCTATTTTACCTTGATCATCTAAGCTAATTAAAGAAGATGGAATGAAATAAGCATCTTCTTTAGATAGATCAATTCTAACCTCTGATGATAATCCACTAATTATCTGCTTTTGTTTATTGTTAATTTTTATCTCAACTCTAAAGTTTCTTGTAAGAGGATCCGATGTTTTAGAGATATAGCTAATTAATCCTTCATAGTATTTATCAGCAATTATAATGCTGGTTGTTTGGTTTAATCTTAGATTGTTTATTACATTTTCTGTTACATTGACTTTAACAAAAATTGGATCTAGATCTACAATTTTTGCAATTTTGTCACCTTTTTTCACGTAATCTCCCAATTCAATAAAACTGTCTTCGATAGTGCTATCAAACGGAATTAAAATTTTAGTGTTATTTAATTCAACTTGACTTTTTTCATACAATGCCAGAGCGTTTTCAAAGTTTGTCCTCGATTCACTTAATTTTACTTCAGACCTAAATCCTTTTTTAAATAATTTTTCAGCCACTTCATATTCTTTTTTTCTTTGATTTAATAAAGCCTCCATTTCTTTTAACCTTGCAATTTTATCCTCGGGGTCAATTAATACTAATTGTGATCCAGCTTTATAGAACTTTCCTTTTTCGAAAGACTTACTGCTAACTTTGCCTTCGACTTGAGATTTAATTATTACAATTCTTGACGCTTCTGAAAAACCACTAAATTTTAGTGTTTTTGTAAAACTTTCTTTCTGTAATTTTTTTACCACTACTTTTTTATCCAACTTAATTTCAATTTCATCAGATATTTCGGCTTCTTCTTTGTAAAAAAAGAAAATAGAAATTATAAGTAGAGAGGATATGATTAAAAATATTTTCACAAGTTTATTATATATAGTTTGTTAATTGATTTAATTATTTATTGTTAATAATATAAAGTTGAATTTAATTAATGTTGATGCATTGAAAAAAAACGATAAATTTGCAGCTATTGATATTGGAAGTCATAATTGTAGACTGCTGATATCTGAAAAAAACCAAGGTGTGATAAAATCAGTATTTAACTCCTCTAAACCAACTAATTTGATTAAAAATTTATCATATAATAATGAATTTAATTATAAAAATATAAAAAAAACTATAGACAGTCTTAGCTTTTTTGCAAAAAAAATTAATAGTATGAATGTTAAAGAATATAAATGTATTGCAACAGAAGCATGCAGAAGTGTAATAAACCCAGAGTTTTTTGTGGAAGAAGTAAAAAAAAATACTGGATTAAAAGTAGAAATTATTGGCTCAGTTGAGGAAGCTAGACTTTCTATGAAAAGCTGTAATATCTACATATCAAAAATAAAAAAACTGGGCCTCATATTCGATATAGGAGGAGGAAGCACTGAACTTAGTTGTTTTAACACGAAACCTAATAAAATAATAACTAAATCTATATCATATGGTGTTATAAATCTTGATGAAAAATGTCAGATTTTTTCAGAAGAGCATGTAAAGAATGATTTAAACAGACACTTTTCAAATTATTTTCAACATTTTAAAATCAGAGATGATGAAAAATTCTTAGCAGTTGGTTCTTGTAGTACAGTCACTTCCCTTTGTTGTGTGTTCTTAAATTTACCATTTTATAATCCAAAAAAAATTGAGGGTTATGAAATGTATTCAGAAGAAGTTAATAACACTATAAAATATCTAGAAAATATAAATGATGATGAATTACAAAAACACCCATGCATAGGAAATAGGTATATGTTGTTAAAAAATGGAATAAAGATTCTAAAAATAATTATGGATAAGTTTCCTATTACAAAGATTATTGTTACGCAAAAAGGTCTTAGGGATGCTCTTACTGAAGAAATAATTTTAGACTATGAAAAGAATAAAAGTTTTCAAGAAGCAAAAAAATAAGGATAGTAATAGATGGCTTGAGAGGCATTTGAATGATGAGTACGTAATCAAATCTAAAATCGATGGTTATCGTTCTAGATCATCTTATAAATTAATTCAGATAAACCAAAAATTTAAATTTTTTAAAAGTAGTAATTCAATTTTAGACCTTGGTTGTTCTCCAGGTGGATGGCTCCAAGTTTCTAAAAAATTTGCCCCAAAAAATTCGAAAATTTTAGGTATTGATAAAATAAATTTAAAATCAATTCCAAATGTTCAATTTCTGCAAAATGATATTTTTGATGAAAATATTTTTAATAAAATTGATTCATTTTTTGATGGTAAAAAAATTAATTTAATTTTAAGTGATATGTCTCCAAATTCCACGGGTAATAAAAAAGTTGATCATTTATTAATAGTTTCATTAATTGAAAGAGTTTTGGATTTATCTAATTACTTTTTATCAAAAAATGGTTTCCTAATAGCAAAAATTTTTCAAGGAGGTGCTCAAGGAGACCTAATAAAAAAAATGAACCAAACCTTATCATCAATAAGGTACTTTAAACCTAAAGCCTCTAGAGCAGAATCACCAGAAACTTATTTAGTTGCGCAAAAAAAATAATTTTAAATATTAGTTTAAAATTAATTGATATTAGATTAAGTTGTAATATGAAGAATTTAACAGAGGCACTAACTTTTGATGATGTGTTAATAGTACCGTCAAAATCGTCAATAAAACCCTCCGATGCCGATGTCAAAACAAAAATAACCAAAAATATTATTCTTAAAATTCCATTGGTGTCAGCTGCTATGGACACAGTTACAGAGTCAAAATTAGCAATCAAAATTGCGCAAATGGGAGGCTTAGGGATTGTACATAAAAATATGACTTATGAACAGCAAGCTAATGAGGTTATGAGAGTAAAAAGATTTGAATCTGGAATGGTTGTTAATCCTGTAACGATTAACCCTGAAAATTCTTTGAACGAGGCATTGATAATTAAAGAAAAATTTAATATTTCTGGAATTCCAGTTGTACAAAGGAATACAAAAAAACTTGTAGGAATTCTCACAAACAGAGATATTCGATTTGCAAAAAAATTGTCACAACCAGTTGAAGCGCTTATGACAAAAGAAAATTTAGTCACAGTAAAAGAAAATATAAGCATGAAAGATGCACAAAAGCTATTACACAAACATAGAATAGAAAAATTACTTGTTGTTGATAAAAATTACAAGTGTGTTGGTTTAATAACTGTTAAAGATATAGAAAAGGCAGAAAAATTTCCGTCAGCATCTAAGGACAAATTAGGTAGATTAATAGTTGGTGGAGCTATTGGAGTAGGTGAAAATGAAGGCCTTCAGAGGGCAAGTTTTTTAAACAAAGCTGGTGTTGATGTTTTTGTGGTTGATACTGCACACGGACACTCTCAAAATGTTATTGATACTTTAAAAAATGTTAAAAAACATTTTCCTTCCGTTCCTGTTATTGTTGGTAATATCGCAACTGCTGAGGCAGCAAAAGATTTGATTAAAGCTGGTGCGGATTCATTAAAAGTAGGAATAGGTCCTGGGTCTATCTGCACAACTAGAATTGTAGCGGGGGTTGGTGTTCCGCAATTGCATGCTATTTCAGAAACACATAAAGTGGCAAAAAAATTTAAAATACCAATCATATCCGATGGAGGAATAAAGTTCTCAGGTGACATTGCAAAGGCTATTGCTTTTGGTGCAAACGTAGTTATGGTAGGTTCACTTTTAGCAGGAACAGATGAGGCACCAGGAGAAGTTTTTCTATCTAGCGGCAGAACTTATAAATCTTACAGAGGAATGGGATCAATCGCTGCAATGGGCAGAGGTTCAGCTGATAGATATTTTCAAGAGGAAGTAACTGGTGATAAATTCGTCCCAGAAGGTGTTGAGGGACGTGTTCCTTACCGGGGGCCAGTTGAAAAAGTTATTGAACAATTAATTGGAGGATTAAAGGCATCAATGGGATACACTGGAAATAAAGATCTAATAAATTTTCAAAAAAATACAAATCTAGTTAAAATTACTTCAGCAGGTTTGACAGAGAGTCATGTACATAGTATTTCCATTACGAGAGAATCGCCAAATTATCAATTAAACAAATGAAAAATACAATTTTGATTATTGATTTTGGATCCCAAGTAACAAAATTGATAGCAAGAAGAATTAGGGAATTTGAAGTTTTTAGTCAGATAATCCCTTATCACTTATTAAACAAAAGTATTTTTGAAAAAAGTTCTGTGAAGGGGATAATTTTTTCAGGTGGACCGAACTCAGTAGATGAAAAATTTGCACCTGAGGTTCCAGAATATGTATATGACCAAGGAATACCAATTCTAGGCATATGTTATGGCTTACAATTAATATGTAAAAATTTTGGAGGAAATATCTCTCATTCTAAAGAAAGAGAGTTTGGTAAAACTTTTTTAAAAATTAAAAAGAAATCGATGTTATTTGGAAGTACGTTTAAAAATAACAAAAACTATCAGGTTTGGATGAGCCATAGTGATGCAATAAAAAAATTACCACAAGGTTTTGAAAGTATTGCGTCAAGTGATAACTGTGAATCCGCAGCAGTCCAAAATATAAATAAAAAAATATATGGGGTGCAATTTCACCCCGAAGTTATTCATACATTAAAGGGTAAAGTGATTCTTAAAAATTTTGTACAAACAATTTGTAGGTGTAAAAAAGAATGGAATATGAAAAATTTTAAAAATGAAATTATCAAATCAATACAAAAAACTGTAGGAAGAAATAATGTTCTTTGTGGTTTATCAGGTGGTGTTGATTCCACTGTAACAGCAGTTCTTGTTCACCAAGCGATTGGTGACAAATTAAAATGTTTGTTCGTCGATACTGGTTTAATGAGAATGAACGAAACAGAGTCAATTAAAAAGTTGTTCAGGAAAAACTTTAATATTCAATTAGATATAGTTAATTCTTCAAAAACATTTTTAAAAAAACTTTCAGGCGTAGAAGATCCTGAGAAAAAAAGAAAAATAATTGGTAAAGAATTTATTAATGTGTTTGAGAAATATTCTAAAAAACAAAAAAATATAAAATTTTTAGCTCAGGGAACCCTTTATCCTGATGTTATTGAGTCATCTTCAAATATGGGAAAACATTCTGTAACGATTAAGTCACACCATAATGTAGGTGGTCTTCCAAAAAATATTAAATTTAAACTTCTTGAACCATTAAGAGAATTATTTAAAGATGAAGTAAGAGATTTAGGAAAAGAACTAAATATACCAAATGAATTTGTCAATAGGCATCCTTTTCCTGGACCTGGGCTTGGGATTAGAGTTATAGGCAAGATAACAAAACAAAATGTTGAGATACTCAGAAAAGCTGACGAAATTTTTATAAATAAAATTAAAGAAAAAGGTCTTTATAATAAAATTTGGCAAGCTTTTTGTGTTTTATTACCAGTGAAAACCGTTGGCGTGATGGGTGATAATAGAACCTATGAAAAAATATGTATATTAAGAGCAGTGACATCTGTAGATGGAATGACAGCTGAGACATTTAAATTTCCAGAAAAATTTCTAGAGTCTTGTGCAAATGAAATTGTAAATAATGTTAAAGGCATTAACAGAGTTTGCTATGATTTAACATCAAAACCACCAGGCACTATAGAGTATGAGTAATAAGATCCGAACTTTTGGATTACTTTTTTAACTTAAAAACATATTCATCGCAACCGGTGCCAAAGAACCCTATTTGTTTTTTTACCTGGAAACTTCTAATCATCTTATAACCAAAATTATCCATTATTTTCGAAATTTCTTCAAAGGTTATTGATTCATATGGATAACCTCCTAACCAGTCATGGACATCATGATAAAAATCCATACCTCTTTTTTTTTTATAATCATAAAGATAATTAGAAAAATTCTTTCGTTTTAAAATCATTGCAATTTTAAATAAAAAAATAAAAAGATTTTTTATAAAATTTTGTATCATTTTTGGAGAACTTTTATAAATATATTTTTCAACTTTCCATAAGTTACAAAGCTTAGTTTTTTTATAAAGAGCAAGAATTAGCATTCCATTTTTTGAAACCATTGTAGTGCTCTTTTTTATAGCTTCCAACATGTTTCCTGTATGATGTAACACTCCCCATGAATACACTATGTCAAATTTTTCTTTTTCATTAAGCTTAAAAAGATCTTTTTTTTCAACTTTAAATTTTTTGAATCTTGATTTTTGTAAAATTTTTTTAGTTGTTTTAATGGACTCCACATCTTGGTCAATTGCATAAAGTTTTTTACAATTTAATTGTATTGCTGCTAATGATGACAAACCAGACCCACAACCAATATCTAGAAAACTTAAATTATTTAAACTTTTTTTATTTGTTAGTTTT
>CACIYM010000009.1:0-27500 GCA_902590895.1 uncultured Alphaproteobacteria bacterium
TAAAAGATTTAACTCACTTTTTGTAGCAAGTTTTTTTGCGCTTACTGATAGGTCGAACTCCTTAGTAAAAATATTGTACTGCTTATCATTAATTTCTTTTTTTTCAAAAAAATCTTTTGTTGAGTTAATTTCAGTCTGTTTTTTTTTTTTGGTATTTACATTTTTGTAAAAAGGTATTTTTTTATTTTCTTTTTTTTTAGATTTTGTGTTATTGGTCTTTTTTTGATCTTCATTTTTAAGGTTTTGATTATTTTTATGTTCTTCATCTATTGTAATTTTTTTTATTATTTCATTAGCCTTAATAAAATATAACTCTTGATTTGATAAAAACTTTTTCAACTCTTTTAAATCGTTTAATGATAATTCCGGGTAAAATTTTTTAAAATTTTTATACTTTGTTTTTTTACTTTCAAATACATTCACTATTGTATTAAGTAGTAAGGCGTTTTTTTTATCTAGCTTATAATTAAAAAAAATATTGAGCTTTTTAAAACTTTTTTGAATATTTTTCTTACAACCAATAAACTCCTCAAACCCCAACTTCAAGCATCGGCCAATACTGATGATTTCAAATATTTTTTTTTTACTCTCTTGGGTTGGACAATAATAATTATAAATTTTAGTGTCTTTGTATCTCTCTTTGAGTGCGTTAAAATCATACACTCCCCTGACTTTATCCAATAAAACTTTATTTACTTCAAGTTCGTTTTCTGAATCACTAGTTTCAAAATTTTTTTCTTCAGGAATGTTTAGTGTTTTATTTTTTGAAATTGAGCTGGCAACAATTCTTTGATAATTAAATAAATCTTTTTTTTGTTTTTTAATCAAGATCTCTCCCAAAACATCTTTGATAGAATTCACTAATAACCTTTTTATCATTTTCATCACATCTATTGAAAAAAGTTAATTTGAAAGCTGTATCAACATCATCAAAGATCTCTATGTTTTGCGCCCAAATAATTGATGTTCTTGGCGACATAATAATTGATATATCTGAAGATCTAAAAGCATCTCTAATGAGGTTTGCCAATTTAACGATTAATTTAATCTGTTCTTTTTTTCTTTTTGAAATTTTTTTAATTTTCTTTTCAATTATTTCCTCTTCAATCTCTGGTTTTAAAAAATTCAAAGTTGTGAATATGTTCCATCTATCTAATTGCCCTTGATTGAGATTTTGAGTACCATAATATAGTCCTGATTCGTCACCTGAACCCAAGGTATTACAGGTGCCAAAAATTCTAAAATTTTCATTAGGTTTCAAAACACTATTTTGGTCTAGAAGTGTTAATTTGCCATCAGATTCTAATAATCTTTGAATTACAAACATTACATCCGGTCTTCCCGCATCGTATTCATCAAAGACTAATGCAACAGGGTTTTCAATTGACCATGGTAGCAGACCCTGTTTAAAGGTAGTGATTTGTTTTTCCTCTTTAAGAATAATTGCATCTTTACCTAATAAATCAAATCTACTAATGTGACCATCTAAGTTAATTCTCAAACATGGCCAGTTAAGTCTTGCCGCAATCTGCTCTATGTGGGATGATTTTCCCGTACCGTGTAAACCCTGCACTAAAACTCTTTTGTTATATTTAAAACCCATAATAATTGATAAAGTTGTTGCCTCATCAAACACATAATTTGTGTCAATTTCTGGAACAAGATCAGTTCTTTTCGAAAAATGTGAAACTGCGATTCTTTTTTTTATTCCAAAAAGTTCATCAGTGTATGAGCTAGTATCAAGGTTATTTGTGGTGTTTTGATTTTTATTAAACTTCATTTTATCTTTTTACAAACTTCAACAGTTTACTATATGATTTATTAATTTCTTTAATATTTTTTTCTTTATTATGAAAATTTTTATTTAAGTCAGGATGATACTTTTTAACTAACTCTTTATACTTCTTTTTAAGCTGTTGCTCATTAAAGTCATCTTTGATGTCAAAAATTTTTAAACACTTCCTAATTTCAGTAGAAATTTCTTTGTTGAAATTTGTATTTTTATTTTTTTTTATCTTTTCAAAATTAAGAGTATCTTCATCAAAATAATGTTCAAATTCAAATTTTATTTTTGAATTAACTCCCTTAGAAAAAGGCCGGGTTGGCCGACCAATGAAAAAGTCATTTTTTTGATAATCGTGGATTTGACTCTGACTTTTACCTGCAAAGAAATTCCATCTTTTATTATATTCTTTTACATGGGAAAGACAAAATGAATATTTTTCTTTACTGTTTGGCGACTTAGGTGCCTCATATCCCCCTGGGTTTTTACAGCCAATTACATCGCAAGATTTTTCATTGACTCCAATAATTTTGTTAAAAATATACTCAATTGACTTTTTTTTCATAATGTATTCTATTACTTTATATATGGATGAATCAACAATATACAAAAAACTTAACGATTTTTTTTTACCTGACCATCTCCAAGTTATCAATGATTCTCATAAGCACAAAGGACATTCTGGAAGTCCAGATACAGGTAACTCGCATTTTTCTATAATAATAAAATCTAATCAACTGTGTTCAATGAACAGAGTTGCTGGCCAGAGGTTGATTTATAAAGTTTTAAAAAAGGAAATGCAAAATGGAATTCATGCACTTTCAATAAAAATTCTGAATTAACTTCCGTATCCTGTCCCAAACATAAATTCTTGATGCTTCTTTAATGAATCTTGCAATTCGTTATTGGCGTAGTCATAGAGATCTCTCATAGAAAGAATTCCTACAATTTTTTTTTTTTCAACAACGGGAAGATGTCTAAAGCCTTTTGATTTCATAATTTGTATTGCATCAAATGTTGTTCTGTTTGGTTGAATAGTTTCGACATTTTTCGTCATAATTTTTGAAACTTTTGTTTTTTTTGGATCAAGGTCCTTAGGAATAACCCTGAAAGTCAGGTCTCTCTCTGATATTATTCCTAGGAGGGTATCGTCATTTTTGTGGTCACAAACTAGCAGAGCTCCGCATTTATTTTTCAGCATACTTACTGCTGCCTCGTATGCTGATGAATTATGATCAATAATTACGAGTCTTTGATCTATTAAAACCTTTTCAAATAAATCCTTTATTATCAAAAAAAACTCCCCAATTTACTATAATATTTTTTTTCTTTTTTGTTAATCCTTTTTTTTTGAAATTTTTAATAATGTAATTTGGTTGTTGGTTTTATTTAAAATCTCAAATTTCAAGTCAAAAAAAGAAAATATTTGTTTTGTTTTAGGAATTGTTCTGCTTTCGTATAAGACTAATCCAGCAATAGTGGAAACGTTGTTATTTATAGGAAGATTAATATTTAATTCCTTGTTCAGGTCTCTGATACTAACAGTACCTTTAACTAAAAAATTTGATGGGGATAAAGATTTTATTCCTTTTACTTTTTTTGATATTTTTAACATGTCCTGTTCATCATCAATATCTCCAACAATTTCTTCAATAATGTCCTCTAGTGTAACTATCCCAAGAAATTCACCATATTCGTCTACAACAATTGAAAAATGTTCCTTTCTTTTTTTGAATTCCATTAGTTGATTATCAAGTTTTGTTGATTCTGGGATAAACCAAGGTTTTTGACAAAGTAATTTGATATTAAATTTCTTTGGATCAGGGTTTTTTAGACTAATTAGTCTTCTTACATGAAAAACACCAATTATATTTTCAGGATTTTTTTCCCAGATTGGAATTCTTGAATGTGGAGATTCATCAAGCTTTTCTATAAGATCATTAAAATTAATGTTTGCAGGTAGACTAAATATATCCTTTCTTGGGATCATAATTGATCCTACGGTTATCTCATCTAGGTCTAGTATTGAATTAAGCATATTTTTTTCGTCTCTTGATGAATCTTCACCATGTAAATCAATTGCACCTCTTAACTCTTCTTCCCTTTTTTCAGAAATTTCTTCTTTTTTAAAGTTTGAATAATTAACACCAACTATTTTTAACAAAACATAGACAATAAAGTTTAAGGTAACCGTAAGAGGATACAGTAAGATAACTAAAAATCTAATAAAAGGTGAAATTTTAAGCGCGTAGGTATCTGATTTTGACAGTGCAAGTGTTTTAGGAATTAGCTCTCCAAAAATAAGAATCATAAGAGTCATAATAATAGTTGCATAAAAAATACCGTCTGTATTAGTCAGTTCTATTAAAATTTTTGTTGCGAGAGCAGAAGCAAAAACATTGACTAAATTATTAGCAAATAAAATAGTACAAATTAATAATTCTTTATCTTTAAAAAGTGTTTCAAAAATTTTAGCATTTTTTTTTCCAGACTTTGCTAAGTTATGCATTCTGGGTTTTGATGCTGATGTAAGTGAGGTTTCAGAACCTGAAAAGAACGCAGAAAGAATTACTAAGCCAATGATTGAACCAATCAATATGTGTAAAGGTAAATCCATATTAACTAAACAAGGTTTTTTTTAAGAAAGTTATTAAGCATGTTTTCATCTTTAACCACGTATGCAACTGGTTTGGCAAAATCTCTTAATAAGATAAACTTTATTTTATTATTTTTAATTTTTTTATCAAACTTTATATGCTTTAAAAAATTTAAAGATGAAATCTTAATTTTATAATCTCTTAATTTATATGGAATTTTTAATTCATTTAGATGAATACAAAACTTATTGACAAGATTTATATCACATAAGCCAAGATAGTTTGAAAATTTTAAAGCTAAATACATTCCCAAAATTACTGCTTCTCCATGAAAAATTTTCTTGGAAAAACCAGTGAATGATTCTATGGCATGACCAAAAGTGTGACCAAAATTTAATATTTCTCTAATCCCTCGTTCTTTTTCATCTTTTCCAACAATTTTTGATTTGATTTTACAACTTACTTTAATGGTTTTGATTGTCGTAGCCGTATCCAGAGACAAAATTTTTTTTCCATTTTTTTGCAAAAACCCAAAGAATGATTTGTCACTTATCAAAGAATATTTTAAGATCTCTGCGTATCCAGAGATTATTTGTCTTTTTTCTAGCATTTTTAATGTTTCCGTAGAAATTATTACGGCTTTAGGTTGATTAAAGCTTCCAATTAAATTTTTTCCATACTTAGAATTTATTGCAGTTTTTCCTCCAACTGAGCTATCAACTTGCGCTAAAAGCGTAGTAGGAATTTGTATGAAGTCAACACCTCTGAGAAGAAGGTTAGCAGTTAGTCCAGTAATATCCCCAACAACTCCACCACCAAGACAAATAAGGAGTACATCTCTATCAATTCTTTCTTTTAGAATACTTTCACATAAAAACTGAAGGTGCTTGAAGCTTTTAGTTTTTTCTCCTGAAGGTAAAATAACACTAAAAAATTTTTTTTTGGAAAGTGTTTCAATTTTTTTATAAGACTGAAATAAATTTTTTAACACAACTTCATCTGTTATAACTATTATTTTTGAATAATTTTCAAACTTTGGGATCAAACACTTAATCTCACTTATTAGATTTTCTCCAATAAATATTGGGTAACTGTAATCTTTAAGCTTCACGTTAAGTTTACTAAATTTTTTCATAGTTTAATTTTTTTATTATTCTTGAAACGACATCACCTGCAGGAAGTTCATTAACACTAATTTTTATATCAGCTTGATTGTAATTAGTAACCCTATTTTTGTACATATTTTCAAGGTTTTTTCTAAGATTTCCTTTTTGAAGTTTAGGCCTGTTTCTTGTGTTATACTTAAGCCTACTAACTAAATTTGATGTATTAATATCAAGAAAAATACTTATACTTTTTTTTTTAATTTCAAGAATAATTTCTTTATCACTCAAAATACCAGCTCCTGTAGATACAATTGTATTATCTTTGGATTGAAGAGATCTTAAAAAAATCTTTTTTTCAAGTTCTCTAAACTCGACTTCCCCATATTTTTCAAAAAAATCTGGAACTTTTAGGTTAGAAGCCTTTTCTATTTCATTATCTGTGTCAATAAATCTAAATTTAAGAATTTTAGATAAAATTTTTCCAATCGTAGTTTTTCCAACTCCTGTCATTCCTAAGATTACAATGTTGTTTTTTCTTAAATTCATTTACTTTATATATTAACTTATATAATTGATGTATAATTTGAATATAAATGATTTATAAATTGGATAAAAATAAATAATGCAAAAAATCATATTAAAAGTTTTGATTTCTTTTACTCTGGCCTTTATCGTTTTTCTAATTTACTTAGGTACTACAGATTTTATTATCAAACCTAGAATTATCGAAAGTGAGTTTAAAATTGGCAAGAATTAACCTATTAATAATCTTGTGGATATTCTATGCTGATTTACTTTTTGCTAACCAAATTATTTTTGATAAAATTGAGCTTGGTAATGATTCAAAAGCACAAAAATATATATCCGAAATTGGTGACGATAAAAAATTAAATTTTACAGATCTTTTTAATAAAAAAAATTATGAAGACATTGAAAATTTTTTATTAATTCTACCAACAAAAAATTCAAATCCTGTAATACAGGATTTGATTTTTCAAATACTCACCACAAAAAAAAAAATTGATAAAAATTTTATTTCTCCTGAGGAGGATAATAAAATTTTTGAACTTAACATCAATAAGTTATTTGATACAGGCAGAATAAATAAAATAGAACTCTATTATTCTCAATACCCGGAACTAAAAAAAAATGAGTTTATTTTAAAAAAAATGATTGAAGGAAATCTTTTAAGAAATAGACACAGTGAAGCTTGTAAAATATTGGACAATAAGTCTGACAAAATGCCAGAGATTTTTGGAAAAATCCTAATAATTTGCGACATAATTAACAATAGATTCGAAGAAGCAAAACTAGGTCTTTTATTATTAAAGGAGCTCAATGAACCTGGAAATATTTTTTTTATTGATCTTGCTTATTTATTAATGAGTGAAAAAGAAATTATTGATTCAGAGGGTCTTAAAAAACAACTTAATGAAATAAAATCACTCAATCCAATTATAATGTCCTCTTTACAGTTTGCAGAAATCTCTCCCAACTATGAGCAAATAGAAAATTTAAGTATTAGTGGTTTATTGTCAATTTTATCTAATCCAACCGTTGATACAGATCTTAAAATCTATAGCTCAGAAATTTTAGTTAAACAAGAGAGAATAGATGTCGACATGCTTTCTCAGGCTTATCAATTATCAAGATTTAAAAGTAGTGATGTAGAAAATTCACTAAAACTATATAAAACATTGTCTCCTGCAAAAGCTCGCCCTCTTCTTTTTCAATCAATTTTAAAAGAAAAAAATGCTGAACAAAAATTAAAAAAAATAATTGCTCTTTTAAAGATTTCTCAAATAGACAACATGATTGGCCCAATTTCTAATCTAGTTTTTGATTTAGTGCCTGAAGAAAAAGGGCTTATGTCAACAGAGGATACACTGCTACTTTCAAGAATGTATCAGTCTAAAAACAAAATATTTGAAGCTAATGAAATTTTGAATAATATTGAAAATAAAGATTTTTCATCAGAAGTGTATTTTCGAAAGATTGCATTGTTAGTTAAACAATTCCTCAACAATGGTTATTTAGATGAAAATAAGCTTCGGGATTATTTAATTGGTTTGAATAAAAATAAAAAAATTAATTCAGAAAAGTTAAGAAAAATTTTTATGGTCCTTATTTTAAATGTTGAACTACCTCAAGATATAGTAAATTTAATTTCAAATTTTAGTTTTTCAGAATCTGACAAAGAAGAAAAAGGTAATTTACAATATCTTTTCCTAACTGATCAATTTTCTAAAAATAAGGATATTTTTAATTCCTTAGATATTTTTTTTAAGATCGTGTCAAATAGAGATTTTGAGGAACTAAGTCTTTTAGAAAACTACCAAGTATTAAAAATTTTAAAAAATTTGTCTCTTGATAATTATTATAAAAGGTTATTGGAAAATATTTTACAATGAATTTAAATAATGTGAACTTGATCGAGGGGTATATTGAATACATAAGTGCTAGTAAAAATTTGTCCAAAAATACAATTAAATCTTACAAGGATGACTTACTTGAATTTGCAAAATTTTTAAAAATCAAAGAAATAAAAACTATCAAGGAATATGAATTAAAAAAATATATTAATTATTTATCCTCTAAATTTGCGCCTAAAAGTCACAGTAGAAAATTATCATCTCTTAAAGGTTTTTTTAATTATCTTGCTGAATTTAAAATAAAAGATTCCAATCCAGTAGATAATATTGATTTCCCAAAATTACCAAAATCTCTTCCAAAATTTCTGACTGAGAAAGAGATCAAAGTATTAATAGAAAAAACCTATAAAGATACTTCTGATAAAGGACGAAGATTGTCAGTAATGCTAGAAATACTCTATGCCACGGGAGTAAGAGTTTCAGAGTTAATAAAAATAAAAAAAGGGGATATTAGTGAAAATTTTTCTTCGATATTGATTAAGGGAAAAGGAGAGCACCATAGAGTGGTACCTTTATTTGGGAGAGCATTAATTTCATTAAAAGATTATTTGATTTCCAAAAAAATGGACAAAATAAATAATTCATTTTTGTTTCCATCTAGCTCAAAGGAGGGCCATATTACTAGACATAGATTTTTTCAAATCATGAAAAAATTAGCAACTGACTGCAATATTTCAACTAAAAAGGTGTCTCCTCATGTTATAAGGCACTCTTTTGCATCCCATTTACTGGAGAGAGGTGTTGACTTGCGAATTATTCAAGAGTCATTGGGTCATAAAGATATCTCAACCACACAGATTTACACTCACATTCAAGCTAACAAAATAAGAAAAGTTTTAAATGAGAGTCATAGTTTAAAAAAAGATATAAAAAAATTAATAAAAATTTAAGTTGAGTTTATTTAAAACTTCTATATTAAACTTAGAATGCTAAACTAAAAGTGAGGAAATTATGAGTTTTAAAATTATCGAACAAGCTAAGCCAAGATTGAACAGAAGTGAACTCGCAGTCCCGGGAAGTAACCCATCATTGTTTGAAAAGGCTGCTAAAAGTAATGTAGATGTTATATTTCTAGATTTAGAGGACGCAGTTGCCCCAGACGAGAAGGAGCAGGCGAGAAAAAATATTATCGAAGGATTAAATGATATAGATTGGAATACAAAAACAATGTCTGTTAGAATTAATGGTCTCGATACACATTTCATGTATAGAGATGTTGTTGATCTTATTGAAAAAGCACCAGGCAAACTAGATCTAATTATGATACCAAAAGTTGGAACCATTTCCGATGTTTATGCCGTTGATATGTTATGTACTCAAGTTGAAGATGCCATGGGTCTAGAAAAGAAAATTGGATTTGAATTGATAATCGAGACAGCTCTAGGTATGCAAAACGTTAATGAAATAGCATCTTACTCTAGAAGGCTCGAATCTTTACATTTTGGAGTAGCAGACTATGCAGCTTCAACTAAAGCAAAAACTACAGTAATAGGGGGGCCAAATCCCAACTACCATGTTTTGACAGATAAGGACGGAGATAACCCTAGAAAAAAACATTGGGGGGATATGTGGCATCACGCAGTGTCTAAGATGGTGATTGCCGCTAGAGCCAATGGTTTGCGTCCGATAGATGGACCGTTTGGTGATTTTAATGACCCAGACGGTTACACTGCACAAGCTAATAGATCAGCAACACTTGGTTGTGAAGGAAAATGGGCAATTCATCCAAGTCAAATTGATTTAGCAAATCAAGTAATGAGTCCTTCAGACAAAGAAGTTGATCAAGCTAAAAGAATTTTAGAGGCTATGGAACAAGCCAAGAAAGATGGGAAGGGTGCTGTTTCTCTTGATGGTAGACTTATAGATATTGCCTCAATCAGACAAGCGGAAGTACTGGTTGAGAAAGCAAAGCTTATTCAGGGGAAATAGTTCTTTATTAAATGCAAAACTTTTTAGATTTTGAAAAGCCTTTGCTCGACATTCAGTCAAAAATGGAAGAGCTAAGGCATCTTAAAGATACCAGTGAAAATATTGCCAATGAACTTAGCAATCTTCAAGAAAAGTTCGATAAAAAATTGACTGAAATTTATAAAGAACTTACACCATTTCAAAAAGTAAAAGTATGCAGACACCAAGATAGACCAAAATTTGATGACTTGGTATCAAAGATATTTGACAAATCTGAATATCTCTCTGGAGATAGACTTTTTGCAGATGATTCATCATTAAAGGGATGTCTAGCTAAAATAGGTGATAAAAAATTTTTAGTAATTGGTAACGATAAAGGTAAAGATATTGACAGCAGAGTTAAAAATAACTTTGGAATGGCAAAGCCTGAGGGATATAGAAAAGCTCAAAGACTTTTTAATATTGCAAGTAAATTTAATTTACCAATTGTAACTTTCATTGATACACCTGGAGCTTTTCCTGGGGTAGAAGCTGAAGATAGAGGTCAATCCGAAGCTATTGCAACATCAATAAAAAAGTCTCTAATGGTAAGATCCCCAATTTTCTCATTTGTTGTAGGGGAAGGAGGCTCAGGTGGTGCAGTTGCAATGGGTATGGGTAATAAGGTAGTTATGCTAGAGCATTCAATTTATTCTGTCATTTCTCCAGAAGGTTGTGCATCTATATTGTGGCGATCAATAAATCATTCAGAAAAGGCAGCAGAGAATTTAAAATTAACTGCTCAAGATTTACTTGATCTTGAGGTTATTGACGAGATTATTAAAGAACCAATTGGGGGGGCTCACCGTGATGTTAATGAGACATGTAACTTAATAAAAGATTGTCTTGAAAGGATAACTGAAGAATTTGAGAATATGACTCCAGAGGAAGTTATATTACACAGAGAAAAAAAATACTTGGAGATTGGTAATAAATTTATAGAAAACTAAGTTAGTTTATATTTTTCCGCAACAACGTTTATATTTTTTACCCGTACGTGGGCAAATTGCATTACGAGATATTCTTTTGGTACCGAGATCCTCTAGACATTGTTTTTCTTCACTTTCAACATTTTGTTTATTTTCCGATTCAGGTGTAGGAACATCACTCTTAATTTCAATAAAACTTAAAACTTTTGAGATATTCAATCTTATGCCTTGCATCATCTCTTCAAACATAAGAAAAGCCTCTTGTTTATACTCATTAAGTGGATCTTTTTGCCCATACGCACGCAAAGAAATTCCTTGTCTTAAATGGTCCAGAGACAATAAATGTTCCTTCCAGCTTTTATCGAGTATTTGAAGTAAAATGCTTTTTTGAGCGAAAGAAAAAATTTCATTAGTATATTTTGTTTTTTTTAGATTAAGGTTTCTATCTACTAATGATTTAATTTCATTAGTTATATCGTCTTGCTGAAGATTTTCCAATTTATCGAATTTGGAAAAATCAAAATCTACGTTCAAATTAGTACGAATCTTCTCTTTAAATTCCTCTTTCTTTTTATTATCAAACTCAGCTAGGTTCGGAATATTATTCTGAATGAAATCTTCAATAAATGTCTCCATCATATCTTCAATCAAATTGTCGACGTCTTCATCGTTAATTATTTCTTTTCTCTGGTTGTAAATTATCTTCCTCTGCTCGTTCATTACATCATCAAACTTTAGTAAACTTTTTCTTATCTCATAGTTTCTGGCTTCAACTTTCTTTTGTGCTCGTTCTAGTGCTTTTGTTATCCAGGGGTGCTGAATTGACTCGTTTTCCTCTAGACCCAGTGTCTGTAAGACAGAGTCAAGTTTTTCTGAGCCGAAGATCCTCATTAAGTCGTCTTCTAATGATAAAAAGAATTTTGATGAACCAGGATCCCCTTGTCTTCCAGATCTTCCTCTCAATTGGTTATCGATCCTCCTTGATTCATGACGTTCAGTCCCAATAATAAATAATCCCCCTCCATCTAAAGCAATTTGTTTATTTTTTCCATAATTAGAATCTTCTTCTAATCCACCTAATTTAATATCAGTTCCTCTTCCTGCCATATTTGTTGCAATTGTAACTTGCCCTGGTTTACCAGCATTAGCGACAATTTCTGCTTCTTTGAGATGATTTTTAGCATTCAATACTTGGTGACTAATTCCTTTTTTTTTTAAAAGTGATGAGATCTCTTCAGATTTTTCAATAGACACTGTTCCAACCAAGCATGGTTGATTTCGTTTTATGCAGTCAGAAACTAATGAAGTTATAGCATTATATTTTTCATTTAAAGTTCGATAAATTTCGTCCTCTTGATCATCCCTAATCATTTTCATGTTTGTAGGAATTTCAACTACCTCAAGTTTATAAATGTCATAAAATTCATCAGCCTCTGTTTTAGCTGTACCTGTCATTCCGGCCAACTTTTTATAAGCTCTAAAATAATTTTGGTAAGTTATTGACGCAAGAGTTTGATTTTCAACTTGAACCTCCAAACCCTCCTTTGCCTCTATTGCTTGATGAAGTCCTTCAGAAAATCGTCTACCCTCCATTGCTCTGCCTGTAAATTCATCTACAATTAAAACTTTGTCATCCTGGACTAAATAGTCTTTATCTCGTTCAAATATAAATCTAGCTTTCAAAGACTGATTGGTATGATGGAGTAAGGCAACATTGTTAATATCATATAGACCTCCATCTTTTAGGAGTTTTTTTTTCAAAAAAATATCTTCTAACTTTTCTATTGCATTGTCATTCAAAACAACACTTTTAGCTTTTTCATCTTTTTCATAATCTTTTTCATTCATAGTAGAAATAATTCCATCAACAATTTTGTAAAGTTCTGAGGATTTTTCCGCAGCGCCTGAAATTATCAAAGGGGTTCTTGCCTCATCAATAAGAATGGAATCGACTTCGTCAATAATTGCATAGTCAAAGTTACTTTGAACAATTTGATCTTTAGAAAACTTCATATTATCTCTCAAATAGTCAAATCCAAATTCGTTATTTGTTCCATACGTGATATCAGCTGAATATGCTTTTTTTCTCTCCTCATCACTAAGACCACTTATAATATAATCAGTTCTTAAACCAAGTTTTTTAAAAACTTCACCCATCCATTCACTGTCTCTTTTTGCTAAATAGTCATTTACAGTAACAATATGAACAGAATTATTATTCAAGCTATTTAGGTAGGCTGCTAGTGTAGAAACTAAAGTCTTTCCTTCTCCAGTTTTCATCTCAGCAATCATGCCTTTGTGAAGGACTACTCCACCCATAATTTGAACATCATAGTGTCTTTGACCAAGCGATCTTTTGGCAGCTTCTCGAACATTTGCAAATGCCTCTGGAATTAGATCATCAAGCTTTTCCCCTTTCAAAAGTCTGTCTTTAAGTTCTTGGGTTTTTTTTAAAAGATCATCATCTTTCAATGCAGAAAATCTTTTTTCTAAATTATTTGTGGAATCTACGTACGGATAAATTTGTTTCAACAATCTATCATTAGAGGATCCAAATATTTTTTTTGTAAAAAAGTTTAACATTGTATTTATTTATAATAATTTTATTAATAAGAATATATATATTTTAAAAATTGTTTAAATGTCTTTTCCTGAATCTCCATTGGCACCAAAAAAATTGGTAAAATTTGCAAAACTTGATGGTGTTAATGTTTCCTCGGTTCATTGTGGTTTAAAAAAAAATAAAAAAGAAGATTTAGTTCTAATTAGATTTACCAAGCCTAGTTTGATTTATGGAGTTTTTACAAAATCTAATACACCAGGTGAACCAATAATTTGGAATAAATCAATTATCAAAAAAGCAAAAATTTCCGCCTTGCTAATTAACTCGGGTAATGCAAATGTATTTAATGGAAAAAAAGGAAAAATATCAGTAGATGAAATTTTAAAAAAATTGTCTAAAGAAATGAAAATTAGTGTTAATGAGATATATTTAGCCTCAACTGGAGTGATTGGAGAGTGTTTAGAGCATTCAAAAATAATTTCAAAAATCCCATTTTTGATCACCAACTTAAATAATAAACAAGAATCTTGGATTAAGGCAGCTAACGCAATAAGAACTACTGACACTTTTCCAAAATATCATTCCGAAAAAGTTAAGGTAAATATTAATGAACAAATCTTTATCAATGGACTTGCAAAAGGTTCAGGTATGATTGCTCCAAATATGGCAACAATGCTTTCATTTATAATTACCAATGCTAATTTGTCTGCTCCTAATTGTGCAAAAAGATTTAAAGACTGTGTTGATAAAACATTTAATTCAATTTCGGTTGATAGTGATATGTCAACTAGTGATATGGTCTTATTAATTTCTTTGAAAAACAACAATCAAATAATGAACAAAAAAACTTCTAATCAATTTTTTGATAAATTAATGAGTTTAATGATCAAACTTTCTCATTACATTGTTAGGGATGGTGAAGGTGCCAAAAAATTTATATCAATTAATGTTTCTGGAACAGATACTACTTCGAATGCCAAAAAGATTGCATTTTCCATTGCCAATTCTCCCCTTTTTAAAACTGCAATGGCAGGATCAGACTCTAATTGGGGAAGAATTATAATGGCTATTGGAAAATCTGGTATTAGAATTGATACAAAGTATCTTTCTATTAAATTTGGTGATAATTACATTGTCAAAAATGGTGAAGTTTTAAAAAGAATAAATTTTAAAAAAATTAATAATTACTTGAAAAAAACTAGTATAGATTTGTTCATAAAAGTGGGTTTAACGAAGAATTCATCAACAGTTTGGACATGCGATCTGACTAAGGAATATATTTCTATTAATGCTGACTATAGGAGCTAATTATTATTAAAGTTGTAGCTTGTGTATTACAAAAAAAAAATAAAATTTTAATATCCTCAAGACCTAAACAGAAAGAGTTTGCAGGTTTTTTTGAATTTCCTGGAGGCAAAGTAAAAAAAAATGAATTTTTTTTGTCAGCCCTAAGAAGAGAGCTATTCGAAGAGCTTTCAATTAAAATAGATTTAAACAATGTTATTTTTTTAAAAAATTATTTAATAAGAAGAAATAATAAGAAAATTCTTATTAATTTTTTTATTTGTGACAAATGGTGTGGCAAAATTAAACCCATGGAATATCAATGTTTTAAATGGATCACGATTGAAAGACTCTTCAATGAAAATATGCTTTTATCAAATAGAAAAATTATTAAATATCTAAATTTAAACTTCAGCTTTCCATGAACTTGATGAAATAATTTCACAACTAACTTTTAACTTTGAATTTATGTCTGAATATTTTTTTCTATAAATTTCATTTAGTTTTTTGTAGTATCCAATATCAATTTTTTTTTCATTAAATGAATGAAATCCACTTTCCCCCATACCTCTCACATCTTTTAAGATTGACAAAACATCATTATAAAATATCTCGTAGTTAATCTTTTCTGTAACAACTTCTTTAAATCCCGTTTGCATAAGCATTTGAGAAAAATCAACAAGTTTTAGAAGTTTTGGGAATCTTAGAAATGAACCACCATAGATTTTTTCATCAGCAAAAATTAGTGAATTTTTTAATTCGATTAATGAATTTTCTCCAAAATAATTACAAATCAATAAGCCATTCTTTGTTAGAATTTTCTTTAGATTTTTTAAATATTCCATTTTTTTATTTATATTGTGAAAACAAAAATTACAAATTACTAAGTCAAAAGAATTATCGTTAAATGGATAGTTTTCGAACGAAGAAAAAATCTTGGTAACTTTTTTATTTTCTAAGGAAATGTTCTCTAAAAAAGATCTATATTGTGAGTAATAAAAAAGGTTTTGAAATTTTAGTTTTGTAATTTTTAAAATTATTTCATCATAATCACCGCTTATTATCAAAATATTTTTGAACTCATTTTTCAACTCAGTGACTTTTTGAAAAACCAAACTAGAGAATTTATCAAAAATAAAATTATGTTTACTCCAGTGCGTTAATGCACTATTTTTACATTTAATAAGTTTCTCATTTTCAATTAAATACATAATTATGCGAATTATAATCTATTCATCTATACTATGTCCATATTGTCATTCTGCTAAAGCATTATTAAATAAACTTAATTTAGAATATAAAGAAATTTTGATTGATAATGATCCCATGGTCAAGAAACAAATGATAAATTTGTCCAACCGGAATACAGTACCACAAATTTTTTTTGGAGATAAACACATAGGAGGGTATGATGATCTTCAAAAATTGAATAAAGAAGGTGTAATTTTTAACTTAATCAATGACAAAAAATAAATTAAAAATTGTCTGTTTGCAGACAACAAGCAGCAAAGACCCTCAAAAAAATATAAGTATGTTAGAGAAATTGTTTGAGAAAGTATCTTCAAACGTCGATTTAATATGCCTACCTGAATGCGTAGCCATTTTTTCTGATAACAAAAAAGATTTAGATTTTTTTTTGAATAAACACAGAGAGAGTTTTTTTAATTTGATAACTTTTTATGCAAAAAAAAAAAAAAGTTCAATTCTAGTTGGTTCAGTACCTGAGAGGTTTAATAAATTAAAATTTGTAAATCGTTCATATATTTTCAATGCCAATGGTGTGCAAAAATCTTCATATGATAAAATTAATTTATTTGATGTGAATTTAAATAAAAACGAAAAATATTTAGAATCAGAAAACTATATGGCTGGGAAAAAACTAGTTGTTTCAGACTTGTTATGGGGGAAATTAGGAATGAGCATATGCTATGATTTAAGATTTCCAAATTTATATAGAAAATTGACCAAAAAGGGTGCACAATTCTTTTCTATACCTGCTGCTTTTACCTTTACAACTGGAAAAGCACATTGGCATTCTTTAATTCGAGCAAGAGCAATTGAGAATGGATGTTTTGTCTTCGCACCTGCACAGTGTGGAGTGCACGACAATGGCAGAAGGACCTACGGCCATTCAATGATTGTAAATCCATGGGGAAAAATTTTAGTTGAAGCAAATGTAAATAAAAAGCAAATTATAAGCACAACTATAAATATTGATGAAATAAGACATTCAAGGAAAAAAATCCCATCAATGACTCAATTCTAACTTGTGTTTTTAATTGCAAGGTTAGTTTTAATATTTTCTTCAAATATTAAATTAACTTGTATTTAACTTAATAAATTAATTTAATTCAGATGAAAACATGTAATTTACAGACAGATTCCTAATGGTTTTCCATTCATTCTTTATTGGGTTAAATTGAACTCCCTGAAACTTAATTTTAGTAAAATTATTAATAACTAATTTTTTTTTTAAATTGTTCGGTTTAACAAATTTTTTCCAATTATGTGTTCCTTCAGGAACTATGTTAAGGATTTTTTCAGCTACAAAAATTGCCTGAAAATATGAATTAAAAGTTTTATTTATCGTAGAGCCTATGAATTTTCCATCAGGTTTTAAAGACTCTTTAACTTTTTTAATTAAGGTTTCTATGTCATTCAAATGTTCTAGGGCTTCCATGCAGACAACAATATCGAATTTTTTTTTGAAATTTATTTGATTGAAACTTATTTTTTTATAATCAATACTTAACTTTCCTTTTTTTGCATGATCAATTGCTACTTTTACAGCATTTTCATTTTCATCTATACCGGTAACTTTTGCACCTAGTCTAGCAAGAGGTTCACTCAATATTCCTCCGCCGCAACCAATATCTAATATCTTCAAATTTTTTAAATTGTCTGATTTTTTTTTCCCAAGTACATCCTTGATAAATTTTATCCTTACAAAATTGAAAGCGTGTAAAGCACTAAAGCTTCCATCAATTTTCCACCAATCGTTTGATAGCTTGTCAAAAATATTTTCTTGTTGATTAATAGTTTTTGTAATTTTCTTGCTTTTCATTCTAATATCTTTACATATGTTTATAACTTAATTTTTTCAAATATTAGAACATTAAATGTCAATTACAATAATGAAATTTGGAGGTACTTCAGTTGGTAATCTAGATAGAATAAAGAAAGCTGCTAAAATAGTAAAATCAAAGATCCTTAAAGAAAAACAAAAAATCATTGTTGTTGTTTCTGCAATGAGTGGTGTAACAAATAATTTGGTAAAAAGTTTTAATAAAATTTCTTATGATATCGATAACCCAGAATACGACGTGATCCTTTCTACTGGTGAACAGTATTCGTCTGGAGTTATGAGCACAGTGTTAAATAGTGTTGGAATAAGGTCTCGTTCTTTACAAGGATGGCAAGTTCCAATACTAACAGACAACAATCACAGCAAAGCAAGAATAAATTCCATAAATTCTGAGCAGATAAAAAAGTTATTTAAATCTTTTGATGCTCTGGTTGTTGCCGGTTTTCAGGGTATATCCAGAGAGAATAGAATTACTACTTTAGGAAGAGGAGGCTCTGATACAACGGCTGTTGCTCTAGCTATTGCAACGAAATCTAATTGTTGTGAAATATTTACTGACGTTGAAGGTATTTTTTCGTCAGACCCCAGGATAGTTAAGAAAGCAAAAAAAATTAAAAAAATTACTTATGAAGAAATTTTGGAGATGTCATCAGCAGGATCAAAGGTACTTCATCCGAGATCAGTTGAATTAGCTATGAAATATGGTATTAAAATTCATGTTAGAAGTTCTTTTACGAGTAAAACTGGAACTATGGTAGTTAAAGAAGAAAAGAAATTAGAAAAAGAGATTGTGACTGGGATTTCATCCTCCGATTACGAGGCAAATATTTCTCTCAAAGGTATTCCAGATAAACCTGGAATTGCAGGAAATATATTTTCCTTATTATCAAGAGCCAATATAAATGTTGATATGATTGTTCAAAATATCACTGATGATGGAAAATATGCCAGTTTAACTTTTACCGTTCCCGTAGAAGATTGTTCTAGATCCGTAAAAGTTCTCAAAGAGTCTAAAATTAAATTCAAGCAAATTAAATTTGACAAAAATATTTGCAAAGTTTCAATTGTTGGTGTGGGTATGAAAAGTAATGTTGGTGTTGCCAAAACAATGTTTGAAACATTAGCAAAAAAAAATATTAATATTCAAGTTATATCAACTTCAGAGATAAAGATTAGTGTGCTTATAAACTCAAAGGAAAAAAAAGTTGCCCTCAATGCATTACATAATGCCTATAATCTTCACAGATAAATAATTATGAACTTTAAAATGAAAAAACTTTTTGAGAAAGGTAACAGTTTTTTAGGTACCAAATACCCAATATTAGGTGGTGCAATGACTTGGGTGTCGGAGAGTAATCTGGTCTCAGCAATATCAAATGCTGGAGGTCTTGGTGTTTTGGCATGTGGATCAATGGACACAACAAAGCTAGAAAGAGAGATTTTATTAACAAAAAAAAAAACTCACAAACCATTTGGAGTAAATTTAATTCTTCTTCATCCTGAAATTGATGAGTTAATTGATTGTTGTATTACTAGCAATGTGAATATTGTTGTTTTTGCTGGTGGTTTTCCAAAAAAAAGCCAAATCGATAAGTTAAAATCTAAAAATATTAAAACAATTTGTTTTGCAACTACTATAGTTATAGCAAGAAAAATGATTCAAAATGGAATCGATGCTCTAATATTGGAGGGAAGTGAAGCCGGAGGGCATATTGGTCCGGTCTCAATTAATGTTCTGGTGCAAGAGATTCTTCCCAATATAAAAGAGGTTCCGATTTTCGTTGCTGGAGGAATTGGTAGAGGGGAAGTCATTCTAAAATTTCTCCAGCTTGGTGCAGCAGGTTGTCAAATAGGAACAAGATTTGTTTGCGCAAATGAATCAATAGCTCATTCAAAATTTAAAAATATTTTTATAAAATCAGAAGCAAGAAATGCACAGATTTCAGTTAAAATTGATGATAGATTACCTGTAATTCCTGTAAGAGCGATTGAAAATTCGGCTACACAAAACTTCATAAGTGAGCAAAAAAGGTTAATTAATTTAGTGGAAAAAAAAGAAATTTCTCTAAAGGATGCTCAATTGTCAATTGAACATTTCTGGGCTGGATCTTTGAAAAAAGCTGTTATTGATGGTGATGTGGAAAGTGGTTCTTTGATGGCCGGACAAAGTGTAAGCTTGGTAAAAAAATTACAAAGTGTAAGTGAAATTTTTAAAGAGTTGACACAGCAAATTGAAAGTCAAATCAATTTTGAACAGAAAGACAGTAATAATGGTTAGTGAAATTGAAAAAACAGACGTTCAGGAAGCCTTTAAAAAAATTGGAAAAAAAATTGCAGAAAGAAGAAAAAGTCTAAGAAAAAAATTTCCTGGAGTTTCAAAAAAACTTAACATTAATATTGAATATTTAAGGTATATTGAAGAAGGTAAAGTAGATAAAATACCTGATCACGTTCCTGCAAAAGGTTTTGTAAAAACATACGCAAGAATGCTTAATGTTGATATTGAGAATGAATTAAATATAGTTGAACAAAATTTAGAGATAGACCAAAAAAAAAGAAATTCTAATTTATCAGCCGAACGAAATCCAAAAGTAAATTTTTTCTACTTTATTTTGATTTTTATCTTTTTTCTTTCACTTTTATATTTTATTAACTTAAATGATGGTAAAGATATTAATAATAGTAATTTTTTTGGAATTAATAATAAAATAGACTTTATTATTAATAAAAAGATTTTTTCCTAAAAAAAAATCTTTTGAAAAGAAGTTTTATGTTTTATTTTAAAAAAATATTAAAAAAAAAAAATCTAAAATCTATTTAGGAATTTCGATTTTGATTAATTGTATAGGTAATTTAAATGAGTGTTAGACCTTGGAGAGAAATACAAAGAAAAAATACAAAAAAGATTAAGGTTGGAAATGTGGATGTAGGAGGTGATGCACCTATATCGGTACAATCAATGACAAACACACCCACAAATGACGTAAAGCAAACCATAAATCAAGTTAGAGAATTAGAGGAAGTTGGTGCAGACTTAGTTAGGATTTCTTGCCCTGATGAAGAGTCTTCTTCTGCTTTAAAAAAAATTATCAAAGAAGTTAATGTTCCTATTATCGCGGATATACATTTTCATTATAAAAGAGCAATTGAAGCTGCTCAGTCTGGTGCTGCTTGCTTAAGAATTAATCCAGGAAATATAGGAAATGAAAAAAAAGTTAAAGAAGTTATTAAAGCGGCAAAAGATTTTGGTTGTTCTATAAGAATTGGAGTAAATGCAGGAAGCTTAGAGCGTGACTTATTAGAAAAATACGGTGAACCTTGTCCAGATGCAATGGTTGAGTCTGCTCTAAGACATGTAAAAATTTTAGAAGACAATGATTTTTTTAACTTTAAGATAAGTTGTAAAGCATCAGATGTTTTTCTAGCTGTTGCGGCTTATTACGGTATTTCTGATGCGTGTGATTACCCTATACACCTTGGTATAACAGAGGCTGGTGGAAAAGTTGCAGGTACTATTAAATCCTCAATCGGCCTAGGTTCCCTTTTGTGGGCAGGTATAGGAGACACTATAAGAGTGTCACTATCTGCAGAGCCAGTTGAGGAAATAAAGGTTGGTTTTAATATTTTAAAATCCTTAAATTTAAGACACAGAGGGGTAAACGTGATTTCATGTCCCTCATGCGCTAGACAAGAATTTAATGTAATTAAAAATGTTGAAGAACTTGAGAAAAGACTTGAACATATTACCATGCCTATGACTTTGTCAGTTATCGGATGTGTTGTTAATGGCCCCGGCGAGGCAAGGGAAACAGATATAGGGTTGACTGGAGGAAAAAGTGGTCATCAAATATACCTAAATGGAGAAAAACACCATGTTTTAAGAGATGGAGACATGATCGATCATCTCGTTGAATTATGTGAAAAAAAACAAAAAGAACTTCTCATAAAAAAGTAGTTAGATAATTGGAAAAGATTAACACAGTTAAAGGCACTAAGGACCTGTCAGGTTTTAACCTAATGATGCATAAAAAAGTTTGCGAGATTTTCTCTAAACTTTGTGAATCAAAAGGTTTTCAAGAAATAAATACTCCAATAATTGAAAATTCAAAAGTTTTTAAGAAAACCTTGGGAGTTACCTCAGATATAATACAAAAAGAAATGTATAGTTTTGTTGACCAAGGAGGAGAAGAAATTGTTTTGCGACCAGAAGGCACTGCGGCAGTTGCAAGAGCACTTATAACGAACTCAATGCTAGATAATTTAAATAAAAAATTTTATTATTTTGGTCCTATGTTCAGAAGAGAAAAACCTCAAGCAGGAAGATTAAGACAATTTCATCAGGTTGGAATTGAAATTTTTGATGAAAAAAATCCTTTTAACGATGTTGAAAGTATTTTAATAGCAGAAAAATTTTTAAAATTACTGGGGGTACGCGATAAAATTAAATTAGAAATAAATACACTTGGTAATTTAGAATCAAGAAAGAATTATATTTCTGATTTAGTCAAATTTCTTAAAAAGAATATTTCTAGGCTATCTTCAGAAAGTAAAAAAAAATTGGAAACAAATCCACTTAGAATTCTTGATTCAAAAAATAATGAAGATAAAGAAGTTATCAAAGAATGTCCAAAAATATTAAACTTTTTAGATGATGAATCAAATTTTTTTTTTGAAGAGGTTCTTAATAATTTAAAGAAATTAAATATAGAATTTTCTGTGAATCCTCATTTAGTTAGAGGCCTAGATTATTATAATCATACGGCCTTTGAATTTGTTACATTTGAGGATAAAAGTCAAAACGCTGTACTTGCTGGGGGAAGATACGATGGTTTGGTAAGTTCTTTAGGAGGGAAAAACTTGAGTGGTGTAGGATGGGCCTCAGGAATTGAGAGGATAATCTTAAATTTAAAAGAAATTAACATTAAAAAGAAAATAATAGCTATCATAGCATTATCGGAAGATTTGAACATAAAAATTTTAGAAGTTTTATACAAGTTAAATCCTTTAGATGGTGTTGTTTTTCACAGCATTTATTCTGGAAGCTTTAAAAAAAAAATGATAAAGGCTAATAAGTTAAAATCTTACGGATGTTTAATTATTGGTAACGAGGAGATTAAAGAAAATAAAGTTATTTGGAAAAATATGGAATCAGGGTTCCAAGAGATATTAGATTTAAAAGAAATAAATGAATTTTTAGAAAATAAAATAGCAAATTAAAGTGTCAACACAAAAAATATTTTCATCGAAGCCAGCACAAATTGCACATGCTGCAATAAAGCTTTCAACTCAAATTTTTGGAGAAGATAAGAAAATAAAAATAGCAGCTATTGGTGATAAAGATTTGGTATTTAGTATTGCAAGTAATTTCAAAAAATATGGATATGATGAATGTAGAGTTTTTAAAAAATCAAATTTTTTTTACATTGATTCAGAAAAAAAAAAGATCGTAGATAAAAAAAAAGTATTAGGAGAATTTTTTATTTATGATGTAATTTTAATAGGATTTGACGACGGTTTAAAAGTTATTTCAAAAGAAATTACAAAAGTATTCCTAAAAGAGAGGAAGCAAAAACCTATTTTTTTTGTGGATGTCGGTTTGCCTGGTAATGTTGATCCGGAAATTTCAAAAATAAGTAATTGTTATCTTTTTGATTTAAATGATTTAGAGCAGTTTTTCACACTTTTCTTTGGTGAGAATAGTTTGGGAAAATTTAATAACTATGAGCAATTTTATCTGGAAGAGAAAGAGATTTTTTCAAGTTTTTTTAAAAAATTGAAATTCAATGAAAGTCAAAAAAAAATTTTCAATAGCTACATTGAAGATTTTTTCTTTAAATATAATGAAAAAAATCAAAGAGAAACATTTTTAAAATTCTTCAAATCATTCGAATAGTATCATGGAAAAAAAAAAACTAGAAAACATACTTGAAAAATTTAAAAATTTAGAAAAGCAAATAAATTCTTTAGATAAAGATGATTATAAACAATTTGCAAAATTATCAAAAGAATATTCTGATTTGAAGCCTTTGGTGGAGAAAATCAATTCATTTTTAAAACTATTTTGCGAACTTAATGATTTGGACGAATTGTTGGAATCTGATGATTCAGATATGAAAGTTGAAGCTGAAAAGGAAAAAGAGGAGTTAACTCTAAAAATTAATGAATTGGAGAATGAAATAAAATTTTTGCTAATACCCAAAGACGAGTCCGATGAAAAAAATGCTATAATTGAAATTAGAGCTGGTACTGGTGGAGAAGAGGCAGCATTATTTGCATCAGATTTATTTAGAATGTATGTTAAATTTTCAGAAATAAAAAAATGGAAAACTGAGATAGTGGAAATTAGTCAAACTGATCATGACGGCATTAAAGAGGTTGTAGTCAAAATTTCTGGAGATGAGGTCTTTGGTACACTTAAATTTGAGTCAGGAACTCACCGTGTTCAAAGAGTTCCTGAAACTGAATCTGGAGGGAGAATCCACACTTCAGCGGCAACGGTTGCAGTATTACCAGAGGCAACTGATGTGGATGTTGAGATTTTGGAAAAAGACTTAAGAATTGATATATTTAGATCTAGCGGACCTGGTGGGCAATCAGTCAATACTACGGATAGCGCAGTGAGAATCACACACATGCCCACAGGGATTGTCGCCCAATGTCAGGATGAAAAGTCGCAACATAAAAATAAAGCAAAAGCTTTGATGGTTTTGAGATCAAGAATTTTTGAGATTGAAAGGCAAAAAAAAGATGAAGAAAGAGCTATGAATAGAAAGTCACAGGTGGGATCTGGAGATCGTTCTGAGAGAATAAGGACTTATAATTTTCCTCAAGGTAGAGTCACAGATCACAGAATTTCTCTTACACTCTATAAGCTTGATCAAATCCTGAATGGTGAGGGATTGGAAGAAATCATCAATGGTCTTGTTGCGGACGATAATGTGAAGAAGTTAGCAGAATAAAATTTAATAAAGACTATGCTTGTAAAAAATCTTTTAAAACAAACAGATCAATTGTTCACTCTGAATTCAAATTTGGACAAAAAATATGAATCTCAAATATTATTATCAAACCTTTTAAATAAAAATATTATTGAAATTATTTTAAATAATGAACTTAAAATCACAGAAAAAAAAAAAAAAAAATTTTTAAAAAAAATTTACTTTAGAAATTTAGGTAAACCGCTTTCAAAAATAATTGGTGTAAAAGAGTTTTATTCAAGACAATTTTTTGTAAACTCATACACTTTAGATCCTCGTCCTGAATCTGAGTTAATTGTTGATTGTGTGAAAAAACTAAAAAAAATAGAAAAAAATAATTTAAAAATTTTAGATTTAGGTACAGGTAGTGGGTGCTTGTTGATCTCCATTATCTTAGAAATAAAAAGAAAAAATATTTATTATGTTGCAACTGATAAATGCGAGAAAGCCCTAAAAGTAGCAGAAAAAAATGCAAAAAAATTTGGTATTGAAAAAAAAATAAATTTGATTCAAAGCGATTGGTTTTCAAATATTAGAGAAAAATTTGATTTAATTGTATCAAACCCACCTTATATAAAGAAAGGACATATTAAGAATTTATGCGAGTCAGTAAAAAGTTTTGACCCATATCTTTCTCTGAATGGAGGAAAATGTGGTTTAGATGCTTATAAAATTATAGCAAAACACTCTAAAAAATTTTTGAAAAGTAAAGGACTGGTTTGTCTGGAGATTGGTTTTGATCAAAAAAAAGATGTTAAAAGAATTTTTAAAATGAATGATTTTAGAATAATAGAGGAGTTCAAGGACCTTAATAAAAAAGACAGAGTTTTAATTTTTGAAAATAAAATTTGAATAATTTTTTTATAATGTTAGGGTATGACTTTCCCTTTGAAAGTTTATAATTAAAACTAAATAATAATTTAACATTTTGTATAAAATTGATTGATAGAAACAAACCCCGAAAAAGAAGGCCAAGAGTAGGTCATAGGCGTAACTCTGCCACTAAAATTTATAATAACCAGCATAATAATATACCCAAATCGCGAACCGGTATTTCGAAAGCTTTAGAAAAGTATACTTCTTTGGCTCAGGATGCTTATTCTAACGGAGATAGAATTGTAGCAGAAAATTTTTACCAATATGCTGAACACTATCAAAGACTGCTTAACGAAGAGTTTGGGTTTGACCCTAAAAAACCAAATAACGATCAAGTATCTCAAAATGATGGTAATGAAAATTCAAATGATATTAATAACTTTAGACCTTCTCGAACTCAAAGAGCTATTAATGCTAAAAATGACAGGTTAAATAATAAAGTCCAAACAACTGAAGCAAATAAAAATAATGAAAACGACGATTTTACCAGCGATGGTATTGAAGCATTGAAACCTTTTGAATCTTCTCTTAATAAAGAAAATTCCCGATCTTCTTAATAATTTCCTGCTGTCTCTGTTTCTTCAAATTCTGTTGCCAAAAATCTTTCTCTTGTAAGAGCAATATTTGCGTAAAAATTGGACATGTCCTGATTTTCGACATTAATGGTTGATTCTAATCTTAATTTTATAGGATTTATAGTCCGATTTTTATGCTTTACTTCGTAATGTAAATGAGGTCCTGTGCTTCTGCCACTTGTCCCAACAAATCCAATAATGTCACCCTGTTTGACAACTTTACCTTTTTTTATTCCTTTTGAGAATTTATACAAATGTGCATAACGAGTTTTAAAATTATTTAAATGTTTAATTTCAATAAATCTTCCAAAAGAACCATTTCTTCCAGCAAATGTTACTCTGCCATCTCCTGCTGCCATTATCGGGGTACCTCTTTTTGCTGCAAAATCAACCCCCCTATGCATTTTACTGTATCCTAATATAGGATGTTTTCTCACACCAAATTTTGATGATAGTCTTGCACCTTGCACTGGTGTTCGCATTAGATGCTTTCTTATACTTTTTCCATTAGCATCAAAATAATCTGTTTTACCATTGCTTAGTCTATATTTAAAAAGTTCTAGTTTATGGTCAGTTAGGTTCATCAAACCATAAAGTAAGGCAGGTTCACCTACAATCTTTTCATTTTTTGTAAAATTGGCCTCATACAAAATATCAATTATATCACCATTCTTAACATCCCTTTGAAAGTCAATTGTGTAGCTGAGTTGATGAAGAAATTCTTTGGCAATATTTGGTGGGATTTCAGATGATTTTAATGTTTTACTAACACTATTTTTTACTCTTAATCTGTTTCTTACGACTTTTGATGTTGTTGGAGCATCCTCAAAAAAAGAAATAAATTTTTTATTCAAATTTTTTCTTAAATTAAGGTGTCTGAAATCTTTAGAAAATACTTTGATTTCCACTACATCCTCATTACTGTCTAGGTGAAGCGTTATATTCTCTTCTATACCAAAATCAATGTAATCCTTTAGTTCTTTGTAAGTTTCTAAAGAAGAGTTTGGTAAGTAATTTTCCAAATTTTTTTGAAGCATTTTCTTATTTTTTAATGAAAGGATTATAGATTTAACGTACTCTGGTCTTTCTGGTATAGGTTTGAATTTTGGTTCAGGAATACCAGAAAATAACATTGTTTCATATATGGGAACCAAGGATAAATTGATATTTTTTTCGTCGATGATAATATCGGAAGCAACTTCTGTGTCTAAATAATAAGCAAGGTTTAAATCTTCTTTTTTGTTATCTTCTTTTTTGACTAGTTCTAACCTGTTTTTTTCGAGATTCTGAGGTATTTCATTAATTTCCTCATCATTAAACTGGTTTTCTAAAAGGAATGTGTTGTA
>CACIYM010000009.1:30000-36263 GCA_902590895.1 uncultured Alphaproteobacteria bacterium
GAATTAGTTGGAAAGCTAAGCCATAGTAGGTGAAAGCCCCGTATGGGTAAAAATTTATGTTAATCTTGAGTAGAACGGGACACGAGAAATCTTGTTTGAACATGGGGGGACCACCCTCCAAGCCTAAGTACTCCTCAGTGACCGATAGTGAACAAGTACCGTGAGGGAAAGGTGAAAAGCACCCCAAGTAGGGGAATGAAATAGTATCTGAAACTGTATGCCTACAATCAGTAGGAGCCTCTTTAGAGGTGACTGCGTACCTTTTGTATAATGGGTCAGAGACTTAATTTTACGTGCAAGCTTAAGCCGTTAGGTGTAGGCGAAGCGAAAGCGAGTTTTAAAAGAGCGTTTAGTTCGTAGGATTAGACCCGAAACCGAGTGATCTAGCTATGGGTAGGTTGAAGGCACGGTAACACGTGCTGGAGGACCGAACCCACGTATGTTGAAAAATGCGGGGATAACCTGTGGCTAGGGGTGAAAGGCCAAGCAAACTCGGAAATAGCTGGTTCTCCGCGAAAACTATTTAGGTAGTGCGTTGTGATTAGGTTAACGGGGGTAGAGCACTGGATAGGGAATGGGGGAGCGATCCTTACTGACCCTAACCAAACTCCGAATACCGTCTAACTTTGCACAGCAGACAGACTATGGGTGCTAAGGTCCATAGTCGAAAGGGAAACAGCCCAGACCACCAGTTAAGGTCCCCAAGTTATGGTTAAGTGGGAAAGGGAGTAGAAAGTCCAATACAACCAGGAGGTTGGCTTAGAAGCAGCCATTCCTTTAAAGAAAGCGTAACAGCTCACTGGTCTAATTAAGTCTTTCCGCACCGAAGATGTAACGGGGCTTAAACCATACACCGAAACTGTGGACACTCTTTTAGAGTGTGGTAGCGGAGCGTTCCGTAAGCCGTTGAAGTCAGATCGTGAGGTCTGATGGAGGTATCGGAAGTGAGAATTCTGACATGAGTAGCGATTAATAGTGCGAGAAACACTATCGCCGAATATCCAAGGGTTCCTGCGCAAGGTTATTCCGCGCAGGGTAAGCCGGCCCCTAAGACGAGGGCGAAAGCCGTAGTCGATGGGAACCAGATTAATATTTCTGGGCCTGCTAGTAGTGACGAATGCCAAAGTTTGTATTTCCTTATTGGATTGGAAGTGCAATGGAGGTGTTCCAGGAAATAGCTCTAGCATATAGACCGTACCCCAAACCGACACAGGTGGATAAGTAGAGCATACTAAGGCGTTTGAGAGAACGATGTTGAAGGAACTCGGCAAATTACTCTCGTAACTTCGGGATAAGAGAGCCTTAAGTTTGGGCAACCAAATTTAAGGGGCACAAACCAGGGGGTAGCGACTGTTTACTAAAAACACAGGGCTCTGCAAAGTCTTTAAGACGAAGTATAGGGTCTGACGCCTGCCCGGTGCCGGAAGGTTAAAGTGATGTGTGCAAGCATTGATCTGAAGCCCCGGTAAACGGCGGCCGTAACTATAACGGTCCTAAGGTAGCGAAATTCCTTGTCGGGTAAGTTCCGACCCGCATGAATGGCGTAACGACTTCCCCACTGTCTCCAACATTGACTCAGCGAAATTGAACTCTCCGTGAAGATGCGGAGTACCCGTGGTTAGACGGAAAGACCCCGTGCACCTTTACTATAGCTTCGTAGTGGTATTAGTGAATTGTTGTGTAGGATAGGTGGGAGACTTTGATGTAAGAGCGCCAGCTTTTATTTAGTCGTCCTTGAAATACCACCCTATGATTTATTGATATCTAACCAAATTCCGTGAACCCGGAATTGGGACCCTGCGTGGTGGGTAGTTTGACTGGGGCGGTCGCCTCCTAAAGAGTAACGGAGGCGCGCGATGGTAAGCTCAAACCGGTTGGAAATCGGTTGTAGAGTGCAATGGCATAAGCTTGCCTGACTGCGAGACTGACAAGTCGAGCAGAGACGAAAGTCGGTCATAGTGATCCGGTGGTTCTGTGTGGAAGGGCCATCGCTCAACGGATAAAAGGTACGCCGGGGATAACAGGCTGATACTGCCCAAGAGTCCATATCGACGGCAGTGTTTGGCACCTCGATGTCGGCTCATCACATCCTGGGGCTGGAGCAGGTCCCAAGGGTATGGCTGTTCGCCATTTAAAGTGGTACGTGAGCTGGGTTTAGAACGTCGTGAGACAGTTCGGTCCCTATCTGCCATGGGTGTTGGATACTTGAGAGGAGCTGTCCCTAGTACGAGAGGACCGGGATGGACGTACCTCTGGTGTACCGGTTGTGACGCCAGTCGCATCGCCGGGTAGCTAAGTACGGACGGGATAACCGCTGAAAGCATCTAAGCGGGAAGCCTCCCTCAAAACTAGGTATCCCTTGAGAGTCGTGGAAGACTACCACGTTGATAGGCTAGGTGTGGAAGTATGGTGACATATGAAGCTAACTAGTACTAATAACTCGAATGAACTTTATTGAATATCTCAGACTTTTTTTATACAACTTGATTACTACTACTGTGTTTTTATGGTCCGGTGGTTATGGCGAGGGGAGAACACTCGATCCCATTCCGAACTCGGTCGTGAAAACCCTCAGCGCCGATGGTACTTTGTCTTAAGGCACGGGAGAGTAGGTCGTTGCCGGGCCTTAAAAACACAGCTGCTATTGACGCGGGGTGGAGCAGCCTGGTAGCTCGTCAGGCTCATAACCTGAAGGTCGCAGGTTCAAATCCTGCCCCCGCAACCAAATCTAAGTTTAGAAAAAAAACCATAATTTCAGTTTTTTTTTACTTTGCTTCTAATTCTAATGAAACCCTTTTTTATGTAAAATTTCTTTACGCATTATTTAATATTTTCAATTCTGATACTTAAAATAATATAAATACGATCAAAATCTTTAAAAAATTCGAAAAAAAATTTGGTTTAAATTTGAAAAATTACTTAGTAAGGAATTGTCTCTAACCACTTTTTTTATTTGAAAAGAAAAATCAAGATAAAAGCCTTGTTTAATGTTATAAAGATTCATATTCTCTAAATTAACCTTCAATGTTTTAGTTTTACAGATATGTGCGGTATTTCAGGCTTCATTAAATTTTCAAAAGATCTATCTAAATCAAGCATATCTAGCTTTTCTAACAAAATGGCTAAAACTTTAGAAAGAAGAGGTCCCGACGCTTATGGGAGTTGGGTTGATGTAAAAAATGGTGTTTCTTTATCTCATAGAAGATTATCTATCCTAGATTTGTCTCAAAAGGCCAATCAACCAATGGTGAGTCACAATAAAAGATTCATCTTAAGTTACAATGGAGAAATCTACAATTTTAAGTTTTTAAAAAACAAATTTAAAAACTATCTTCCGAATTTAAAAACATCCTCAGATACTGAAGTGTTAGTTGAATTGATAGCATCAATTGGCCTCAAGGAAACTTTAAAAAATATTAATGGCATTTTTTGTTTTGCTGTTTGGGATGTAGATAAAGAAAGAATGTACGTTGTTAGGGACAGGGTAGGGATCAAACCTGTCTATATATATTGGGATAATAAAAATTTTGCTTTTGCATCGGAAATTAAGGCATTAAAAGTTTTACCTTGGCATAATTTTGAAATATGCAAGGAATCTTTGGGGTCTTATGTTAGGTTAAATTACATTCCATCACCTTACTCAATATATGAAAATGTTTTAAAGTTAGAGCCTGGATGCATTTTTGAGATTAATAAAAGTAGAGTAGTTAAATATACAAAATATTGGGATTTTGAAAAATTAAATATTCTTAAAAATAATAATGACCCAACCAGCACTCATAAAATTTTAAATGATGCTGTTTTGAGTCAAATGGTTTCAGATGTTCCAGTTGGTGTTTTTTTGTCTGGAGGTATTGATAGTTCCTTAATCGCAGCATTAGCCCAAAAAAACTCAAAAAAAAAAATTAATTCTTTTACAATTGGATTTGAAGATAATGCATTTGATGAAGCTCCATATGCAAAAAAAATTTCAAAAATTTTAGGAACAAATCACAACGAAGTTTATTTCAATTATAAAGATTTAAATAGTTTAATAAATGAAATACCTATTCTTTACGATGAACCATTTGCAGATTCCTCACAATTACCAACTATGTTATTGAGTAAAATTACCCAAAAAAATGTAACAGTAGCATTATCTGGTGATGGAGGAGATGAATTATTTGGAGGCTATTATAGATACTTTATGGCTGAAAAATATCAAAAATATATTTTTAATCAACCTAACGCTCTAAAGGTAATACTTAAAAATATAATAAAATTTATACCACAAGCTCTTTGGAACAAAATTGGAGTTTTTATTCCTAAAAAATATGGAGGAAGTCAGTTTGGTGACAAACTTTTAAAGTTATCGAATCTGTTAACTGAAAATCAAGATATTCTTTTTCAACAAAGAATAGTAAGCAATTTAAATAATCTTTCATTTGCACTTGAAAGTTCAAAAGAGAAGTTAAACAAATATTTTGAAGAAAAATATAGAAACTTAAGTAACGACACAATTACGAGAATGCAAATTTTAGATTTTTTAACCTATCTGCCTGACGATATTCTAACAAAAGTTGATAGGGCTTCAATGTATTATTCACTTGAGGTAAGGGTTCCATTTTTAGATAACAAAGTAATTGAACATGCTTGGGGGCTGGACAAGAAATTTAAAGTCTCAAATGGAAATGGTAAATTAATTTTAAAAGAAATTCTATATAATTATTTACCTGCTAAACTTGTTGAACGACCAAAAATGGGTTTTGGCATTCCACTAGATAAATTATTAATAGAGTTTTTTAACAAAAAGATAGAGATGTATTTAAATTCAGAAAAAGTAAAGCAACAAAACCTTTTTAATCTTGATTACTACAAAAATCTATGGAATGAACACAAAAATAAAAAAAGAAATTGGCAGTTTCTTCTATGGAATTTCTTAATGTTTCAAATTTGGTATGAACAATGGGAGACTAGGAAATAAAAAATATAACCTATATTGTTAATAGTTTAAAAATTGGCGGGACAGAGAAGCAATTACTACATCTGGCGGAGTCTATTAAAGAGGACTTTAAAATAAATATTTTTGCATTCTCATCTGGTGAACTTTTACATAAATTTAAAAGTTTAGGCGTAAATGTAACCGTGGGTAAAAATAAATTTTTTTCAATATTCAGATTTATTTTTTTTTTAATTGTTAATAAGACAGACATATATCATTTTTTTTTGCCAAAATCTTATATTTTAGGAGGGTTATTGACGATTCTTTCTAAAAAGAAAAAGATTATGAGTAGAAGGTCACTTAATAAGTATCATAAAAAGTATTTTTTTATTTCACTCTTTATTGAAAAAATTCTTCATACACATATGGATTTAATTTTGACCAACTCAACTGCTATTAAAGATCAATTAGTTAACCGTGAGGGTGTTCGGAATAATAAAATAAAGGTAATACCGAATTTCATAACAAGTCTAAATATAAAAAAGAAAAAACTAAAAAATAAATCAAAATTTATCAAATTTGGTTATGTGGCAAATTTCATACCCTATAAGAATCATCTTAATTTGTTAAGTATTTGTTCTAAGATAGATATAAATAAAAAGTGGAAATTGCTGTTAGTGGGTTCTGATGTTAATGGCTATAGAAATATAGTAAAAAAAGAAATTTTTAAACTTGGGTTAAGTGAGAACGTTTTGTTGATTGACCCGAAAAGGGAAATTGATAAATTTTACAATGAGATAGATTTCTCAGTAAGCACGTCAAGTGAAGAGGGTTCATCAAATTTCTTACTTGAGTCGATATTTCATGGTCTTCCAATAATTGCATTTGATGTAGGTGGTAATAAAGATTTTTTCGATAAAAATGGATTTTTAGTTCCAGCTTGTGATAATTCAATTATGAAAAAGAAAATTGAGTGTATGCTTACATCTAAATTAGATAAATTTAAAGAAAACTCGTTGAAGGTTTGTAAAAGTAAATTTAACAACAAAAAAAATCTTAAGCTATATATTTCTAGCTATCGCTTGTAATTATTGCTTGAAGTTCATTCTATGAACGTTATACTGTTCATACTATGAACAAAAAACTATTAAAAAATACTGAAGTCGAATTAAAATTGTTTGATCAGATTGAGAAAAATAAAGATCACTCACAAAGATCGATCTCAAAAGAACTTAATATCGCATTAGGCTTATCAAATGCACTCTTAAAAAGATTTGTTAGTAAAGGTTTTCTCAAGCTTTCCCAGGCTCCGATGAAAAGGTATTTTTATTACATAACACCA
>CACIYM010000010.1 GCA_902590895.1 uncultured Alphaproteobacteria bacterium
AAGATGTTCTTCTATTTGTTGACAACATCTTCAGGTTCACACAAGCAGGTTCTGAAGTTTCAGCACTTTTAGGAAGAATTCCATCTGCGGTCGGATACCAACCTACCCTTTCTACAGATATGGGAGCACTTCAAGAAAGAATTACTTCAACTAACAAAGGTTCTATTACTTCTGTTCAAGCTATTTATGTACCTGCAGATGATTTGACAGATCCGGCTCCTGCGACGTCATTTGCACACCTTGATGCTACAACTGTTCTATCAAGACAGATTGCTGAACTTGGGATTTACCCTGCTGTCGATCCACTCGATTCGACTTCTCGAATACTTGATCCAAGAATTATTGGAGAAAATCATTACAATGTGGCAAGGAAAGTTCAAGAAACACTTCAGAAATACAAATCGCTGCAAGATATAATTGCAATACTTGGAATGGACGAACTATCTGAGGAAGACAAATTAGTCGTGGATCGAGCGAGAAAAATTCAAAGGTTTCTATCTCAACCTTTTCACGTTGCTGAAGTTTTCACAGGAACACCCGGAGTCTTTGTCAACTTACAAGATACAATCAAAGGATTTGATGATTTGGTTAATGGTAAATATGACGATATACCTGAAGTTGCTTTTTACATGGTTGGTACAATTGATGAAGCACTAGAAAAAGCAGCAAAAATGAAGGATTGATTCAATGCCATTTAAATTAGAAATTATTTCACCTCAAGATAAGGTCTTCGACGATGAAGTGGATTTATGCATAATGCCAGGAGTTGAAGGTGATTTTGGTGTGTTGAAAAATCACATGCCTTTCCTGACAACACTTCGTCTTGGGATAGCTTATATATACAAGGAAAAAAAACTTATTGAAAAATTTTTAGTTAATGGAGGTGTGGTTGAAATTTCAAAAAATCAGTGCACTTTACTTACTGAAGACATTGTAAAATCTAAAGACTTTGAGATTGTAAATAATAATGATTTACTTGAAATAAGTAAGAAGAAATTAGTGGATAACCCATTTTACTCTTAATCGATATGCTTCTTAAACGCCTCTAAAATATCCTTATACATTTTTTTCTTGAATGGAACAACGAATTTAATTGCTTCACTAGGTTCAATCCATTTCCATTCGCAAAACTCTGGTTTGTGAGTACCTAAATCAATCTCTTTGTCCATCCCCAAAAATCTACATAAAAACCATTTTTGTTTTTGACCAACAAATCTCCCTTTCCATACTCTTTGTTTTAGCTCATTCGGAAGTTGATAATCTAACCATTTTTTTGTTTCATCAATAATTTCAAAATTTTTTATTATTCCTACCTCCTCACTTAATTCTCGAACCATTGCTTGTCGTGGAGTTTCATTTTTATCAATTCCACCTTGCGGCATTTGCCAGAAATTTGATTTAAAGTCAATTCTCTTGCCAACCCATAACTTATTATCTTTATTCAAAAGAAAGATGCCTACACCTTTCCTATATTCACCGTTCATATCTTTAACTATAAAGAGGCTTTATTGAATAGTTTTATTATTGATTAAAGTTAATGCAAGAATCAAATCAAAAGCTCTGCTTAATTGATAATCCTCAGAATCATTGTCATCGTTAGACTTTTGATCTTTTTTATTTTGAGACTCATCAGCCTCTTTTTTTTGGTCGTTATCAATTGCACCTCTAAGATCTGACTCTTTTCTTCTATTCTGATTCTCTATTCTTGTTAACTCAGCTTGCTCTACTAAAATGTCGGGATCTATCCCAGTTTTTTGAATTGACCTTCCTAATGGAGTATAATATTTAGCGGTTGTCAATTTTAATGCCACATCCTCACCTGAAGGAATAATGGTTTGAACTGAGCCTTTTCCAAATGATTTCGTACCCATGATAATAGCCCTTTTATGATCTTGTAGAGCTCCCGCTACAATTTCAGAGGCAGAAGCGCTTCCTTGGTTAATTAATACAACAAGCGGAAGACCATCAGTTAAATCTCTTTTTATCGCATTGTATCTACTGCCCTCTCTATCAAACCTTCCTCTTGTTGATACTATTTCACCCTGGCTTAAAAAAATATCCGTAACACTTACAGCTTGATCTAATAAACCTCCAGGGTTATTTCTTAAATCCAGAACATATCCTATTATCTTTTCCTTTTTCTTAAAATCTTTAATTGCTTTTATAATTTGAGTATCAACTTTCTGGTTAAAGGAAGAAACTCTTATATAACCTATATTATTTTCAATTTTTGATCTTACCGCCTTTAATTGAATAACTGCTCTAACAATTTCAATTTGAAGGGTTTTATTATCTTCTCTGTTAACAGTTAATTTAATTTTGGAACCAACTTTTCCTCTCATTATCGAGACTGCCTCTGATAAAGTCATTCCAAGAACTGGCTCATCGTCTAGGTGTGTAATCATATCACCAGCCTTGATTCCGGCTCTGGATGCAGGCGTATCGTCAATTGGTGAAATAACTTTAACAAACCCGTTTTCTAGAGTTACTTCGATCCCAAGACCACCAAATTCTCCTTTTGTCTGTACTTTAAGTTCATTAAGTTCTTGATTATTTAAAAAAGTTGAATGTGGGTCTAGGGAACCCAGCATACCCTCTATAGCTGATTCTATCAATTCTTTAGAGGAAACATCTTCAACATAATTATTTTTTATTTTTTCAAATGCTTCTCCGAATAAATTTAGATATTTATAAACATCTTTGTCTTCATCAGCAAAAACATGAGAACCTACAAAAATAAAAATAAAAGCTAATAAAGTTTTTTTCATTTAATGATTATGCAGTTTTTTTACAAAATCTCAACTTTTGATTTAGGATTAATAATTTTTCCATTTAATCTCAACTCAAAATATAGCTGACTGTTACTTTCAGCCGAAATCTTTGCTATTGGCTCTCCTATAAAAACTTCATTTCCAGATGATATCATTATCTTTTTCATTCCTGACAGTATACAGTAATACCCTTGGTCGTTTTCTATTATAACTAAATTTCCATAACTTCTAAATTGATTCGCATAAACAACCATACCATTAATTGGTGAAGTAACAAAAGAATCTTCAATAACTTTAAAAACAAGTCCGTTCTTTGATTTTCTAACATCCTTTCCCTCTCCGAAGTTTGAAATAATCTTGCCTTGAACAGGAAACTTTACTTTACTGAAGTTTGTTAGTTTTTTTTTTATTTTTTTTCTTTTTACCCCTTGAACTAGTTCATTTAGATTTTTTGCCTGTTCTTTATATCTTTTTTCTTTAACTTTTAACTTAACATCCACTTTTACCTTTTTTTGAAGTTTAGCAACTTCATTAATTTTTTTTTCTAAGGTTGTTAATTTTATAGATAAGTTATTTTTTTTTTTTTTATAAACGATCAATTTGTCATCTAATTCTTTGTTAAGCTCTGTAATTGTTTTAAAACTTGATAAATATTCATCGACGCCAAATCTAACTTTTTTTAAAAAAAACTCTCTTACAATTTGCTCGGTAATAAAGTCTTCAGATTGAAAAAATAAACTATTGATAATTTTAGTTGCTGGTGATTGGTAAATTTTTTCCTGTAAAAGAAACATAAGCCTTCTACCTATATCCTCTCCAGATTTAATTTTTTTTTTTAAAATTATTTGTTTTTGAGAATTTCTTTCAATATCAATTTTTATTTTTTTTAATTCTTCGTTATTTTTAATAATATCATTATGAATAATAACAGTTTGCTTTTTTAAAGTGTCAAGTTTCTTTTTAAAAGAACCAGTTTCTGCGGCTCTAACAAACGAAAAACTTATAATTATTAAAAAAAATAAAATTTTCATTCTATTAAAGATTTTCCTTCCATTTCTTCAGGAATTTTTATATTCATAATTTTTAAAACAGTTGGAGCTATATCAGCTAAGACTCCACTTTTTTTTATATATTTATAATCTCCACAAACAATAAATGGGACAGGATTAATAGAATGAGTTGTACATTTAACAGATTCATTCTCGTTAAACATTTGATCAGCATTTCCATGATCTGATGTAATTATTAGAATATAATCCTTTGCCAAACATCTTTCATAAATTCTACCCAAACACTCATCTACAACCTCAACTGCTCTGATAGTTGCTTTTAAATTTCCAGTATGACCAACCATGTCTGGATTTGCATAATTAGTTAAAATAAAATCATATTTATCTAAATTAATATTCTTTTCTAGCTCGCTTGTTAATTCAAATGCAGCCATTTCAGGTTTTTTATCATAAGTTTCAACTCTAGGAGATGGTATTAAAACTCTATCTTCGTTATCAAAACTCTCTTCCAAACCACCATTGAAAAAATACGTTACATGAGCATATTTTTCAGTCTCTGTAATCCTTAACTGACGCATATTATTTTTAGATAATATTTCACCTAAACTCTTTTTTATTTCAAAAGGTTTGATTATTGGTACAATTTTTTTTTTTAATCGTTTTGAATATTCAACCATACTTGTAGGTTTAAAAAAATTTGCGACTGTGTGTCTTTTAAATTCTGAAAAGTTTTCATCAAAAATAGAAGTCAACAATTCTCTTACCCTATCAGATCTATAATTTGTAATAAAAAAACCATCTCCTGGCTTAACACCGTCGTAACTATCAAGACATACGGGCTTAAAAAATTCATCAGTTACTTTATTTGCATAACTTTCTTTTATTGCTTCAATAAAATTTTTTTCTTTTTTTGCATTACCCTCTATTATCGCACTATATGCTTTTTCCACCCTATCCCATCTATTATCTCTATCCATTGAAAAAAATCTTCCGCATAAACTTACAACATTAATATTTTTGTTATCTTTAATGATTTGATAGAGCTTTTTCATGTTGGATAATCCAGAAATTGGAGTACTATCTCTTCCGTCAAGAAAACAATGTATAAAGATTTGTAAATCTGATTTTTTAAAAATCTCAATCATTTTGAAAAGATGATCTTGATGACCATGCACTCCTCCATCTGAGAGAAGTCCGCATATATGGATTCTTTCACAATTTGATTTAATTTCTTTAATTGTTTGATGATTTTCTATATATCCGTTATTTAACCCCTCATCTATTCTTAGAATGTCTTGAAGTATTACTCTTCCAGCACCTATATTCATGTGTCCAACTTCGGAATTTCCAAATTGACCGTCGGGAAGGCCTACTTTTTGCTCAGAAGCAAAAAGTTTAATCATTCCGTATTTATCTAAAATTTTATCAAAGAATTTTTTTTTTGCTTCTGAAATTGCGTTATGTGGACTATTTTTCGCTAGTCCCCAACCATCTAAAATACATAACATTACTTTTTTTTTCATTTCTCACTCTTTGTATTATTTATGATAAGACGTTCCCTTTAAAATCTCTAACGATCTGTATATTTGTTCGATTAACATAATCCTAACCATTAAATGAGGCCATGTTTGTCTACCAAATGAAAAGATGTTTTCTCCTTTTTTTAAAGAATCATCTATGCCTATTTCGCTTCCAATTATAAAGCAAATTCTTTTTATACGATTTTTCATCTTTAAATCAAAAAATTCGGAAAATTCTTTACTTGATATATATTTTCCTGCTTTATCTAAAATAACTACACAATCTTCTTTTTTTAAATGTTTAATTATCTCATTTTTCTCTAATTTTAATTTTCTACTTTTTTCAGTATCAAATGTTTTGAGCTCGACTAAATTTAAATCAAAACTTATTCTATTTTTATAAAAATTGAAAATATCTTTAAACGGTATAGAAGACTTAAATTTTCCTGGGCTTAATATTTGAATTTCCATTTAAGCAAAATTGATTTTTTCATCTTCAACTCCACTTTCCCATATTTTTTCAAGAGAATAATAACTTCTTATATCTGGCTTAAATAGATTTAGAATTATATCTCCAAAATCCACTATTACCCATTCCGTAGATTTTAATCCTTCAACTGAAATAATGTTGGTTTTATTTTTTTTTATTATTTTTGTGGCTATTGCATTAATATGTCGAGATGATGTTCCACTAGCAACTATAATATAATCACCCAATGCACTTCTGTTCTTGATATCAATCTTTACAACATTTTCTGCCTTAAGATCATTTAATTCATCAAGAATTTCTTTTAAAAATTTTTCAATTCTACTATTTTTTCTCATTTACGACTTTTCTAATTTCTGATGAGGAACCTGGATGAGTAAGATTATTGAAAAAAATCCAACCTGGAGGATTCATATATTTAAATTTTTGTACAGACTTTAAACTAATTTTTTTTCCTTTAAAAAAACTACTTACCTTTGAAGTTGCTATATCTAAAGAGTAAAATGGACGATCAAAAATTGCAATGAGAATATTATAAAAAATTTTTTTCCAATCTTTCCAATGATGAAATTTTTTTAGATTATCAACACCCATCAGCCATATAAATTTTTTGTCAGGGTATTTTTTGTACAAAAAGTCCAAAACGTCTACTGTATAAATATTTTTTTTTGGATCACAAATTTCTATAATTTTTATATTTCTATTAATTGGAAAGTTTTTTACAATTTCTAATCTTTTTTGAAAGCTATTTTGATTTTTTTTAAGTGGGTTTTTTTTTGTTACAATCCACCATATTTCTCCCAAATTCATTCTTTTCATTGCATAGTTACTTATAAAAATGTGTCCTTGATGTGGAGGGTTAAAAGTTCCACCTAATATTCCGACAAATTTTTTTTTTGAGTTTTTCAATTTATGGACGAATTTGACCTGTTCCCAGAACTTTGTATTTAAAGCTTGTAAGTTGTGCAACTCCGACCGGGCCTCTAGCATGAACTTTTGACGTTGAAATCCCAATTTCAGCTCCCATTCCAAACTCACCTCCATCAGCAAATTGTGTTGAAGTATTATGCATTACAATTCCGCTATCAACATTATTTAAGAAGTAATCTACAGCTAATTGATCTTCAGAAAGAATTGCATCAGTATGCCCAGAACCATACTCATTAATATGATTAACAGCTTCTTTAACTCCTCCCTTGATTGTTTTAATTGAAATAATTTTATCCAAGTATTCTGTAGCCCAATCCGTTTCATCTGCTAATTCAATTGAGTCATTAATTTTTAAAATCTCTATATCACCTTTGACAAGACAACCTTCATTTTGAAGTGCAGAAATAATCATGTGAAGATGCGAATTTAATACTTCATAATCTATAAGAATCGTTTCAGTAGCCCCACAGATACCAGGTCTTCTCATTTTTGCGTTAAAGGTGACCTCTTTACATAAATTTGGATCTGATTTTTTATGAATGTAGGTGTGACAAATACCATCTAAATGCCTAATCACATGTACTTTGCTATCCGTTAAAACTCTTTCAATCAAAGATTTTCCTCCTCTCGGTATAATGACATCGATATAATCATCCATATTAAGCATATAACCAACTGCTGACCTATCTGTTGTTGGAATATATTGTAACGTACCAATTGGAAGATTGAAGTCTCTGTATGTTTGATTTATCAATGATACGATTTTAGATGAGGAGTTAAAACTTTCACTCCCTCCTCTCAGTATCAATGTGTTTCCTGATTTAAGAGTCAATCCAGCTGCATCAGCTGAAACATTAGGTCTTGATTCATAAATTACTCCTATTACTCCCAAGGGAATAGAAACCTTTTCTATCTTTAAACCGTTAGGTCTGTCCCACTTATCTAAAATTTTACCGATTGGGTCATCTAATCTCGATATATCCTCAAGACCTTCACACATTGACTTTATCCTTTTTTCATCTAATACTAATCTATCTAAGGTTGCAGATGTTAATTTGTCTTTATTCTCTTCAACATCTTTTTTGTTTTCATCAATAATTACAGAGGTATTATGCTGTAAATTTTCTGAAGCTGCCTTTAAAATTTCATTCTTTAATTTTGGACCTAACAGTGAAACAACTCTTGATGCTTCTTTTGCATTTTTTCCAATCTTTAGAATTTCACTTTTATCAATTTTTTTCATTTAATACCCAAAAACAAATAATCTCTGTGAATTATTTCTTCTCTACCTTCATAACCTAATGTGTCTTTAATATAAATACTTTTTTTTCCCTTTATAAGATTTAATTCAGACGAATCATAGTAGCTTATTCCTCTGCCTAACTTTTTTCCATTTTCACTTAAAATTTCGACAATGTCTCCTTTTGAAAAATTACCAGATATTTTCTTTATACCACTCGGTAATAGACTAGCTCCATTTTGTAAAGCTTTAATGGCACCATCATCTATTTTTATTGAACCAGAGATATTAATTGAACCGCCCAACCAATTCTTGAAACCACCTTTATTAATTTTTTTTTGAGATTTAAAAAAAGTTCCTTGTTTATTCTTTTCAAAATTGAGAATAGGGTTTTTAATATTCCCTTTTATAATTATGGTATCACACCCAAAAGTAAATGCGATTTCTGCTGCTTGAATTTTAGTAAACATCCCTCCTGACCCATGGTCATTGGTTTCAGATGTTGACATTTTAAATACTTTTGAAGTTATCTCAGATATCTCATTAATCAAGTTAGCATCCTGATTTAATTTTGGATTCTTATCATAAAGTCCCTTTACGTCACTCAATAATAAAAGCAAATCCGCATCAACAACCTGAGCAACCCTAGCAGCGAGTCTATCATTATCTCCAAATTTGAGTTCATCCGTTGCAACAGTATCATTTTCATTAATTATAGGAATTATATTTAAATCTAGTAATTTATTGATTGTCTCTCTAGAATTAAGGCTTTTTTTTTCTATCCTCAGTATCAGAGAAAGTAAGTAAAATTTGCGCAACTTTTTTTTTCTTTTTTTCGAACGATTTCATAAAATTTTTCATTAAAATTACTTGTCCACAGGCAGCGCAAGCCTGTTTCATTTCAATACTAATTTTTTTTTTATTTATATTTAAATATTTTTTTCCTAATGAGACGGCACCAGAAGCCACAATAATAATTTTTTTTTTCTTTTTTATTAGAAAAATTACATCATCAATAAAACTAGAAAGCCAACTTAAATTAAATCTATTCTGATTTATTAATAGGGATGAGCCGATCTTGATCACAATCTTTTCCGACTTGTTAGTTAGAGAATATTTAATCATTTAAAAAAACTTTGAAGATCATTTTTTAAGTTTTCTAATCCGATATTTTTATGACTAGATATATATTTAATTTTAGAGTGGGTTAATTTTTTAAGCAAGCTAATCCTTTTTTGAATAACTTTTTCTGTTACTAAATCAGATTTACTGAGTACAATGATTTCTTCTTTTTCAGAAACCTTTTTATCATAATCAAATATTTCTTTTCTTATCATTTTATAGTTTTCGATAAATTTTAAGTCAGATTCTTCTGATAAATCACACAGATGAACTATTGCTTTGCATCTTTCAATATGTGCTAAAAATTTCAATCCTAACCCAGTCCCTTCTGATGCACCTTTTAATAGTCCTGGTAAATCAGCTAGAACTAGATCCCCAGAATTAAACCTCAAAACACCGAGTTGAGGCTTAACAGTAGTAAACGGATAATCAGCAATTTTTGGCTTCGCATTAGACAATATTGATAATAGGGTTGATTTTCCTGCGTTTGGAACGCCAACAAAACCAATATCAGCAATTAATTTAAGTCTTAACCAAACCCATATTTCTTTTCCTTTGATACCTTTTTGAAAATGTCTGGGAGCTTGATTGGTTGAGGATTTAAACTTATGATTTCCCTTACCACCTGATCCTCCTTCAAGTATAAGAAAAACCTCTTTTTTTTTGAAATCTTTATAGATTTGTTTTTTATCTTCACTTAGTACGACCGTTCCGACAGGAACTCTAATTACAGTATCTTTTCCGTTGTGACCAGTTCTATTTTTTCCAGCACCGTTTTTTCCACTTTCAGCCTTAAAATGTTGCTTATACCTGAAATCAATTAAAGTATTAAGATTATTAACTGCTTCAAAAAAGACATTTCCTCCCTTACCACCGTCACCTCCGTCAGGTCCTCCAAATTCTACGTATTTTTCTCTTCGAAAGCTAACGCATCCAGGACCACCATCTCCAGCCTTGAGATAGATTTTGGCCTCGTCTAAAAATTTCATTTTTGATCTTTAAGATTATTTTTTTAAGAGTACGTCAACAAATGATCTACCGGAAGATTTTTTGCTGAATGATACAAATCCTTCTGTCAGTGCGAAAAGTGTGTGATCTTTACCAATTGACACATTTCTACCAGGATAAAATTTTGTCCCGCGTTGTCTTACAATTATGTTACCAGGAACTACGGCTTCCCCTCCAAATTTTTTTATTCCTAGTCTTCTCCCAGCGCTGTCCCTTCCGTTCCTTGTACTTCCGCCTGCTTTTTTATGAGCCATTTTTATCCTCTTTCGCTATTTTAGTTTTTTCAGTAACTTTATCATTTTCAGCTTTTTGAGACTTTTTTGTATAAATGTTTGTAATTTTTATTAAAGTCAGATCTTGTCTGTGTCCAATTTTTCTTCTGTAATTATGACGTCTTTTTTTTTTAAAAACTATAATTTTTTTATCTCTAATCTGCTCAATGACCGTAGCCTCGACTGAACTGCCAGTGACTAAAGGTGAGCCTACCTGAAGATCGCCATTTTCTGCTTTTATGAACAAGATTTTGTCAAACTTTATTGAGTCTTCTTTTTTTAAACCTTTCTGCCTAGGAAGCTTTAAAAAATCGCCTTTTGACACTTTATATTGTTTGTCATTATGTTCAAATACTGCATACATTTTATAAAATCCTAGTTAAATAAGCTTATACTACTATCAAAATTTTTAATCAATTGTTTTTTTTGGCTGAAATTTATTTTTTTACAAATCTCTATTGGTTATGGGTTACAATTGTGTTATGTAAACCTTTCAGTTTATAAATAATTTTCAAATGACCGAGATTGTAATCACATCTGCAAAAAGATCACCAATTGGAAAATTTATGGGAACGTTAGCGAGTCTTTCTGCGCCTGAGTTGGGGAAGCTTGCCTTAGATGCAGTCATTAACGATTGCAAACTTGAAAAAGATGTCATTGACGAAATTATTATGGGACAAGTTTTAACTGGAGGCGCTGGTCAGAACCCAGCAAGACAAGCCTCAATTTACGCGGGAATTCCTATTGAAAAAAGCGCTCTAACAATTAACCAAGTATGTGGCTCAGGTTTAAGAGCTGTTTCAGTTGCAGCACAATCAATTTTAACGAATCAGTCCAATGTCGTAATAGCAGGGGGACAAGAGTCGATGAGTAATGCTCATCACACAATTAATCTTAGAAATGGATTGAAGATGGGTGATGGTAACATTAAGGACAGCATGATTATTGATGGCTTATGGTGTGCTATGAATGATTATCATATGGGAACAACTGCAGAAAATATTGCAGAAAAATATAATATTTCAAAAGATGAACAAGATAAGTTTGCAACAGAATCTCAAAATAAAACAGAAAATGCACAAAAAAATCATTATTTTGATAAAGAAATAATACCAATTGAAATTAAATCAAAAAAAGAAACCATTAATTTTAATGCAGACGAATTTCCTCGCCACGGTACATCCTTTGAGAAAATAAATTCTCTTAAGCCAGTTTTTAAAAAAGATGGATCCGTTACTGCCGGAAACGCCTCTGGTCTGAATGATGGTTCTGCAGCAGTAGTCTTAATGAAAGAGAGTAAGGCTAACGAACTTAATATAAAACCTTTAGCTAGAGTAGTTTCTTGGGCTACTGTCGGAGTTGATCCATCAATAATGGGTATTGGTCCAGTTCCAGCTGTAAAAAAAGCGTTGGAAATAGCAAACTGGAAGTTAGATGATCTTGATCTTATTGAAGCTAACGAAGCTTTCGCAGCTCAATCTTTAGCTGTTGGAAAAGAATTAAAATGGGATTTAAGTAAAGTTAATGTAAATGGCGGTGCAATTGCACTTGGACATCCTATAGGTGCATCTGGTACAAGAGTTTTAGTAACACTAATTCACGAACTTATCAGAGCAAACAAAAACAAAGGGATCGCCACATTATGCATTGGTGGCGGGCAGGGTATTGCTATGTGTATTGAAAGGATTTAATAAATGACAAAAATCGCTCTAGTTACCGGAGGAACAAGGGGTATTGGTGAAGCAATATCTAAAAAACTTAAGAATGATGGTCACACAGTAGTTGTAAATTATGGAAGCAATGAAGAGGCTGCGAAAGACTTTTCTGAGCAAAATAATATAGATGCTTACAAGTGTGATGTTGGTGATTACGATTCCTGTTCAAAAATGATATCTAAAATATATGATAAATATAAAACTATAGATATTTTAGTAAATAACGCAGGCATAACCCGCGATGCCCCACTACATAAAATGACTCAAGAAAACTGGAAAAGAGTCGTAGATGTCAACCTAAATTCAGTTTTCAACATAACTTCTTTGGTTATAAATAAAATGAGGGAAGAGCAATATGGAAGAATTGTTCACATTTCATCAGTTAATGGACAAAAAGGACAGTTTGGTCAGACCAATTATGCAGCCACTAAGTCAGCTTTAATTGGTTTTTCAAAATCACTAGCTCTGGAGAGTGCAATCAAAAATATAACTTCAAATGTAGTCTGTCCGGGCTATATCAACACCGAAATGGTTGCAGCCATAAGGGAAGATATTTTAAAGTCGATTGTAGACACAATCCCTGCGAAAAGACTGGGTGAATCAGATGAAATAGCTGAGCTTGTATCATATCTAGTATCTGACAAAGCCCAATACATAAACGGATCAACATTATCAATCAATGGAGGGTTATGGATGGACTAAAAATTGTCTTTCATCTCTCTAATTATTTTAAAGCTTTCTTCATCATTTAAATCGTTCAAACCTATTCTTTTTAAATAATCTTTATTATCAAACATCAAAAAGGGATTAAAATTTTTTTCATCACCCAAATTGCACGGAATTGTTGGAATATTTCTTGATCTTTTACTTTCAATTTCTGTGACCTTTTTCTTTAATTTTTCATTGAAAGGATCTAGACTCAATGCAAAATTTGCATTATTTAGTGTATATTCATGAGCACAATAAACTTTTGTGTGATCTGGTAATGATCTAATTTTTAAAAGTGATTGAACCATCTGAGCTGGACTGCCCTCAAAAAGCCTTCCACATCCAAAAGAAAATAGTGTATCACCACAAAAAATAAGATTTTCTTCCATAAAATAAAAGGCAATGTGACCTTTAGTATGTCCTGAGACATCAAAAATTTTACATTTTGATTTACCAATATCAAAAAAATCTCCTTCGTTTAATTTTATGTCAATTCCTGGAATTCTTTTACTATCCTTTTCGTTTCCAATGATTTTACAACTATATTTTTTTTTTAGCTCAATGTTGGCACCCACATGGTCAAAATGGTGGTGAGTATTTAATATAAAATCTAAACTTAAATTTTCTTTTTCTAAAGTTTCTATTACAGGCTCAGAAATGGCAGGATCAACACAAGCAGAGGTTTGAGTCTTTTCATCAACAATTAGATATATATAATTATCGTTTAATACTGGTATTTGCTTAACTGTTAACATTAATTATACTTTACATTATTTATTTTTTTGAAACACAAAAAATTACTTGATAGGTTAAAAGATTAATTAAAAAATAATTGCTTATTACATCGCCTTCTTCGTTTAATGAGAAGAAATTCTCTATATTTATCTTTTTTAAATTGCAAAAATCATAGAAATCTTTGTATGAACATAAATGAATATTAGGAGTATTAAACCATTCGTAGGGCAAAATTTTATTTTTAGGCATTCTACCAGAAAATAGAAACTCTCCTCTTACCTTCCAATAACCAAAGTTTGGAAACGAAATAATGGCTCTGTTGCCGATCCTGATCAAATTTTCAATTACTCTTTCAGGATAAATCATGGCCTGAATAGTTTGGCTTAAGATTACCGTAGAAAATGAATTATCTGGATAATCTTCAAGATCAAAATTTGCGTCACCTTGAATTACATTTAGTCCTTTTTCTAAGCACGAACCCACACCACTTAAAGTTATTTCGATTCCTCTACAATCAACGTTTTTATTTTTAGAAAGATAACTAATTAAATTTCCATCACCACAACCAACATCAAGAACTTTTTCATCCTCCTTGATAAGGCTAGAAATTTTTATTAGATCTTTTCTTAATATTTTTGTCATAATTTTATTTCTTTTATTTGACCTGTTATAAATTTTTTAAGGCCTAAGTGAAATTCAGGCTCATCTAATAAAAAAGCATCGTGACCTTTATCTGTATTAATCTCCATAAAGCTAGACTTGGCATTAATAGATTTCAGTGCTTTAAGAATAGTTTTAGTTTCTGATGTAGGAAATAACCAATCTGAAGAAAACGAAAAGAAACAATACTTTAATTTTTTTTCTGAAAAAACTTTTTTTAGTCCTCCTTTTTTTATTGATAGATCAAAATAATCCATAGCTTTTGTGATGTAGAGGTAACTGTTTGCATCGAACCTTTCAACAAATGAAATCCCCTGGTGTTTTAAATAACTTTCTATCTGAAAATCTGTATCGAATCCAAATGAAAAAAATTTACTATTTTGTAAATTTCTACCAAATTTTCTTTGTAATGCAAATTCAGATAAGTAGGTAATATGTGCTATCATCCTTGCAACAGCCAGCCCTCTCTTAGGAAGATTTTTTTTTGAATAATAGTTACCCTTTTTCCAGTTTGGGTCAGCCATTATAGCTTGTCTACCAATTTCATGGAAAGCAATGTTTTGAGCAGAGTGTCTGTAAGATGTGGCGATTGGAATAACAGAATTAATTCTGTTACTGTATTTTGAAGCCCATTCCAATGCCTGCATACCTCCCATTGAGCCACCTACAACTGCAAATAATTTTTCTATTCCTAGCTTTTCTATCAACTTATTCTGTACATTCACCATATCTCCTATCGTGATTACAGGAAATTCTAGTCCATATGGTTTTTTTGTCTTTGGATTAATTGATGAAGGTCCAGTGGTACCCATACAACCACCTAAAACATTAGTGCATACAACAAAAAAAATATTTGTGTCAATAACTTTTCCAGGACCTACAAGTATATTCCACCACCCATTTTTTTTTGTCACAGGATTTTTTCCAGTACAAAATTGATCACCAGTCAGAGCATGACAAATAAGGATTGCATTTGTTTTTTTTTTATTCAGTTTACCAAATGTTTTAAAAGCAACTTGACACTCATGTAAATACTCACCGCAATCAAGTTTTATTTGTTCCTTAATAATTGCTTTTTCAAAAGAATTTTTTTCTTTCATTTTTTATTCAAATTATTTGACTTAAAATGCATCATAACTATGTTGGAAAACTAGTCAAAATAAATTTATTTGATAATATGCAGATAAACATGAAAAAAAATAAAGTTTTCAATCTTATTAAACCTTCAATAAATGAAATTGCTAAATATGTTCCTGGTGAATCAAAAATTTCTGGAGCAAAAAATGTAATTAAACTTTCCTCTAATGAATCACCTTTTAATATTCCAAAAAAAATTTATAAAATTGCAGGAAAATTAATTGAAGAGTCTAATTTATATCCTGATGGTGACTCAGCATCGTTAAAACTCTCAATAAGCAAAAAGTTCAAAATAAATAGAAATCAAATAATTTGTGGTAATGGTTCAGATGATATATTGTCGCTTATCACTCAAGCCTTTGGTAGAGAAAATTCTGAGGTAATTTGTAGTGAATATGGTTTTATTTATTACCCTATAATTTCAAAAATTGCTGGTGCTAGGGTAGTCATAGCAGAATCAAAAAATCTTTCAGTAAGTTGTGAGAATATTCTTAAAAAAATTTCAAAAAAAACAAAGATAATCTTTATTGCCAACCCGAACAACCCTACTGGTTCGATTATTTTTAGAAATGAACTTAAAAATTTTCTGGGAAGGGTACCAAATAATATAATTGTTGTTATTGATGGAGCATATTCAGAGTTTGTAACAGATAAATCTTATTCAGATGGAATTGATTTAATAAATAACTATGAAAATGTAATCGTAACAAGGACATTTTCTAAAATTTTTGCTCTTGCTGGATTGAGGTTAGGATGGGCTTACAGCTCAAAGCAAATAATAGAAATACTTGAAAAGGTGAGAGGCCCATTTAATGTAAACCTCTTTGCTCAAAGGGTGGGTTCACTAATTTTAGAAGAAAAAAATTTCTTGAAAAAATCAGTTGCACATAATCATTTATGGCAAAAAAAACTTACGAAATTTATTAATTTGCTTGGATTAGATGCAAAAATTACTTATGCGAACTTCGTATTAATAAAAATTGATAAAAAAAGGTATAATAAGAGTGTAATTTTAAAATTACTTTTAAAAAATAAAATTTTAATTAGAGACTTAAGTAGTTATGGGTTGGGTGAGTTTATTAGAGTCTCTGTAGGATCAAGTAAACAAATGAACAAGTTTCTACAAGTGCTTAAAGGTATAATGAATAATAATGCTGTTAAAAAAAATAAATGAAATTACAATAATTGGACCTGGCTTAATTGGTTCTTCACTTGGTTTGGCACTAAAAGAGAAAGGTATATCAAAAAAAATTGTTGGATTAGATAAATCCAAGTCAAATCTTAATGACGCTATAAAAAATAGGTCAATTGATGAACAAAGAACAAAACTTGATGAGAGAATAAGTAACAGTGAAATAATTTTTATTTGCACTCCAGTAAGCCAAATTGAGCCTTTAGTCCAAAAAATTGTACCCCTCATAACTGACAAAAAAACTATAATTACTGACGTAGGATCAGTGAAAAAATGTTTCAGCCAGCAAACAATTAAAATGATTAAAGGTAAGTGTAAATTAATACCTGGTCATCCAATTGCTGGAACTGAATTTTCAGGAGCAAAAAATGCGAAACCAGATTTATTTAAAAAAAAATGGTGTATTTTAACACCGTTAACAAAAAATGATAATTCACTATCAGTTGTAAAAAAAATTTGGGAAGCAATTGGAATGAATGTGTCAACAATGACTATTGACGAACATGATAAAATTATGTCAATAACTTCTCACCTTCCTCATTTAATAGCCTTTACAATTGTTGGTACAGCATTTGGAATTGATTTCAAAAGAAAAAGAGATTTAATAAATTTCTCTGCTGGTGGTTTTAAAGACTTCACAAGAATAGGCTCCTCTGATCCTAAGATGTGGACTGACATCTTCATAAAAAATAAAAAACACTTACTAAAGACGCTAGAAAATTTTTTAAAAGATATTAATAAAATTAAAAAATTAATTGTTGACGATGAGGTTAATAAAATATTTTCTTATCTAAAAAGAAATAAAAAAATTAGAAAAAGTATAGTGCAACTCTCTAATTTAAAAAGAAACTAATAAAATAATTCTTTTATTTTTTCTACAAAAACCTCTTTTTTGTTTATTTTATAAATAACAGGAAAAATTTGTATCTGAATTGTTCCTGGCTTTTTTATAAATTTTTTATTTTGCCAATATCTCCCAGCATTGTGCTTTAAAACAAGTATTGGTATTTTTAATATTTTATGGATAGCAAAAACCCCAGTATTAATTTCTCCATTCTCATTGATTTTAGTCCTAGTTCCTTCGGGAAAAATAATTAATGTTTTAACACCTTTTTTTTTTAGAAACGTTACCGAGTTTATTATCTGTTTAATTGACTTAAACCCTTTATCTCTATCAATAAAAATAAAGCCTAATTTATCGAAGTACAAAGACATTAATGGTACCTTTCTTAATTCTTTTTTGAGAACAAAAACTGATTTATTAAAGAAAAAACTAAAAAAAAATGTTTCCCACGCTGATTGATGGTTACTTGCTAACAAAAAAAATTTTTCTTTTGGAATATTTTCTAAGCCAATTAATTCATAATTAATTTTTAGTATCACTCTTGTAAGTTTAATTACTGAACCAGTCCAAAATTTTGCCAGCTTTAAAACAAAATTATAAGAAAAAAATTTAACAGGAGAAAAAATTATAAAAAAAATTATAGTCCAAGAATAAAAAATTAAATAAAAGAAACAGGATCGAATTAAATTCATTTAACAAATAAGAGCGTGTAAATAACTTTAAAATATTCAGAAGTTATTAACTTAATATGAAATATTGGTTGCTCCAATAAATTTATTTTTTCTACTGCTGGAACGGGCAAAACTTCAAGATTTCTGTCAATTTTTTTTTCAAAAATCAAAATACTTCTTGGCAAATGATAATAAGAAGTTATTAAAATTATTTTTAGAATCTCTGAGTTATCATTTAACCACTGATTTACTTCAATAGCATTCTCAATAGTATTTTTAGCCTCTGCACCAAAATTTATACAACATTCTAATAAATCTTTTTTAGATTTTTCGATCCTAAATTTTGTTTCAATTTCAGAAGGCATAAATACACCAGATATAAACATTTTTTCGGCATAGCCCTTTTGAAGAATTTCCATACCTCTCTCTATTCTCATCTTCCCCCCTGTGAGAACAACAATTCCTGTGTTATATGAACTATCAGGAAAAGTTTTAGAATAATAGTTCTTTGGTAAAATATTAAATAAAAAGATTATCCACCAAATAAAACCTACTAGAATTATTGAAATTAAAATTAAGAAAATATTTTTAAAGTTTATCAAAAAATCTGCTTTCAAAAAAATTAAACAAATATAAAGTTAAAAAAATTAAAAAAAGTAAGATAAAGAAAATTAAGAAAAGAACCAAAATAAAAAAGCTTGAAAGAATAAGCTCTTTAGAAAAGCTAGAATCAAAAAACTCAAAATTTGCTCCGAATAAATTTATCAAAATAATACTTATAAAAAAAACAAAAATTAGGCTCAATAATGCTCCAGGAAGGATTCTTCTTATTAAACTTTGAGATATATTTTTAGCTAACTCCATACTACTAGCTCCCATGATTTGCATCATCTCTAGTAATTTAAAATTTGTAATTAAAGCGGCTTTTACGATATTCATTAGTAAAAAAGAAAATAATGTAAAAACTACTAGGAACATAGCAAAAATTATTATTTTTATCCTATTGACGACTATACTTATTTCAAATAACTGATCTTCATGGGAGTATTTCTCAACAAATCTATTTTCAGAAATTTCAATGATATTTTTATAAATTAGGTCAATTGTTTTTTTTTCACTGGAAATGACCTGAAAAACCATTGGTAAATCTAAGCCAGAAATTTCATCTTCAAAATCTAGGCCCAATATATTTTTAATAGCTACTGAATCAATAATCTTATATGAATCAATAATAGAATTATTGATTAGATAATCTTTAATATTTTCACTTACGGATAATGGTATTTCCTTTTCATCACTGTTATTGGTCAAAATAAATGTTGTTTTTTGAGATTCAAGATTTATCCAGTTACTTGAAAATTTATAAAAGTTGAAATATAAAACAACGTGAACAGCAATCAAACTTATTATAACAAATGATAAACCATGAAAAAATTTCTGCTCATCTTTGAGTAAAATTTTTTTTAAAACCTCTTGATAGTTTAACATTTATTATCTCCAAGATTAATTGTTTTATATGTTGAGGTTAATATATTATGGTTATTTGAAGTCATAATTATTGTAGCTCCAAGTTTGTTAAGTGATTCAAGTAGAAAAAATAACTTTTTCTTAGTATCCCCGTCTAAGTAATTTTCAGGTTGATCAGCAATAATTATTTTTGGATTATTTATTAATGCCCTTGCAATTACTACTCTTTGTTTTTCACCGTTAGAAAGTTTATTTACTAATTCACCACTTATTTGTTTTAAGTCTAGCCAGTTAAGAATTTCGTCAATTCTATTTTTGAAGTGTTTCTTTTTACTTTGAATTTCACTAGCAATTTCAATATTTTGGTAGACGGAAAAAAAGGGAATCAAATAGTCATTCTGCAATATTACACCAACTTTTTTTCTATATTCCAAGATATTTACTTTTTGATTCTCATTTATTCTTTTTCCATAAAGGAATATTTTACCATTACTTGGAAGAATCTTTAAAAAAAATAATTTTAAAAGTAAAGATTTTCCGACTGCATTTTTTCCATTTACCATAAAAAAATCTCCTGCATTAATGGTAAGTGAAAAATTAAAAAGATTTTTTTTTTCAACGTTCAAAGAGATATTTTCAAATCTTAAAATTTCGCTCATGAAAAATTATATTCCAAAAAAATTTTTCCCTTCAATCAAAACTTCTTTTGCTTCATTCCTCAAATTGTATCTTGAGGACATACATGAGCCATATGCTCCTGTTGACAAAATTACTATCAAATCATTTTGTTTTAACTCAGACATTAGAAAATTTTTTTTAAAAATATCGCTACTTTCACAAATGGGACCGACCACCTCATATTTTTGTTTTGTTTTTTTATTTTTCACAGGAAATATTTGATGATCTGAACTGTAAAGGGAGGGTCTTATAAAATTATTCATTCCAGCATCAATTATCAAAAAGGTTTTGTTCTCTCCCTTTTTAATTCTTATTACTTTTGACAAAATAACTCCAGATTCACCCACTAAAAATCTACCTGGCTCTAATATAATTTGAGTTTTGAAATCCGTAAAATATTTCTCAATCAATTTTGCATAGTTTGAAATAGTAAAAATTTTGTCTTTTTTATCATTATAGACAATTCCAACACCCCCGCCAATATCTATCGATTTAAGAGTAAAAGATTTTTTTTGAAGATTAAGAATTAAATTTCTAAGTTTTTTAAAAGCAAGTTTGAATGGTAACAAGCTTCTAATTTGTGAGCCTATGTGAATAGAAACACAGTTTATATCAACATAACCATTATTTCTAAATTTCTGAAAAATACTTACTATTTTTGTTTGAGGTATACCAAATTTATCTTCAAACCTTCCTGTAGAAATTTTTTTGTGCGTTTGAGCATCTACATTTGGATTGACTCTAAGACCAACATCAATTTTTTTTTTAAGTTTTTTACAGATCTCAATTACTTCCTGTAATTCTTCTTCACTTTCAACATTGATCTGCTTAATTTGATTTTTTACTGCAAATTTTATCTCCTCAGAAGTTTTACCAACACCCGAAAAAACAATTTTTTTTTTGCTTATTCCATTTTTGAGACATTGCTTAAGCTCACCTATCGATACAACATCGGCTCCAGCTCCGAGTTGACCAAGAATTTTAATTATATTTTTATTAAAGTTTGCTTTAACAGCGTAACAAATTAAGGGTTTACAATTACTGAAAGATTTTTTTAATTCTTTGAAATTATATTTGATTTGAGAAACTGAATAACAGTAAACAGGTGTTTTTATTGCTTTTGCAATTCCTACTAATGAAACCTCTTCCATTTTTAGAGAGTCGCTTTCATATGAAAGAAATTTGTTATATTTGACTATTTTTTTTTTCATTTTTTATTAGGATATTGTTTTGGATAATCGCTATTAGGGTATCTTTCAAGGCTTGTTTTTTTCCCACATCCAGAAAAAACAAATAATGATAATATAATAAAATTTACAAAAAACTTCATATTACTTCTATAATTTTTTTTTTGCTCTTAACAATGCCTCTTTAACTCTATCAGAAGCAGTACCTCCATAAGATTTTTTTTGATTAATGGAGTTTATGGGTGATAAAAAAGTGTATACATCTTTTGTTATTTTCGGTTCGATTGATTGCATTAACTTTAGATCAAGTTCATGTAATTTCATCTTTTGTTTTTCAGCTAACAAAACTATTTTTCCTGAGATCTCGTGTGCCTGTCTAAATGTTTTTCCTATATTTTTCACAATCCAATCTGCAAGATCTGTCGCTGTAGAATATCCATCAAAAGAAGACTTCAACATGGCCTTTTTATTAATTTTTACTAATTTTATTATCTCATTTGTTACCTTTAAAATAATATCAATTGATTCGTATGCATCGAAAATTGCTTCTTTATCTTCTTGTAAATCCTTACTATACCCTGTTGGAAGTCCCTTAAGAACAATCAAAATATTTATCATTGAAGAAAATATTCTTCCTGTTTTAGCTCTTATTAATTCTGCAGAATCGGGATTTTTTTTTTGTGGCATTATGGAAGAACCTGTACTTAACGAATCTGGAAATTTTAAAAAATCAAATGAACTACTACTCCAAATTATAAAATCTTCAGCAAATCTTGATAAATGCATGCTTAACGTTGAAACGATAAATAAAAAGTCAAGAACAAAATCTCTATCAGAAACACTATCGATCGAATTCTCAGATGGTTTTTTAAAACCAAGATTTTTTGCTAATGAAAATCGATCAATTTCAAAAAAGTTCGTACCAACTAATGCCCCACTTCCTAAAGGACACTCATTGAGATTTTCTTGGAGATTTCTAACTCTTTTTTTATCTCTCTGCAACATTTCAAACAAAGATAAGAGATAGTGTGCAAATAAAACCGGTTGAGCATTCTGAAGGTGAGTAAAACCTGGCATTATTACAGAAAAATTTATTTCTGCTTTTTTTATTATAGCTTTTTGAATATCAATAATATCTTTAACTAAAATACCTAACTTTTCTCTTGTCCACAATTTAAGATCTGTAACAACCTGATCATTTCTTGATTTTCCAGTATGAATTTTTCCGGCAAGACTTCCTATTTTTTTTTTTAAAGACATTTCTATATTCATATGAATATCTTCAAAATCTTCAGAGAATTTATATTTACCCACATTTATTTGCTTACAAATTTCTTCCAAAGCTTTTTTAATTTTTTTATATTCCGGATCTGTAATAATTTTTGCTTTTTTAAGTGATTTAGAATACTCAAGATTTAATTTAATATCCTGGAGAGCTAATTTGTAGTCAAATCCAATAGAATTATTAATCTTTTTAAGTAAATTAGAAGATTTATTTTCAAATCTACCACCCCATAATGGATTTATTGACTTTTTCATTTTTTATCTCTAAAAATTATATATGTTTCGTTTAACTTTATTTTTATTCACAATTATTTTTTCAAATCTATCTTATTCCGACGATAACAATCAACTACAAATAAATAAACCTCCTATAAATATAGAGCCATTTACATTAAAAACGGAAAATGGACTCGAGGAGAATTTTTTTAACACAAATGAAAAAGTAATTTTACTCAACTTTTGGGCAACTTGGTGTCCACCATGTATAAAAGAAATCCCTGATTTGCAAAAATTAAAGAAAGAGTTTGGGTCTGGATTAGAAATTTTTTTTATCTCTGTGGATTCGAACTTTGAAAAAGTCGTTCCAAAATTTCTAAAAAAAAATAAATTTTCAAAACTCAGAGTGTTTAATGATCAAAAATTAATTATTTCAAATAAATTTAAAGTTAAAATAATGCCAACCACTATAATTATTAATAAAGAGTTTAAAGAAATATACAGGATAGTGGGGTATGTAGACTGGCAAAGCCAAAAATATAAATCACTTATTAAAAATTTATTATAATTTTTTTTCAAGCTCTGGTAAAATTTCAAATAAATCCGCCACTAAACCATAATCTGAAAACTTAAAGATAGGTGCTTCTTCATCCTTGTTAATACTTGCAATAAACTTGGAGTCCTTGATACCGGCAATATGTTGGGTCGCTCCAGAAATACCTACGGCAACATAAAGATCAGGTGCTACAATTTTCCCAGTTTGACCAACTTGCCAATCATTGGGTACAAAACCAGCATCAACCGCAGCTCTGCTGGCACCCATAGCCGCGCCAAGTTTATCTGCTATACCTTCTAATAATTTAAAGTTGTCACCATTTTGCATTCCTCTACCACCAGAAATAATTACTTTAGCTGAGGTAAGTTCAGGTCTGTCAGATTTTGATTCGTCATATGCTACAAAAGATACTGAACTTAAATCAACACTTTCTAAGTTTACATTTTCAACTTCAACATTTGAAGTCTGACCACATGGTTCAAAACAGGTAGGTCTTACAGTCAAAATTTTAATTTTTTCATTTGATTTGACTTTAGCAATAGCATTTCCAGCGTAAATAGGTCTTTCAAAGGTATCACTATCAAAAACTTTTATTATGTCAGAAATTTGTTGAACATCTAGTTTTGTGGCTATTTTTGGTGATAGATTTTTTCCAAAGGTACTAGACGGAGTCAGTACATGAGTATATTCATCTTTAGTTTTCAAGAATTCCAATATGTGTGTAGATAAATTTTCTGCAATGGGGTTTTGAAGTCCGTCTTTGTCAATGACATAAACTTTTTTTACATCATTTGCCTTTTTAATTTCATCTACTGCCTCTTGAAGTTGGTTACCAACAATCAATGCGTCAACGGATTCGCAGATCTGGGATGCTGCTGTAATTGTTGAAAAAGTAGAGGTTTTGATAGATTTATTATTATGTTCAACTATTACTAATGCTTTCATATTACGTTTGCCTCATTTTTAAGTTTATCAATAAGAGAATCAACATCATTAACAATTACTCCTGGTTTTCTCTCTGGAGGCTCATTAACTTCAATTGTTTCTACTCTTCTTTTTAAATCAATATTTAATTCATTAATGTCAAGAATATCAATTTTTTTTTGCTTTGCCTTCATTATATTTGGTAAAGAAGCATATCTTGGTTCGTTTAGCCTTAAATCAGTTGTTATAACGCAGGGTATGGAAATTTTAATTGTCTCAAGACCACCGTCAACCTCTCTAGTAACATTAATAGTTTTGTCATCGTTAACTTCAACTTTTGATGCAAATGTGGCTTGATGGCAGTCGAGCAAGCTTGACAAAATCTGACCCGTTTGATTACAATCATCATCTATCGCTTGTTTTCCTAGAATCACCATATCAGGAGATTCTTTATCAAACACAGACTTTATAATTTTACCTACGTTCAGAGGATCTATTTCCTGACCGTTTGTTTTAACAAGAACGCCTCTATCTCCACCCATTGCTAGTCCTGTCCTAATTGTTTCTTGTGAGGTGTCAGCGCCAATTGAAAGAACAATAATCTCATCAATAACTCCTTTTTCTTTTAATTTTACTGCTTCCTCAACAGCGATCTCGTCAAAAGGGTTCATAGACATTTTTACATTTTCAGTTTCAACTCCAGATTTATCAGTTTTTACTCTTATCTTGACGTTATAATCAATAACTCTTTTAACACAAACTAACGCTTTCATTTTTAATTCCTTAAATTATTTTTTGTTTGGAACCCAGAGTATATCACCATCTTTAATATTCTCAATCCTTGCTGACACAAAAAGAAAATCGGATAACCTGTTTATATATTTAATTATTTCAGGATCTATTTTTTCTTTTGAATCTAACTTTACTAATGTTCTTTCACACCTTCGAGTAACAGTTCGAGCAAGATGCAGAAATGACGAACTTTTGGTTCCGCCTGGTAAAATAAATGATGTTAAGGAAGAAAGTTTTGAATTCATTTTGTCTATTTCTTCCTCTAGATTTATTACTCCTTTTGAAATTGATTCATATTTCTCTTTTTTTTGAGGCATACACAAATCTGCTCCGATATCAAATAGTTCGTTTTGTATCTTCGTTAGTTTTTTTTTTTGCTGATTTGAACAAAAACAAATTGCTACACCAATTGTTGCATTTATCTCGTCTACTTCACCATAACATTTTACTCTTAGCGAATTTTTTTTAACCCTGTCGCCGTTACCTAAACTAGTTATGCCAGTATCGCCACCCCTAGTATAGATTTTATCAAGTTTAATCAAAGTTATTTCGAATTTTAAGTTTTATAGTAGAGAGCAATAGTTAAAATTAATAAACTAACAAACTGTATTGCAACTCTATATCTCATAAACAGATTAATTTTATTATCTTTATTATCACCGGACCTTGCTGAATGAAAAAGACCTAGCATAAGGATGACGAACGTCGTAATTAGACAAATTACGATCAAGGAATTTAGTAGCAAATCCATTTATTTACCTAAAAGACCCTTTATAACAATTTGAGCCTGAATTTCAGCAGCACCTTCAAATATGTTCAATATTCTGGAATCACAAAGAACCCTGCTTACTGGATACTCGAGAGCATAACCGTTGCCACCATGAATTTGAAGGGCACTGTCTGCGCTACTCCATGCTACCCTCGCCGCAAGAAGTTTTGCCATGCCAGCTTCAATATCGCATCTTATGTCATTATCTTTTTCACGCGCAGAAAATAAGGTTATCTGTCTTGCAACAGTTGTTTCCATTACCATCCAAGCTAACTTATTAAAAATTCTGGAAAATTTGATTATGGGCTTTCCAAACTGACTTCTGTCTTTTGCATACTGCAAACCAAGTTCAAGTGCATTTTGAGAAACACCGACGGCTCGAGCCGCTGTCTGTATTCTGGCCGATTCAAATGTCTCCATTAATTGTTTAAAACCTTTACCTTCCTCTTCACCCAAAAGGTTTTTCTTGCTAACCTTAATGGAATCTAAAGCTATTTCGTATTCTTTCATACCTCTGTAACCTAAAACTTCAATCTCGCTTCCAGACATGCCTTCCATTGGGAAAGGGTTTTCACAGTTACCTCTTGGTTTATCAACAAGGAACATGCTAAGACCTCTATATCCTTTTTGATTAGAGTCAGTTCTGGCTAAAACTGTCATTAAATCTGACCTAGCCCCATGAGTTATCCATGTTTTATTTCCATTGATGATGTAACTATCTCCATCAAGTTGAGCCCTGGTTGATAAATTTCCTAAATCTGATCCAGTGTTAGGCTCAGTGAAAACAGCGGTTGTAAGAATGTTTCCAGAAGCAATCTCTGGTAAGTATTTGTTTTTTTGTTCTTCTGTACCACCTAAGCGGATTAGTTCGCCGGCGATCTCGGCTCTTGTTCCAAGAGATCCAGCAGCTAAAAATCCTCTAGAAAGTTCTTCCGTTACAACACACATTGCAACTTTACCCATACCTAAGCCGCCGTAACTTTCAGGTATAGCAATACTGAAAACGCCTAATTCAGACATTTTTTCTAAAACTTGGTCGGGAATTAAGTCATCTTTCAAATGCCACTCATTGGCATTGGGAACAATTTCTTCATCTGTAAATTTTTTAAATTGATCCTGGATCATTTCTAGAGTTTCGTCATTCAAACCTAAATTTGGAAAAAAACCATTTTCTAGTGATTCTACTATTTCTGACTTAACTGTTTCAGACAAACCTAGTTTAATAAGTTGTGCGACATCAGGAGAATCGCAGAAACTAAAGCTTTGATTCGAGATGCCTAGATTTTCAGGCCTTATCATCTCTGTCTGACTCATCATAATACCACTTCTCATCTGACATAGATATTCCGCAAAAGAGAAGATCAAGATTCCGGACTCTAATTTAGTGGATTTTTCTGTCTGTTTAAGAGACTTAAACCAATTAAGGGTTTCTCGCAGGGCGATTCTGTAAGTTTCGAACCAAGCGTATCCATGACCCTCGTGTTGGTATTTCTCAAGTAACTGGTTACTTACCTTTCCATCTGAGGAAACTTTTTCTTTGAGATGAGACTTCGCTTCAGCGGATACAGATTCAAGTGAATTTAAGATTTTTTCAAATAGATCCAAGTTAGTGTTAACATAACTATGCGTTTCTACTATTTGATCTGATTTATTAAGAGAACTGTCCATAAGTTGTTAATTTAGTTGTTTTGGTATAATTTTCAAGCTAATTTTAATTTATATCGTTTAACGTTTTCATGCCAGTTTTTTTCGCTTGAACTAATGCAGCCATATTTCCTGGCAAATGTTTGTTGTTCATCATTTTTGTGTGAGCAGCAGGAATTTCATCCCATTTAAAACATTCTGACATAAGGGGGTTTATAAGCTTTTGAATCATCATTTCATTGGCTTGATTTGCCTGATAAAGATTGGCAAAATGGCTACCTTGAATCCGTTTTTGTCTCATCCAAATATATCTTGCATCCATTGTCAAATTGTATCCAGAAGTACCAGCACAAATAACAACCATACCTCCTGTTTTCACTAAGTAGGTAGACACTGGAAATGTAGATTCACCTGGATGCTCAAAAACAATATCTACATCTTTTTTTCCAGTTATATCCCAAATATCTTTTCCTAAAACTCTACATTTTTTTATAAAAGTTGAATAACCATCTTGGTCTTGTACATCAGGTAACTGACCAAAACAGTCATATTTTTTTCTATTTAAAACTCCAACAGCCCCTAAATCCTTAACAAATGGAATTTTATCATCATCAGAAACAATTCCTATAGCATTAGCTCCCACAGCTTTACAAATTTGTACAGCCATGCTTCCAATGCCTCCAGATGCTCCCCATACAAGAATATTCATCCCTGGTTTTAGTGCGTGAGGTGGATGGCCAAATAACATCCTGTAAGAAGTTGCTAGGGTTAGAGTGTAGCACCCACTCTCTTCCCAAGATAAATGCTCAGGTTTTTTAAGTAATTGTCTAGACTGAACTGTTGTAAATTGGGCAAAAGAGCCATCATTAGTTTCATAACCCCATATTCTTTGGGACTTTGAATACATTGGTTCCCCGCCGTTACATTCTTCGTCATCTCCTGCATCTCTATTACAGTGAATGATTACCTCATCCCCTACTTTCCATCTTTTTACATTATCCCCTACTGCCCAAACAATTCCTGATGCATCTGAACCTCCAATGTGATAGCCTGTATCCTCACCTATTACTGAAATAGGTATTCCTTGCGATGCCCAAACATTATTGTAATTAATTCCAACAGCCATAACCATTACCAAAACCTCATCTTGACCTGGTTTTTGGACTGGCATCCTTTCTATCTGCATTGCCTTTTCTGGCACTCCTAGTCTTTTCTCTCTAATCACCCATGCATACATTTCATCAGGAACCACTCCGATCTCTGGTATTTCTCCAATTTCATAAATTTTCTTATTCGTCATAACTCTTTCCTCTAAAAAATTTTTGATTACTTATAACACTAATTTAAAAAAATACACAAAATTTCTTGTTCATAACTTAAATTAATATTATTTTGAATTCTCATGATTAATGATAAACAAAAACCGTGGCTAATAAGAACGTACGCAGGACATTCTTCTGCAGAAGCTTCTAACAATCTCTATAAAAAAAATCTTAAAAAAGGTCAAACTGGTCTCTCTGTTGCATTTGACCTTCCTACTCAAACTGGATACGACTCAGATCATATTCTTGCAAGAGGTGAGGTCGGTAAAGTAGGAGTACCAATAAGTCATATTGGAGATATGGAACGATTGTTCAAAAACATACCTCTTGAAAAAATGAATACATCAATGACAATAAATGCACCAGCTGCATGGCTTCTTGCTCTCTATATTGCGACTGCAGAAAAACAAGGGGTAGATAAAAAAAAACTATCCGGCACAACTCAGAATGATATTACAAAAGAATATTTATCAAGAGGAACTTATATTTTTCCTCCTAAACCAAGTTTAAAACTTTCAACTGATATCATCCATTACACAACAATGGAGGTGCCAAAATGGAATCCAATCAATATTTGCTCTTATCATTTACAAGAGGCAGGGGCAACGCCTGAACAAGAACTTTCATTTGCTTTAGCAACTGCAATTGGGATTATTGAAACTTTATCAGAAGAGTCATCAATTAATAAAGCACTCTTTGAAAGAATTGTTGGGAGGATAAGTTTCTTTGTTAACTCAGGTATGAAGTTTATTACGGAAACAGCAAAAATGATAGCTTTCACTGAATTATGGAACGAAATTTGTAAAAAAAGATTTAAAGTACAAGATGAAAAATTCAGAAGATTTAGATATGGGATGCAAGTTAATTCCCTTGGTTTAACAGAGTTACAACCAGAGAACAATGTTTACAGAATACTCATTCAAATGCTGCCAGTTGTCATTGCGAAAAACTCTAGAGCAAGAGCTGTTCAACTTCCTGCTTGGAATGAGGCTCTAGGTCTCCCACGGCCATGGGACCAACAATGGAGCCTTAGACTTCAGCAAATCATGGCTTATGAAACTGATCTATTAGAGTTTGATGATGTTTTTGAAGGTTCAAAGGTTTTGAAGAATAAAGTAAAAACTTTAAAAGAATCATTTTACAAACAAATTAAAGAAATTGATAAGTTAGGTGGGTTAGTTGAAGCTATAGAAAATGGGTACATGAAAAGTAAACTAGTGGAATCACAGACAATTAGACAAAAATCAATAGAGAGTGGAGAGCAACAAGTAATTGGTGTGAATTGCTATACCGAGGGAGAAGAGTCACCGTTAACGAATGTTAATGATGGCGGGTTTATGAAAGTAGATGCAAAAGCTGAAAAAAAGCAAATTGGAGATATTAAAAAATTCAAGTCTAAACGAAATAAAAAAACACTTGAATCTCTTCTGAAGGAGCTAAAAAGGGCAGCTACAGATGGAAGAAATATAATGGATATCTCAGTAAAATGTGCACATGCAGGTGTTACTACTGGCGAATGGTCCAATGTGATGAGAGAGGTTTTTGGAGAGTATAGAGCTCCAACAGGAATAGTTTCCTCAAACGTATTAAAACAAAATACGCAGCAATCAGAAATAAGGTTTCTTCAAAAAGAAGTAAATTTATTGGCAAAAAAAATTAAAAGAAGGCCAAAAATGTTAGTGGGAAAACCTGGTCTTGATGGCCATTCAAACGGTGCCGAACAAATTGCAGTTAGAGCAAGAGATATTGGCTTGGAAGTAGTATATGACGGTATAAGGTCCACACCAGAACAACTTGTTGTAGCAGCAATTGAAGAAGGTGTTCATATCATTGGATTATCAATTCTATCTGGCTCACATGTTCACCTTGTAAAAACTATTGTTCAATTACTGAAAAAAAATAACCTATCAAAAATACCTGTTATCGTTGGAGGAATTATTCCTCCAGTTGATGAGAAAAAACTGATTTCTATAGGAGTTAAAGCAGTTTTCACACCAAAGGATTTCAAAATTGAGGACATTATGAAAAATTTAGTATCCATAATTAGAAAATCTTATGGCTAAAAAAAAACTCTAGATTTAGTAATTGAGCTTACAAAAGAATTATACAGCTTTAATACCACATCATTTATTCCAATTAAGTATGAAAAAATTAATGTTGGATGGGTTAACAAGAAAAATCAAAAAATTTTAAAATTTTTTGATACTAGAAACGGCTACATTGATGCAAAAAAGCTTCAAGAAATTTCAAATAACAGTAAATTTTACGCTAATTTAGAAATAAAAAAAAATTATGAGTTTTGTCCTATTTTTGAACAACCCTCAATTTCTCCAAATAAAAAATTTAATCACTATAAAAGTTTTGGGGAAAATAAACTCTTTGATATTGAAAGGAATCTTTTAGCTCCACTTGGACTTCCTCAGTATGGCATTCATGCTAATGGATGGCGCAAAGAAAAATCTGAATATATATTCTATTTTGCAATTAGATCAAAACAGATTAGAGATTTTCCTGGTTTATATGATAATATTTTTGCTGGCGGCCAACCTTCTAACTTATCAATAAATAAAAACTTAAAAAAAGAAGCACTTGAGGAATCAGGCATTAAAGTTTTAAAAAAAAATTTAAATACCGGTAGTACTATTAGTTATATACACAATCATAACGATCAAATTCATTCAGGAACAATATTTGTTTATGATTATAAACTCGACAAAAAAGTTGTTCTGAAAAATCATGACGGAGAGGTTCAAAAATTTGAAACAATTTGTGTAACAGAATTACATGAAATTTTAGAAAAAAAGCTACTAAAACCAAATTGTATAATTCCAATTGCTGATTTTTTTTTAAGAAATATGCGTGATTTTTTTCCTAATAAGGGTATCTTAGAACTTGAAAAATTACTAAAATTATAATGACAAAGTTATTAACTGATTCGATAATCAAATCTGGGGATAAAAATAAAAATGCTATTATTTTTCTTCATGGATATGGAGCGAATAGTAACGATTTAATTGGTATTGCTAATGTTTGGATTGATAGCCTACCAAAAACAATTTTTCTATCACCCAATGCACCTTTTGAATGTGAATTTGCAGAAAATGCATATCAATGGTTTGAATTAACTTCTATTTCTCCTCAGAGTATTGGCGATGGTCTAAAAAAAGCAGGGCCATTCCTAAATGAGTACATTGATCATGTATCAAAAACTTACAAAATAGACGAAAAAAATATTTTGTTCGTTGGTTTTTCTCAAGGAACAATGATGGCACTTCATCATCTCTGTAAAAGAAAAAATCAATGTGCTGGATTATTAGGTTACTCAGGTTTACTTTTTGAAAATGAAAATTTTAAATCTGAAATTAAATCAAAATTTCCAATAAAACTCTATCACGGCAAAAGGGACGAACTCATAAACTATCAAAATTCTATCGAAGCTTCTAAAAAATTAAAAGCTCTTGGCTTTAATATAGAATATAATCTGAGTGAGGAGCTAGGCCATGGGATTGACGAAGAAGGTATTAAGATTGGGTTAGATTTCATAAAAAAAACATTTAATATTTAAATTTGTCATAAAAGAACAATATGTATAACATAGAAAGTTATTATGTCTTTAGCCCCTAATAGTTGCCCTGCTCTCGTTTTAAATGCTGATTATCAGCCTTTAAGTTACTTTCCTCTCTCTACATGGTCATGGAAAGATGCTCTGAAAGCAGTTTTTTTAGACAGAGTAAATGTTGTCTCCGAATATAATCAGATTGTCAGATCCCCATCAATAGAGTTTAAGTTACCAAGTGTAGTTTCACTTAAAGATTATATTCCATTGCCTGAAAAAGCAGCTTTTACAAGATTCAATGTTTTTTTAAGAGATAAATTTATTTGTCAATATTGTACAAACACTTTTAAAGTCGAAGAATTAACCTTTGATCATGTTCTACCTCGCTCAAGAGGAGGTACCACCATGTGGGAAAACGTTGTCACTTGTTGTCGCTCATGTAATACACAAAAAGGCAACAAGACGTTACAAAAATTAGGTTTAAAGTTAAAAAAACAACCACATATTCCAAGTAATTATGAACTAAAAGAGATTGGGAGAATGTTTCCCCCTAATTTTTTGCATCAAAGTTGGAATGATTTTCTTTACTGGGATTCAGAGCTCGAGCCATAAGCTATAATTTTTTTGAAATCTCAATCGCCATCTTTGTAACACCTCTCGTAAAGCTTCTAAATATTTTAAGCGAAAAATCTTCTTTTTTAATAGAGTTATCAGCATTGACTCTGTGTTTGTCTTCTTCTTCGCAAAACTTCTTAATTTTATTTTTTAAATTTTCTTCAATTTTATTTTTATCAAGATATTCAACTTGTTCTTGATAATGTTTGACTATTACCTCCTCAACGGCCTCAGTGCATGCATAAACATAATCTGAACCTAATCGGGATGTAATAGCCCCTAAGAAAAAACTACCAACTTTCCAAGCGGGAGACATCAAAGTTGGTCTTACTCTTTTCTTCAAAATAAGACTTTCAAAATAATCATAGTGAACTTTTTCTTCTTGAGAAATTTTTACTAATTCTTTCTTAAGTTTATCATCTTTACAAAACTTAATTTGACTCTTGTAGATATCTTGAGCACCTAGTTCGCCAGCATGATTTACTCTTACAATCTCCTCTAACTTTTTCTTAATTTTTTGATCCATAAAGTTTTAAAATAAAATATATATTAAATAATACCAGCGAAAAAGAGATAAGAGAATTAATATTGGCTAAAGACAGACCCAAAATACTAAAAATTATTTCGTCACATTTTGTGAGCGCAACACTCTCAAGATGAACTCTTAAATCCTCTATGCTATCGAAATCATTTGTTGATGATGAACATCCAGAGTCATATTTTACAAGTCCTCTTTCCACTAAACTATGAAATGAAGCTATTAAAAAGCTTGCAACAAGAAGAAAAAAAATTGTGTAAAAATGAATGTTTCTATATTCCATAAAAAAAGAGGTTAAACATACCAATAAAATTAAAAAATATGGAATTCTTTGATAAATACATAATTTACATGGGGGAAAATTGTATAAATATTCTAAAACATACGCTCCAACGACAATTATTGAAGAGATAATAAAAAAAAGAAGAAAATAATATTTTTTTATATTTAAAAGCATAATCTTTTAAAAAAATTTGGTATTAAACAAAGTAATTTATTTTTTTTTTTATAATATGTTATTTAAAATTAATGATTAAACATTTCAAAGAAAAATTCATCAAAAATACATTAATTTATAAATTCTATAGATATTTGAAATATAAAATAAATTTTTTTCCATCATACGGTGCAGTTGGCGAAGACGCATTAATAAAAAAAATTTTCAAAAATAAAACTGGTTTTTATGTGGATGTTGGAGCACTTCATCCAATTAATGGATCTAACACTTATCATTTATATAAAAGAGGATGGAGAGGAATAAACTTTGACCTAATGAATGATAACATAAAGTTATTTAAAATTTTTCGTCCCAGAGATATTTCTTTAAACGTAGCTATATCCTCTAAATCTGGTTTTATTAATTCTTATATTTTTGATTCTGGTTCAGGACTTAACACCCTTGAGAAAAAATGGGCTGAAAAATGGAAAAAAATTATTAATAAAGACTACGCGACAGTAAAAGTTAAAAAAGAAAAATTGACAACACTTTTAAATAAATACGACTGTCCAAAAAATTTTGACCTTTTGAACGTTGATGTTGAAGGTCATGAAATTGAAGTAATGAAAGGGCTAGACTTTAAAAGTTATAAACCAAAAATAATTTTAATTGAAAT
>CACIYM010000011.1 GCA_902590895.1 uncultured Alphaproteobacteria bacterium
AACTCTGTCTGCGATCTTTTTTACAATACCTAAGTCGTGGGTAATAAGAAGAAGGGACATTTTATATTTTTTTCTTAAGCTATCCAATAAATCTAAAATTTGTTTTTGGATTGTAACGTCAAGCGCAGTTGTTGGTTCGTCAGCTATCAAAAGATCAGGATTATTTGCGATTGCCATTGCGATCATTACACGTTGTCTTTGACCTCCAGAAAGCTGATGAGGATAGTGAGATAATCTAATTTCAGGGTTTTCTATTCCAACTTCCTTCAGCAGATTTATACATTTTGATTTGTCTGTACTCTGTCTTTTTGAAAAACATTCAGTGATTTGTTTTTCAATATTGTGAAGAGGGTTAAGAGATGTCATAGGTTCTTGAAAAATCATTGAAATTTTTTTCCCTCTGATATTTTGTAAAGTTGACTCATCTTCCTCTAGAAGATTTTTATTTTCATAAATCGCTTTACCAGAGATTTTGAGCTGTGAATTTGATCTTATTAATCTCATGATTGTTAACGCAGTCACAGATTTTCCAGACCCACTTTCTCCAACAATTGCAAGACATTCACCTTTATTTATTGTAAAACTGCTATCCTTAACAGCCTCAACTGTTTGTTCGTTAAATTCAAAAATAATATTCAAGTTTTTTACATCAAGTAAAGTCTTCATTTAAATAACCTTTCTGGGATCAAATGCATCCCTGACAGCCTCACCAACAAAGACTAAGAGGCTTAATTGTAATGATAAGGTTATAAATGCGGATAGACCGAGCCAAGGAGCTTGTAAATTTGCTTTTCCTTGTGCAACCATTTCACCTAAAGAAGGAGATCCTGGTGGCAAACCAAATCCTAAAAAATCCAAAGATGTAAGCGTTGCTATTGAGCCTGAAAGAATAAAAGGCATAAGTGTTAAAGTAGCAACCATAGCATTTGGGAGTACATGTTTAAACATAAGCTTGGTATTGTTCACTCCAAGTGCTTTGGCTGCCTTTACATATTCAAAATTTCTTGCTCTTAAAAACTCAGCTCTTACTACTCCTTCAAGTGACATCCAACTAAATAAAAGCATTATAAATAATAGAATCCAAAAACTAGGTTCAATAAAACTAGAAATGATAATAAGTAAATATAATACCGGTAGGCCTGACCAAATTTCAATGAATCTTTGACCAAATAAGTCAATTTTACCTCCATAAAATCCCTGAATTCCTCCTGCAAAAATACCAATAACACTTGATAGGATTGTTAATGTTAGCCCAAAAAAAACAGAAATTCTAAAGCCATAGATCAGCCTAGCTAAAACATCCCTTCCTTGATCATCAGTTCCCAATAAATTCTCGAAAGTGGGAGGAGATGGAGAAGGAACTTTTAAATCATAATTAATTGTATCATACGAGTACTCAATCAATGGCATCACTGAGAATCCCTTTTTGTCTATTAAATCTCTAACGAAAGGGTCCTTGTAATCAGCTTCTGTCTCAAACTCACCACCATAATATGTTTCAGAAATTTTTTCAAAAACAGGAAAATGTATTTGACTGTCAAAAATAACAAAAATAGGTTTATCGTTAGCAATAAATTCTGCAAAAATGGAAATTAAAAATAAAACAGAAAAGATCAAAGCTGAATAATAACCTCTTTTATTTGCTCTGAAATTTCTTAATCTTCGAATTGTTAATGGAGAAACATTCACTAATTTCCTCTACTTTCAAAATCAATCCTAGGGTCGATTAATACATATGTTAAATCGCTGATTAGTCTCAGCAGTAAACCAATTAATGTAAAAATATACAAACTTCCAAATACAACAGGATAATCTCTTCCAAGTGCGGCCTCAAAACCTAAAAGTCCAAGACCATCTAAAGAAAAAATAACTTCAATTAGAAGAGAGGATGTAAATAAAATATTTATAAATGCTGCTGGAAAACCTGAAATTACAATTAGCATTGCGTTTCTAAAAACATGTCCATACAGAACTTTTTGCTCACTTACACCTTTAGCTCTCGCTGTCAAAACGTATTGTTTATTAATCTCATCAAGAAACGAGTTTTTTGTTAACATGGTAAGACTTGCAAATCCTCCAATTACCATTGCGAGTACGGGTAATGCTAGATGCCAGAAATAATCAATAATCTTCTCTAAAAAGTTAAGTTCTTCCCAATTATCAGAAATTAATCCTCTTAAAGGAAAAATATCTAAGTAACTTCCTCCAGCAAAAACAACTATAAGAAAAATTGCAAATAAGAAACCTGGAATTGCATAACCAATTATAATTAATGATGAAGAGTAAATGTCGAACTTTGATCCATCTCTTACAGCTTTTTTTATACCTAAGGGAATTGAAATTAAATACACGAACAAAGTTGTCCATAGACCAAGCGAAATTGAGACAGGTAATTTTTCTAAAATCAGTGAAATAACACTTTTGTCTTTATAAAAACTTTCACCAAAGTCAAAAACTAAATAATTTTTTAGCATTTCAAAAAATCTTTGAAGAGGGGGTTTATCAAAGCCATATTGCTTTTCTAGTTCTTTTATTAAATCTGGATCGATTCCTTGAGAACCTCTATATTTGCTTTCTTGAACACTGAAATTCTTTTGAGATTGATTGCTTGATAATTGTTCTCCACCAGATGAGGTGAATCGCTCTGTTACAGAAACCTCTGTTCCTTTAATTTGAGCAATAGCTTTTTCAACAGGTCCTCCCGGTGCAGCTTGAATAATTACAAAATTTACTGCTAGTATACCAAATAGGGTTGGTATTATGAGAAATAATCTTTTTATAATATAATTTAACATTAGCTAGTTTTCCTTCTCATTCTCCAAAGGATAAATAATAAAAAAAATAATAAGAGATAATAAAAAGAATTATCCTTTTTTTTTTCAATGTTAGTAGGAGAAACCTCCCCAATATTTTTTGCCTTGTCAGGGTCAAACCACCAAAAGTCAAAACCTAGATCATATTTTGGAGAAATATTAGGTCTAGAAATTTTATTCCAATAAGCCACCCTATAATGTCCAATATGAAATTGAGGAATTAGATAGTAATTGAATAGCAGTATTCTGTCTAACACCTTGGTATATGTAACGAGCTCTTTTCTTGACTTTGCACTTACAAGTTTATCAACTATTTCGTCAATTACTGGGTTTTTTACTCCCATGTAATTAGGACTAGCTTTTTGATCTGCTGTAGCTGACCCCCAGTAACTTTTTTGCTCATTACCTGGTGAAATTATTGAACCATAATTTATGACTATCATATCATAATCAAAATCCTCTAGTCGTCTTATGTATTGAGAATCATCTTGAACCGTTCTAATGGACACATCAATACCTAATTTTTTTAGATTTCTTTTCATTGGTAAAACAATTCTTTCAAAAAGTGGTGATCTGAGTAGAATTTCAAATTCAAAAATTTCACCTGTTTTCTCATTTATTAACACATCGTCTTTTATTATCCACCCTTCTTGTTTAAGAAGTCTTCTGGCTATTCTTAAATTTTTCCTTAAACCATTTTCTTCTGCTGTATTTGGCGGAGTATAGACACTTGTAAATACCTCATCGGGAATTTTACCTCTATACTTTTCAAGAATTTTTAATTCATCATTACTTGGTAAACTTTGGGATGAAAGTTCGGAGTTATCAAAAAAACTTTTTGTTCTAGTATATGCATTGTAAAACAAGTTTCTGTTAGACCATTCAAAATCAAACGCATAGGTCAAAGCTTTTCTGACATTTCTATTTTTAAAAATTGTTTTTCTTGTATTGTAAGCAAATCCTTGCATTCCACTAGGCCTGTAATATTTGATTTCCTCAACTTTTACCTTACCTTCTTTAACAGCTGGAAATTTATAAGCGGTTGCCCAATTTTTTGATGAATTTTCCTGTTTAAAGTCATAAGCCCCAGATTTAAATGCTTCCAATGCAACTGTTTCATCTCTGTAGTAGTCATAATGAATTGTTTCGAAATTATAACGACCAATATTTACGTTAAGATCTTTTCCCCAGTAATTATTATTTTTTGTTAGAGTAAGACTTCTTCCTGCTTTAACATCTGAAATCAAATAAGGTCCACTTCCTAAAGGGGGTGTAAGTGTAGTTTTACTAAAGTCCTTACCTTCCCAATCATTTTTTGAAAAAATAGGTAATTGATATCCTATTATGAGTGGAAGTTCTGGGTTAGGATCTCCTTTAAAAAAAAATTTAACCTCATTTGTACTAATTACATCTACTTTATCAACCTGACCCCAGTATGTTTTATAGGTGGGATGTCCTTTTGACATAATGGTTTCAAAAGAAAACTTTACATCCATTGGTGTGACTTTTGTACCATCAGAAAATCTAGCTTCTTTTCTTATTTTAAATGCCACCCAAGACCTATCTGGTGGTACTTTAACTCCTTCAGCAAGTAAACCATATTGACTAAATGGTTCATCAAAGGAAGATTTCATTAAAGTCTCAAAAAGATATGCTGCCTGATAAGCAGGTACTCCTTTTAAAATATATGGATTTAAATTGTCAAATGTTCCAATTGAAAATCTGTTTATTTTACCTCCCTTGAAAGCGTTCTCATTTGCATATTCAAATTTTTTAAAATTTTTTGGGTATTTTAAGTCACCATGCATTGCAATTCCATGCTGATAATTATCAAAAGACTTTTTTTCAACTGGATCGGAAAGTGCTGATGAAAAAAAAAATAAGTTAATAATGATAATGCGTTTTAAGATACTCATTTTATAAAGTTTTTATTAGATTTATTATTTCTTTATGGTGATTAGAAAAGTTAGATGCAATGATTTTTCCATCAGAATTGATTCCTAAATTCTCCTCATTCCAATCCGTCATTTTTCCTCCTAATTCTTGAACTAATGCTACTTGCGCCATGTAATCCCAAGGCTTCATGTTAGCTTCGATAATAATATCAATCTTCCCCGATAATAATAAACCATATGCATAACAGTCGGTTCCAAAAATTGGAAACTTAACTTTTTTATATATATCAGTAATAGTAGATCGTCTTTTTTCATCAAACATTAATAGTGAAGTTGATGCCATTATTGTTTGGCTAAATTTTTTTTTCTTTAAGACCCTCTTACATTTTATGTTATTTAACTTAACACCTAATTTCTCACCCCCAGACCACCTTTGATTAAGTATTGGTATATCTATTACTCCAATTATTGGTTTGTTATTTTTCATACAACAAATGAGAGTCCCAAAAAGCGGCTTTCCTGCAATAAAACTGTGAGTCCCGTCTAAAGGATCAAGAATCCATACATATTCATTATTCTCTCTTTCATAACCAAATTCTTCACCAATTACGCCATGCTCAGGAAATTTTTTCTTTAATAATTTTCTAAATTTTTCCTCAATTTCTTTGTCAATATTTGTTACTAACGAACCATCATTTTTTTCTTCAATATTAAAGGTTTTAAAATAATTTTTTTGCAAAATTTTTTTACTTTCATCTGCAAAATTTAATGCAAACTTAAGTAAATCAGAATGATTGAGTTTCATTAGTTTAAAGATTTTAAATATGAAATAAGATCTGCTCTATCGGACTCTTTTTTTAATCCTTTATATATCATTTTTGTTCCTTTGATATATTCTTTTGGATTTTCAAAGAAATAGAAAAGTTCGTTTATTGACCAATTTTTTTTGTAATCAGTTAATGCTTTAGAATATTTAAAGCCGTCAATACTTGCTGATTCTCTCCCTACAATATTCCAAAGGGGAGGACCAACCTTAATTTTCATTGAATTATCAAAACTATGACAGGCACTACATTGTTTTGCAATTTTCTTTCCATTTTCAAGATTTGCCGTTACTAATAAGGCCTCAACATCTACATCTGCTTTTGTTACGACTTCTTCTGTTTGAACTATCTCATTATTTATCTCTTGTTCGTCAGCGATTATTACATAGCTTCTTTTAGTTGTTTCTTTATGAAAAAAAATTTCATCTGCAACTTTGAATGATTGAAATAAAATTAATATTGATATTAATGATAGAAAATATTTATTCATGCTTAATTATAACAAAAAATTTTAAGTATATTAATATAAAATACAATTATGACGAGCAATAGAAAATTGAAAAAAGAAAATTTGGTAATAATTATTCCAGCCAGGCTTAAGTCTGAAAGACTGAGGGAAAAACTTCTTAGAAAAATTAATAATGTTCCAATGATTTTGAGAGTTGCTAAATCTGCAATAAATTACAAACTTGGAGATGTTTATGTTGCAACAGATAGTAAAAAAATTTTTAACCTCTGTATAAAAAACAACGTAAATTCAGTAATGACACAAGCAAATATTAAAAGTGGAACTGACAGAGTTTTTAGTGCTTATAAAGTCCTTGATAAAAAATTTGATTTTATTGTCAACTTACAGGGTGATCTACCTATCTTTAAAAAAGAACTAATAGAAAAAACCGTGAATTTATTTTTTGATGATAAAACTGATATTGCCTCTGCAGTTTGTAATTTAGAGAACTCTGAAATTAGAGATACAAATATTGTTAAAGCAAATGTAATTTTAGATAAAAAAAACGAAGGGTTTGCCAGAGACTTTGTCAGAGTTATTAAGTCTAAGAAAAATTTTTATCATCATATAGGTTTGTATATTTATACCCCTATTTCTTTGGAAAAGTACGTAAATCTTGAGCAAACTTCTAACGAAATTAATAGGAGTCTTGAACAAATGAGGGCTATTGATAACAAAATGAAGATTAAGGTAGTTAAATTAAAAAATAATCCTCCAAGTGTAGACACGATGGAAGACCTAAAAAAAATTCGTTTGCTTTTTAAAAATAATAATTCATAACTTACTTAATAATGCCAAAAAGATATATATCATTTCAGGGGTTGCATGGTGCTTATTCAGATTTAGTTTGTCGAAAATTCTATAAAGATTACTTAACTCTTCCATGCAATTCATTCGAGGAAGCCATAAGTGCTGTTGAAAATAAAAAAGCAGATGTTGCTTTAATTCCTGTTGAGAACAATATTGCTGGCAGAGTAGCGGATATGCATTTTTTACTTGAAAAAATTAATTTAAAGATTGTCGCTGAGCATTATCACAAAATAGAGCATCATCTAATGACAAAAGAAAATATTAATTTATCTAAAATACAAAGAGTTTTCAGCCATATACATGCGTTAAATCAATGTAAAAAAAATATAAGAAAATTGAATATCAATCCTGTAAATTTTATTGATACGGCTGGAGCAGCAAAATATATATCTGAAATAAAAACAACTAATTCTGCAGCTATTGCTTCAAAATTAGCATCTGAAATTTATAACTTGAAAATTGTTAAAAATAATATGCAAGATTCAAAAAATAACATCACTAGATTTTTAGTTTTCTCCAAGAAAAGTAAAAAAATTGGTTTAGATAAAAAAGTAATTACATCAATTGTCTTTAATACAAAAAACTTACCAGCATCGCTTTATAAAGCTTTGGGTGGTTTTGCTTCTAATTCAATTAATTTAACCCGTTTAGAAAGTTTTTTTGTAAATAAGGATTTCAAGCAATTTTCTTTTTTAGTCGATGTTGAGTCTCACCCTGAAAGTTCAAATTTTAAAAAAGCATTGAAAGTTTTAAATTTATATTCAACAAAAGTAAAAATGATAGGTTACTTTGAAGCCTCAAATTTTAGAAATTGATTGAATATTTATAAGTTATTTTAAAATAAAACTTTAAATGTTATTTTATTCTGGGAGTTGAGTTTGGACAATGGCTTCGCCAATCCGGTCAGATCTGAAAAGAAGCAGCCGTAACGATTGTCTTTGGGTCAATACTCGGCTCCTTTTGAGGAAAAAATGACTGACAATGAATATATTGTATTAGCCAGGAAATACAGACCAAAAAAATTTTCTGATATAATTGGTCAGGATGAAGTTTGCTCTGTAATAGAAGGTGCCATTAAACTTAATAGAGTAGCTCATGCTTTTTTGTTTTCAGGGACCAGGGGCATAGGAAAAACAACAATAGCTCGTATTTTAGCAAAAACACTTAATTGTGAAAATTTAGATCTTAAAAACCCTGAGCCTTGCGGAAAATGTAAAAATTGTATTTCAATTGATAACGAGAGTAATATTGATGTTGTTGAAATAGACGCCGCAAGTAGAACAGGTGTTGCGGACGTAAGGGAAATTATAGAAAACATAAATTATAAGCCTGTTAATGCCAAAAAAAAAATTTTTATTATTGATGAAGTCCACATGTTATCAAAAGCTGCCTTTAATGCACTTCTTAAAACACTTGAGGAACCTCCTCTTGATGTAGTTTTTATTTTTGCAACTACAGAAACTGAAAAAGTACCAGTCACAATTTTATCAAGATGCCAAAGATTCGTTTTGAGAAGAGTAGATTTAAACATGATTACAGACCATTTGATTAATGTTGCTAAAAAGGAAGGTTATACATTAGATAAAGAATCAGCACAGATTATATCTATATGTTCTGAGGGTTCAATGCGCGATTCTTTGTCAATATTAGATAATGTTCTAGCTAGAAACAAAAAAATTTCACCTGAACTTGTGAGAAATGTAATAGGGTTAACAGATAACACTCAAGCTTTAGATTTATTTGAAAGTTTATGTAACGGTGAAGTTAAATTGTCATTGGAAAAATTTCAAGAACTCTATGAAAAGGGAATATCTATTGATGAATTAGCGAAATCATTAATGAAACTGACATATAATTTAGCCCTTATTAAATCAAAATTTGAAAATAGCTATGATTTTTTTGATTCAAAAAGTATTGATAGGTTAAAAAAACTATCAGAAAAATTTGAAATGGACTTTCTAACAAGATTTTGGGAGGTAATGCAAAGATATTTAAATGAATTATCTGATACTTTTGATGAAAAACAATGTTTTGAAATGGCAATAATGCGAATGTGTTACATTTCATTAATCCCCACACCTTTTGAGGCACTTATCAAAAAAGAAGATGATAAAAAAAGATTAACAGAAATTGGAGAAAATCGACAATCATCTCAAAATGATGATTCACAAATTACTCAAAAAGAAACCTCTAATATAGTTGAAAATAACCTTGCATTGAAAAGAGATTTACTTGACCAAAATAAAAGTTTTGAAAATAATGAGAGCAATCTAAAAAAATTTACTGAACTAGTTGAATTTTTAGAAAAAGAGTCAGAGATGTTAGTTGCTTATCACCTCCGTAATTCTTTCAGATTAGTCAGTTATTCTGAGTTAGATGGTAATAAAGACGCGTTTCATATTGAGTTAGAAAATATTGGAGAAAATCAAGAGGCACAGTCTATTCTATGGAAAGCCTCAAAAATTTTAGGAAAGCTTACTAATAAAAGATGGATATTATCCGTAACTAACAAATCGGGATTTAAATCACTCTCAGAAATTGAACAATTAAACTATGAAAGAAAAGTTGAGCAGATAAAAAAAGAAGATTCGATAAAAAAAATTCTTGATATTATTCCTTCATCTGAAGTAACTTCAGTTAAGGAAATTGAAAAAGAAAACAATAAAAATAAGGAAAAAAAATGACAAATATTTCTCAAATAATGAAACAAGCTAAGGAAATGCAGGCAAAGATGGCAGAGATGCAAAAAAAAATAGAGGAAACCGAAATAGAAGGTCTTTCAGGAGGGGGGGCTGTTAAAGTAATAATTAACGGTAAGCATGTTCTCAAAAAAATTACAATTGATCCAAATATTGTTGATAAAAATGAAGTTGAAGTTTTAGAGGACCTTATTTTGGCGGCAGTTAACGATGCTACCAAGAAAATTTCTGAAAACATGAGTAATCAAATGAATTCCATTTCAGGAGGCTTAGGATTGCCTCCAGGAATGAAACTACCCTTTTAGAAATTATGTCTGCATTAGGTGATCTCATTGAGCTTTTCTCTAAATTACCAAATCTGGGCCCACGATCAGCCAGAAGAATTGTACTTTATCTTTTAAAAAATAAAGAGAAAATTATACCGCAAGTAATAACTTCGTTAAATGATCTCAAATCTTCACTAACATTTTGTGAGAATTGCGGAAATGTTGATATTTCTTCACCCTGTTCTATTTGTAATTCCAACAAAAGAAAAAGTGAAAAAGTTTGTGTAGTAGAGGATATCGGCGATTTATGGGCTATTGAAAAAAGTAAAGCCTACGATGGTCATTACCATGTTTTAGGAGGAGTCTTATCTGCGATTGATGGGATTGGTCCAGATGAGTTAAATATATCTTCTTTAATGAAAAAAGTGCAAAGCAAAAAAATAAATGAAATTATTTTAGCTACTAATGCAACGGTTGAAGGTCAAATTACTGCGGAATTTATTGCTGATAGTTGCGAAAAGCAAGAAATCTTGGTAACTAGACTTGCCCAAGGGATTCCCATAGGGGGAGAATTGGATAGCGTTGATTATAATACACTATCAACTGCATTTAGTTCAAGAAGTGAAATGAAAACTAAGTTTTAACGTCTAGTTTTATTAATTTATCTTTTTTATTTCTGATTTTTTTTGTTGTTATAAGAATATCATTTAAATCATTTTGAGCATTAGTAAAATGAGAGTCCATTTTATTAATTCTAGTTTCTAATCTTGAAATTTCATCTGTAAGATCTTTGAGTTGATTAAAAATAAATTTAGAGTTTTCTGAAATTTTTTTATCTCTTAATATACTCTCAACGTAACTAAGGACTATCCACATTGTTGTTGGTGAAACAAGGAAAATTTTTAAGTCATAAAATTGGTCAGTAATTTCAGGAATTAGATTAAAAATTTCTAGATAGATTTGTTCACTAGGAATAAAAATGAGTGCTATATCTGAAGTCTCTCCTGGAATTATATATTTATTTTTAACATCTAAAACATGATTCATAATGTCAGATTTAAAAAGTTTAAGTACTCTACTTTTTTCCTCTTTGGTTGTTGATTTTAAAATCTTTTCGAAGCTTTCCCTTGGAAACTTTGCGTCTATACACAAATTATTTAATGAACCTGAAGATTTTATGATACAGTCAACTCTGGAATTATTTGAAAGAGTTTTTTGAAATTCATAATTTTTGGTAGGTAAGTGATCTGATATTAAATTTTCAAGTAAAACCTCCCCAAATTTTCCGCGTTTTGTAGTGTTAGATAAAATATTCTTTAGATCAATTACGTTTTCGGTCAATCCTGAAATATTTTGTTGAGCCCTGTCAATAATTGATATTTTCTCTTTAATTTGATAGAGATTGGATGTATTTTCTGCTGAAGATTTTTCAAATTTTGTATCAATCTTATCAAATTTTTCTTCAAATATTTGATAAATTGATCTTTCTAGATTTTCTTGTTTTTCAAGTAAAATCTTAATTCTTTCTTTTGAGCCTGTATTTGAAAAAAAAAATTGAATTATAACTAAAATTAAGAGTAAGCTAGATAAAAAAATAATTATTAATGTTTCAAAACTCATTTTTAAAACTTTACCATGACTACACTAGAGATACTAACAATACCTGATACAAGATTGAAGCATAAATCGACTGTTGTAGAAAGTTTTGATCAAAATCTTAAAAATACTATTAATGACATGTTTGAAACCTTATATGCCTCGGGAAACGGAATAGGCCTTGCAGCACCGCAAGTTGGTATAAAAAAGAGAATAGTTGTAATTGATATTAAAGAGGAAGATGCCTCTAATCCAATTGCATTTGTAAATCCGAGAATCATCGAGTTTTCAGAAGAAAAATTTATTAATGAGGAGGGGTGCCTTTCAGTTCCTGAATATTTTGCAGAGGTTGAAAGATCAAAGCAAGTAAAAGTAGAATGGTATAATGACGATGGAAAAAAAAAAAGCGCTACCTTTAATGGTCTAATGTCAATTTGTATCCAACATGAGATTGACCATTTAGACGGTATTTTATTTATAGATCATCTTTCAAAACTAAAGAGAAAGTTAGCAATTGAAAAGCTAAGAAAAATAAAGAAAAAAAATAAAGCTGATGAATAAGCTATCTGATATTGAGATAGGTTTTTTTGGTACACCAGATTTTTCATTACAATTTTTAAAATATCTTTTTAGTAAAAATTTTTTAATTAAATTTGTAGTAAGTCAACCAGCTTCAAAATCAGGAAGAGGAAAAAAAACTAACCTTTCGCCTGTTGAAAAGTGGAGTTTAGAAAAAAAGATTCCAACCTTTACTCCAAATAATTTGAGTGATGAGAGATTTCTTCAAAGTTTAAGAGAGATTTCTGTAGATTTTATTATTGTTGTTGCGTATGGGAATTTGGTGAATGAGGAAATAATTAATCATCCCAAATTTTTAACAATAAATGTTCATGCCTCATTACTACCAAAGTGGAGAGGGGCTGCACCAGTACAAAGGTCAATACTTGCAGGTGACACAGAAACAGGTGTTACAATAATGAAAGTTGAAAAAAAATTAGATGCCGGACCAATCATTAATCAAAAAAAATTTGTAATTTTAGAGGACGACACAAGCAACGAAATTTTTGAAAAAATTATCAAGGTTGGTCAACCTCTTTTAATAGAAACTATTAAAAGTGTGATGGAAAAAAATCATAATTTTATTATTCAGTCAAATGATCAGGCATCTTATGCTGGTAAAATAGAGAAAGTAGAGACAAGAATTTCTTGGAATCAACCAGCTAAAATTATAAATAGAAAAATTAGAGCATTTAATCCCTCTCCAGGTACTTGGACAAAAATTAAAACACATGAAAAAAGGATAAAGATTTTTAAATCAAAAATTATTTCTGAAAAAGTTATACCAAAAGATAAAAAAAAATTGGGAGCAGTTAATGAAGAGTTTGTAGTTCAGTGTGGTGAAGGTTTAATAAAAATTATAGAACTTCAACCAGAGGGAAAAGGTAGAATGAACGCAATTGATTTTTTAAATGGTTTAAAAATAAAAGAGTTCATTTTTGAGTAAATGTTTAGGATCAAACTTATTATTGAATATGATGGATCAAACTATGTTGGCTGGCAAAGACAAGAAAACGGTAAGTCTGTCCAAGGTGAAATCGAAAGTTCACTAAAAAAAATTTTTAAAGAGAACATAGAATTAATCGTCGCAGGCAGAACAGATGCTGGCGTCCATGCTTTTGGTCAAGTGGCGCATTTTGACTTAAAAAATAAAAAAATTGATGATAATAAAATTCATAAAGCTATAAATTTTTTTTTAAAGAAAAATAATAATAGCATAACTGTTCTTAGTTCAAAGTATGTTAGTCAAAGTTTTCACTCTAGGTTTTCAGTTAAGAAGAAAATATATCTTTATAAAATTCACAATAGAGAAACAAATTCTCATTTGCTGTCCAAAAGAGTTTGGTTTATTCCACAAACGGTTGTTATTGCAAAAATGAGAAGAGCAGCTAAAATTTTAATTGGTAAACATGATTTTAGTGCTTTTAGGTCAACAAACTGTCAAGCAAAAATAACGTCTAGAAGTATTGATAAAATCATAATTTCAAAAAAAAACGATTGTATTGAAATTAGAGTTGAAGGAAAATCATTCATGCACAATCAAGTAAGAATAATTGTTGGTACCTTAATAAAAGTTGGTATTAACAAGCTTAATGAGTTAAGCGTGAAAGAAATATTAAACTCTAGAGATAGAAAAAGGGCTGGACCAACCGCACCCGCAGAGGGTCTTTATCTTGAAAAAATTATCTATTAATCAGAACTTGTCTTTAAAAATATTTTTTAAAAACAAAAAGTAAATATCGCTTAATTTTTCTATATCTTTAATTGATATATTTTCATTAATTTGATGCATAGTTTTACCTACTATTCCAAATTCAATTACAGGACAAATTTTTGATATAAATCTTGCGTCAGAAGTTCCGCCCGATGTACTCAGTTCTGGATCGTTTTTCGTAACTGTTTTTATAGCATTCACAATAGATTCAGTTAACTTTTCTGAAAAATTAAAAAATGATTCTCCAGAAACTTTTGTCTGAAGGTCATAATTACATTCTAACTTGTCGAGTCTATTTTTTAAAAGCTTGATTACTTCCTCAGATTTGAAATTATCATTAAACCTTACATTAAATTTAAGTTTAACTGAGTTAGGAACTAAATTGGTAACCTTATTGCCGACATCAATTGATGTAATTGTAAGTTTAGAAGGCTGAAAAGTCTTTGATCCCTCGTCAAGTTTTTCGTTTAATGAAGAGCAAACTAATAATAAATCATCAATCGGATTTTTACATTTTTCTGGGTAAGCAACATGACCTTGTTTACCCTTGATTAAGATTTCTCCATTAAGACTACCTCTTCTCCCTACTTTTACCATTTCCCCTAAAATGTTTGGATTTGTAGGTTCTCCAACCAAACAGTAATCAATTTTTTTATTACTTTTACTAAGCCACTCTACAACGGTTTTTGTTCCATAATCAGCATCTCCCTCCTCGTCTGCAGTTAATAAAAAAGAAATGCTTCCATTAAAACTTTTATTTAAATCTAAAAATTTTTTTGATGAAACTATAAAGGCAGCAATTGCTGTTTTCATATCACTTGCTCCCCTTCCATACAAAATTCCGTCTTTAACAAGAGGTGTAAACGGCTCAGAATCCCATTCCTTCTCATCTCCTGGTGGAACAACATCAGTATGTCCAGCAAAACAAACATTTGGCCCTTTACCACCAGTAAAACATGCATAAAGGTTCTTTACCTTGGTTTCACCGAATTCAAGTAAATGGCAATCAAATCCCCATTTGTTTAATAAATCCTGAATAAATTCAAGTGAGCCAGCGCTTTTAGGTGAAATGCTTTTAAAACTCATAAGGTCTGATGATAACTTTAAAACATTCATTATGATCTCAATAATTCATTTATTGAAGTTTTGGAGCGAGTCTTCTGATCGACCTGTTTTACTATAACCGCACAATAAAGATTAACATCACCTTTCTCACTTTTTACTGAGCCAGGAACGACAACAGAGTAGGGTGGAACTTTTCCAAATAAAACTTCTCCGGATTCTCTATTAATAATTTTTGTAGATGCTCCAATATAAACACCCATTGAAATAACACTTCCTTCCTCTACAATTACACCCTCAGCAATCTCAGATCTAGCTCCAATAAAGCAATTATCCTCAATAATTACAGGGTTTGCCTGCAAAGGCTCTAATACCCCTCCAATACCTGCCCCACCTGAAAGATGAACATTTTTTCCAATTTGCGCGCATGATCCTACAGTCGCCCATGTATCAATCATACTTCCAGAATCAATATAGGCTCCGAGATTTATGAAGCTCGGCATCAAAACAACATTTTCAGCTATATATGATGAATGTCTTATTATTGCGCCAGGAACAGACCTAAAATTTCTTTTGGTCCACTCATCCTCAACCCATCCGGAGGTTTTAAGATTGACTTTATCAAACCAAGTGTATTGTCCTCTTCTTAGATTTGAAGTTCCACTAGAAAATATTGAATTATCCTTTGTTTTAAATGAGAGAAGAATGGCTTTTTTTATCCATTGATTAGCTTCCCAAATTCCGTTTTTTTTTTCACTAACTCTAATTTTTCCAGCATCTAATAAATTAAGAACTTCATCAACATTAGAACGCAAATCAACATCCGTAAGGTTTAAAGAATCTTTATTTTCCCAATAGCTTTCAATTTTTTGTTGAAGTTCTTTTTGTGACATAATTCTCCTTAAAAGTTTTTATTTATCATATCCAGGGCTGATATTATAGTTTTAAATCTAAAATCTACGTAAGATTTTTTTATTGTTGGATTTTTATCAGTAATGTGTACTGTCGTAATACCTAATTGGTGTGCAGGTCTCAAATTTTTTTCAATATCTTCAAAATAAACACAAGACGAGTTATCAATCTTGTTGGTTGACAGTAGATTTTTTAAAGGAGACATTTCAGGTTTAGGAATAAATTTTGATTTCTTTATATCCCAGATTGACTTGAATAAATTAGAGATACCCAGTGATTTCAAAACTTTTTCGGCGTAATTTTTTTCACCATTTGTATAAATAATCTTCGAACCTGGTAGATTGTTAATTTTTTTAAACAATACAGAATTTTTTTTGAGTTTACTAAGATCAATATCATGGACAAAGTTAAGAAACTCGTCTGGATCAAGTTTGTAGTTTTTCATTAAACCATAAAGAGTTGTCCCATACTTGTGATAAAACTTTTTTTGAAGAATAAATGCTTCATTTTCAGAAATTGAGAGTTTTTTAGAGATGAATAGTTTCATTCTTTGATCAATTTGGTCAAAAATCTTTGTATTTGGGGAATAAATTGTATTATCTAGATCAAATAACCAAACTTTTTTTTCTTTGAAAACTTCTACATTCATTTTCTAATTTGATATTAAGGTACCAACACCATGTTCAGTGAAAATCTCCAAAAGAATAGAGTGAGGTAGCCTGCCATCTAGAATCACAGCTGCATTCACACCATTTTTAACAGCATCAACACAGGTTTCAATTTTTGGTATCATACCCCCATTGATAGTTCCGTTTTCAATTAATTTTTTCACATCATTTATACTGATTTCTGTGAGTAAATTTCCTTTTTTGTCTAAAACTCCTTTGACATCAGTCAAAAGAATTAATCGTTCCGATAAAATTGAAGTAGCAACTGACCCTGCCATTGTGTCGGCATTAATATTATACGTTTCAAAGTTTTTTCTATCATATCCTATGGGCGAGATTACGGGAATAAAGTCAGACTCTAAAAACCAATTAAGCAAATCTTTATTAATTTTGTTTGGCAACCCTACAAATCCTAGGTCCAAAATTTTCTCTATTTCACCAGATGATTGATTTTTATTAAATTTTACTGTTTCAGCTAATAAACCATCTTTGCCTGATAAACCTATTGCCCTTCCTCCTTCTTTATTAATTTCCATTACAATTTCTTTATTTATTGAACCTGATAGAACCATTTCAACGATCTTCATAGTTTCCTTATCTGTAATTCTAAGACCGTCTATGAAGGTGCTTTTTACTTTAAGTCTGTCTAACATGACTTTAATTCTGGGACCCCCTCCATGAACTACAACTGGGTTTATTCCAACTTGCTTTAACAGTGCAACATCTTTGGCAAAACTTGCTGATAGTGGACCATCTCCCATAGCCGCTCCACCATATTTGATTGTTATATTTTTTCCTGTATATCTCTGCATAAATGGGAGAGCTTGAGATAAAATTGAAGCCTGATTCACCCATTCTTTATTTTTAGTACTTGAAATTTTTACCAATTTTTATATCCAGTGATTGATGAAGAAATTTTCTCAATAAAAGTATCCCATTACTTTCTTTAATACTAGTGTGAAAGATTTTTTTGTTGAACTTTTTTGAAATACTTTCTATTTCTTTATCTATTTTTTCTTTTTCTAATGCTTTAACTTTATCGGCTTTTGTGAATACAAAGTTTATATCATTTGTTTGTAACTCTAACAATGAATCTATAATAATCTTATCAATTGGTTTTATAAGATGTCTGGAATCAAAAAGAAGAAAAATTTTCTCAATATTCTCTCTTTTTGTTAAATAACTTTCAATAAAATTGTCTAATTTTATTACTTTTTTTTTGGGGATATGTGAAAATCCGTAGCCTGGAAAGTCAACAATTCTGAATATTTTTTTATATTGAAAAAAGACAAGGCTTTTTGTTCTTCCAGGAGTTTTAGAGGTTTTTGCAAGGTTTTTCTTTGTTAAAAGATTTATTAGGGAAGACTTTCCAACATTAGACCTGCCCCAAAAAATGTACTCAGGAATATCATCATTAGGAAGACCTGATAATGAATGTGCCTCTTTTAAAAAAAACCATTCACTATTCATAATCTTCAATCAAGCAATATTTTTCTTTTGCTTTTTTAATAGAATGTATTGTTGTCCTATAGAAAGTATATTGTTAACAGTCCAATAAACAACCATTCCCGATGGAAAAGTAGCAAGTAAGAAGGTAAAAATAAAAGGAAGCATCATAAATACCTTTGCTTGAATTGGATCGGGTGGTGGAGGATTTATTTTTTGTTGTAAATACATTGTTAATCCCATCAAGAGAGGCCAAATTCCTATTGTTAAGAACAAAGGTGGGTCCCAAGGTACCAGGCCAAACAAATTAAATAAACTTGTTGGATCGGGTGCAGATAAATCTTTTATCCACCCAAAAAAAGGGGCATGTCTCATTTCTATTGAAACAAATAAAACTTTGTAAAGGGCGAAGAAAATTGGGATTTGAATCAAAATTGGTAGACAGCCAGCTGCGGGATTAATTTTTTTCTCTCTGTATAACGCAAACATTTCTTGATTCATTTTATTTCTGTCATCTTTATACCTTTCTCTAATTCTTTGAATTTCAGGTGTTAAAATTCTCATTGAATTCATTGATTTAAACGATTTGTTTGCAAGTGGAAATAAAATTATTCTGATAAAAATTGTCAAAATAATAATTCCAACTCCGAAATTAGTAAACAAAACTGATAAATAATTGAGAGCATAAAAAAGAGGTTTGGTTAAAAAATAAAACCAGCCAAAGTCAACAGATAGGTCAAGCTTGTTTACCTTTAGTGTTTTTATATAATTATCTATTAGTGGAACTTCTTTTGCTCCAGCAAATACGTAAGATTTGACAATTAAAGTTTCACCAGGCTCAACGGTTTTGAGATTATCATTTATAAAATCAATTTGTATTGAATTTACTGAATTTTTAATATTCCTAACTTCGGCTTTGAACGGCTCTTCGGTATCAGGAAAAATTGCAACTTGCCAATAATGATCAGTATAACCCACCCAGCCGTTTGTAGAAGATTCAACAATACTCTGCTCTTCAAAATCCTCATAAGAGAATTCTTTAAGGGTATCATTAAAAACACCTAACGGACCTTCGTGAAGTATAAAAAACTTATTTTCTGGTCTGTGATTTTTTCGTCTGATGTATGAATAATTAGTAAGTTCTACGTTATTTCCTGTTTGATTCAATACAATATCCTCAACAGTAATCATAAAATTTTCATCAAAACTTATTTTTCTATTTATTTTAAGCCCCTGCTTACTTTTCCATTCAATTTCAAGAGGGTCATTATTGTTGGTTTTTGTTTTTGATTCCCATAAAGAATCTTTATTTGGGAGCATTAATTTTTTATCAGTGGATGCCCATCCCATTCTCAAGAAATATGGAGAGTTTGAATTTTCTTTTTGCAAAAGTTTAATTTTTTTTTCTTTTTTTATGGTTTCAAAATAATCACTTAAAATTATTTCATCAATTGTAGCGCCAAATAAATTGATACTTCCCTCTATTCTATTAGCTTTAAAATTAATTCTTTTTTCATTGTAATTATTATTCTGCTTTACTGATAGCGAAGGAGGAGCTTTAATGCTTGGTGCCTCGGTATCAATAGAACTTGACTTGTCGTTTTTTAAAGATTCAGAATTATTGACGATATTTTCCTGTTGAACTGTCTTATTAGGACCGAAAAAAAAGTCAAATCCAAACAGAACGGCTATTGAAAAAACAACAGCTAATAGAAGATTTTTTTGGTTATCCATAGCTTAATAAATTATAATTTGTATAGGAAAGAAAAAAAAATTCAATCAATTTACTAACTTATTTTTTCTAAAACATCTTTTAAATCTTTTTCTATAACTTCAAACTTAAACTTGAGGAACTCTTTTTTTGCAATTATCTCAAGACGGATTGGTGTTACAAAAATTTTTTTATTTTTTTGAATTACCGCTCTTAAAATTCTCTTTATCTTATTCCTAACAACTGCTGAACCAATTTTTTTTGTAACAGTCAGTCCAATCTTAGATATTTTATTATTTGATTTTTTGTAATTGCTAATTATAGCTGTACCGTGAAAGGTACTGCAGTTTTTTCTAAGATCCAAAAATTCAGATCTTTTCCTTAATTTATTTATATTAAGCTGAGAGGACTTTTCTTCCTTTTTGTCTTCTTCTAGTGATGACTTTTTTGCCACCTTGTGTTGACATTCTTGACCTAAAACCATGACGTCTTTTTCTAACTTTATTACTTGGTTGAAAAGTTCTTTTCATAATAATTCCTAATTTTTTTATATCAGATAATTTTTATTTGTAAAATAAATATTATTCTCCTCTCACAGACCCGTCTCGTCGTGAGTCAGCTACTCCAATAAACCCTTCTTCAGTTTTCTTTATTACTGCTAATCCGCTTGTAAGTTTTCTAACAATCGGTTTATTATCAGATGAAAATTTTTTTAGAACTTTATCTTCAAAGTATGTTTTTTCATTAATTTTAATGTAATTTGGACTTTCAATAGAATTTTTAATCTCTATGTCCTTATACAAAACATCAATTAAAACCTTAAAAACATATGATATTATTGCTTTTCCACCCGGTGAGCCAACTGTTAAAAAAGGTTTATTATATTTATCTAAAACGATAATCGGTGACATTGAACTCAATGGTCTTTTTCCACCTTCTACCCTATTTTTTATGGGGTTATTGAATTCGTCAATATTTTTGAATGAAAAATCTGTTAACTGATTATTGAGAAAAAATCCATTTGTAAATAATCTTGAACCAAAGGAACTTTCAATACTTGATGTTGCTGACACTACATTTCCAAAGCTATCAACTATTGTAAAGTGGCTTGTTGAATTAAGGAGCTCATTTGCATTCACTGATTCTTCAATTTTTAATTTCTTTTTAAATAATTTAAAATTTTTTAAAAGTTCATCCTTATCAAGTAATTTTTTTAGGTCAATTTTTTCAAATTCAGGATCTGCCAATTTTTTTGCTCTTAAATAATAAATAAAATTTAATATTGATAGAGTCTCATCTAAACTCACTTTTTGTGATTTCTTTAAAATATTTTCGTAAATAATAAGAGCCTGAATGATACATATTGTCCCTGAGGAGGGCAGATTCGGACCGCATAATATTAAGCCATTTGCAAGTTTATAGCAAAAAGCTCTTTGTTTTATCGCTTCGTATGATTCAAAGTCAGAAATATCAAAAAAACCAGGATTATTTGACTGATTTACTGTTTTTATTATTTTTTTTGCTATATTTCCATTATAAAAATCAGAGAAATTTTTGGAAATTGTTTTTAACGTATTGGTATATTCTGGATTGGAAAATTTTTTTTTTGGGTTTGTAATTATATTTTCATAAATTGAATCTTTATTTAGTTTGAATAAAAACTTTTCTTTTTTTAATGCATTAATGAGTCTTGGAGATGGAATAAAACCTTTATCTGAAAATTCTATTACGTAACTTATTATTTCACTCCATTCAAGGAGGCCAAAATCTTCATGAATTAGCTTTAAGGTTTTTAAGGTCGCTGGTACACCAACAGAAATTCCTCCAATAGCGGCGTCAAAGAATTTTTTTGGTTTTCCAGTTTTATCGAGAAAAACCTCTAATGGAATTTGTTTGGGTGATTTTTCTCTTCCTTCAAAACTGAAAATTTCTTTTGTTTTTACGTCATAGTAAGTAATAAAAGTACCTCCGCCAAGACCTGATGATTGAGGTTCAACTAATCCAAGAACTAATTGTACTGCAATCGCTGAATCAACTGCATTTCCACCATCTTTAAGGACTTGAAACCCTATAGATGTTGCATAGTCATTGGCGGTGATGATAATAAAGTTTTTTGCCTTTAAAGTCTTTTTTGAGTTTGATTTGACTGAATCAGGTTCTGGCTCTATTGATTGATATATTTCGTTCGAATAGAGATTTTTAGAAAGTAAAAGTAAAATGAAAAATATAAAAAAGTTTATTTTTTTTTTCATTATAAAAGTATATTAAAAATGAAAACAAAATCATATTAGAAATAACAAAATTAACAGTAATGCTTTCAAGAAAAAAAAAACAAAAAATTTTAGATAAGGTTTCAAAAAAACAACCTATTATATGTTTGACGTCATACACAGCACCAATAGCAAAAATAGCAGACAAATTTGCCGATATTATTTTAGTAGGTGACTCAGTTGGCCCTGTTCTTTATGGCTTAGAATCTACAAAAAAAGTTTCTCTTCAAATGATGATCGAACATGCGACGGCGGTAGTTAAAAATACCAAAAAAGCACTTATTGTAGTTGATATGCCCTTTGGCACATACGAAGAGAATGAAATGATAGCTTATGAAAATGCCAAAAAAATAATTACAGAGACTGGAGCTGATGCGGTAAAGGTAGAAGGAGGAGAAAAGATCTCAAGTACATTAAAATATCTTACTGAAAAGGGAATTTTAGTAATAGGGCACATTGGGATGCTACCCCAATCATGTGATGGAAAATATGAAGTATATGGAAAAAGTGATTTGCAAAAAAAACAAATATTTAGAGATTTAAAAATATTGGAAGAGGCAGGTGTTTTTTTAATTGTTCTTGAATGTATTTTGGAAAAATTGGCAAAAGAAATAATTTGTAAATCTAGTACTCCTATTATTGGAATAGGGGCATCTAATGATTGTGATGGTCAAGTATTAGTAGTAGAAGATTTGTTAGGTTTAACAGACTTTGAATCAAAATTTTTAAAAAAATATACAAATTTAAAAAAAATTATCAGCGATTCTTTATCTAAGTTTGTGTCAGAAGTAAAAGAAAAAAAGTATCCTAGTAAAAAACATCTATACAAATAAGAATGATTGTAAAAAATATCAGCAGAATAAGAAAAATAATTTCATCAATTTCTAATAAAATTATTTATTATATTCCTACAATGGGAAATCTTCATGAGGGGCATCTGCAACTTATAAAATATGCACAAGAGAAAAAACAATTTTTAGTTGTAAGTATTTATGTAAATCCTCTCCAGTTTGACTCTATGATAGATTATAAAAAGTATCCCAGAACAATAAAAAGGGATCTAAAAATTCTGAAAAAACTAAATGTTGACATTATTTTTCTGCCCGAAAATAATTTTTTAAAAGATAATCTTTCAAAATTAAGTTTAGGTAACATAACTCACAAATTATGTGGAATAGACAGACCTGGACATTTTTCAGGTGTAGCGACAATTATCTTAAAACTCTTAAATATAATTCAACCCGATTTTTTAGTTTTAGGAAAGAAAGATTATCAGCAGATTCTTGTTATTAAGCAGATAATTAAAGACTTTTTTTTAAAAATAAAAGTCCTAGAAAGACCAACTGTAAGAGACCGAAATGGACTAGCTTTATCATCAAGAAATATGCTAATTCCACGAACGAAAAAAAATGCTGCTGAGAATATCTTTAGAGCTTTAAAGTCAATTTCAAGAGAAATAAGAATGACTGGTCTAGAAAAAATAAAACTGGAATCTTATAAAAAAATAATAGTAGATTCTGGAATCGATAAGGTAAACTATTTGGAAATTTTAAATGAGAACAATCTTAATGAAATTGATAATAACCCTACCAATGCTAGGATATTTATTTCAGTATCTATTTCGGGTATAAAACTTATAGATAACCTGAAGGTTTCTAAGATGATTACTCTTAGATCAGGAAGATTTCTGTCGTGTGATTAATTTTTAAGATAAATATGAACTTCTTCAGCTTGAGCTGTTGTACTATTTGAAGATGTGAGTGAAACCCTTTCTGATGGAACACCCATTTCTATTATTTTACTGAAAACTTCCGAAGCCCTTTGTCGAGCTTTGTCAGAAAAACTAGCACCTCCGGTAGGACTTACAGCTACAACTTCAAAATTAGCTGATGGCATTTGCTCTAAAGCATTGGAAATTGATTCAAAAAGTGCGTTTGAATAATCAAAGTTTGTATCGTCAAATTTGATAACTAATATAGCATTATCGTAATTCAACGGAGCTATTTTCATGGTTTCAATTTTTTTCTCTTCGGAAGTACCAGAGCTTACCGCCTTACTTGATGTTGGAGGAGACGAAACTCTACCGCCAAACTTTCCAATTTCAACATCTTCAGCTAGTTTTTTCATGTACTGACGTTCATCATTAAGTATCACGATTTCCCTGGATATTTTTTGTTCCAGTTCATCCATTAATCTTGAATAAAGAACAGAAGTTCTTTGAACATCATCAACTAAAACTTTCAACTGATTATGATCCTCATCAATAGCGCCTGATATGAAAAAACTTGAATCAATTGCATTTCTTAAATGGGTGATTAATGCTGCGTCTGCTGTTACTCTATTATTCACAATTTGCAGGTTATTTACATTATTTTGTATGTCTTCAAGAGCTCTCTGAGCGTCATTCCACTGGCCAACTAAAATTGGGTTTCCCGGTGTAGTACCGATTTGAAGTCTGGATCTTATTGCACTAGATAAACCTTGATAAACAGATGTTTGTTCATCAACAAGATCTTTAAACCTAAGAAAGTCATTATTATGAGATGATATTGCATTTTGTATGCTAGATAAATCTGCTCTAAATTGATTGATTTTTCCTCCAACGAAAGTGCCGGTTGGACCAGTCTCTAGAGCGACTTGGGGTTGTGCAACTGGAGGTGGTGCGTATTGTGAAGGAGGAATCTCTCTGGATGTATCCTCTGCGGTTTCAATAGTTTGTGGAACTTCTTCTAATGCCGGTGGAGCAACAACTTCTTCGTCAGACAAAGAAGGAAAAACGTATTCTTGAACGCCGGTACATGAGAAGGTTAAAAATGCTAAAAAAAATGTTGGGTATTTTAAATATTTGTATCTCATTATGTTATCGCTGTGAAATTTAATAATTAATATTAATTAGTTTAAATCAAGTTAATTACTACATATAGCTTATTAATCTTTTAAAATAAACAAAAAAAATTATTCAACTTAAATAATTTACCATTTTGAGTTATGAATGTCTGTAGAGATTTTTTTTTTTTAAAAAATTTGTGCCCGTAGCTCAATTGGATAGAGCATCTGACTACGAATCAGAAGGTTGGGAGTTCGACTCTCTCCGGGCACGCCAAAACTTTTAATACTACCTGTTGACAATTTTTTTACTTTAATTACTATATGTAGTACCTATATACATTTTTACGAGGAAATTGACAATGAGTTCTAATACATCTTTAAAAGTTTTACCTATCCAAATAAAAAAGCAAAGAATTCAGGCTAAAGAACAAATTGATACCCTCAAAATCGAATATAGCAGGGACAAAAATATTACAGATTTTGGTAAAGCAACGTTGATTGACAGATACTTACTACCAGGAGAAAAATTTCAAGATATGTTCATGAGAGTAGCAAAATGTTATTCGGATAACGATGCTCATGCTCAGAGAATTTATGATTATATTTCAAAAATGTGGTTTATGCCTGCCACTCCTGTCTTGTCAAACGGTGGAGCTAAAAGGGGTTTACCAATTTCATGTTTCTTAAACACAGTTCAAGATAGTTTAGAAGGAATTTTATCTACTTGGGGTGAGAATGTCTGGTTGGCATCTAATGGAGGAGGAATTGGAACCTATTGGGGGGAGGTCAGGTCTATTGGTGAAACGGTAAAAAAATCTGGGCAAACTTCTGGTATAATTCCATTCGTAAGGGTAATGGACTCATTAACTCTGGCGATTTCTCAAGGTTCATTAAGAAGAGGTTCTGCTGCTTGTTATCTAGATGTTCATCACCCAGAGATTGAGGAATTTTTGGAAATCAGAAAACCATCCGGAGATTTTAATAGAAAAAGTCTTAATCTCCATCACGGCATAAATATTACTGACGAATTTATGGAATGTGTAAAAAATGATAAGGAATTTTCTCTAAGAAGTCCCAAAACTAAAGAGACGCTAAGAAAAATAAATGCAAGAGAGCTTTGGCAAAAAATCTTGGAAACAAGAATGCAAACTGGTGAACCATATTTAGTTTTCATTGATACAGTAAATAAAAATATGGCAAAGCACCAAAAAAACAAAGGATTAAAGGTAACAACATCAAATTTATGCAGTGAAATTATGCTCCACACTGGTGTTGATCATCTAGGTAATGAAAGAACGGCTGTATGTTGTTTATCATCTGTGAATTTAGAAAAATGGGATGAATGGTCAACCGATGAAATGTTCATACAAGATGTAATGAGGTTTCTAGACAACGTACTAGAGGATTTTATTAACAATGCACCCGAGTCAATGAAAAATGCAGTTTATTCAGCAAAAAGAGAAAGGTCCGTCGGTTTAGGGGCAATGGGCTTTCATAGTTTTCTCCAAAAAAAAGGCATACCATTTGAAAGCGCGTTAGCAAAAAGCTGGAATGTAAAATTTTTCAAACATCTAAAGCAGGAAGCAGATAAAGCTTCTGTGATATTGGCAATGGAAAAAGGGGCCTGTCCTGACGCCGATGAAGAGCAAATAAAAGCAAGATTTAGTCACAAACTTGCAATAGCTCCTACAGCTTCGATCAGTATTATTTGTGGTGGTACAAGTGCTTGTATTGAGCCGATCCCAGCAAATATTTACACTCACAAGACTCTATCAGGATCCTTTACCGTAAAAAATAAGTTTCTTGAAAATCTTCTTGAGAAAAAGAAGATTAACAATGACGACATATGGCAGAGTATTATTGAAAACGACGGATCAGTAGCACATTTAAAAGAGCTTAATGACGATGAGAAAAAATGTTTCAAAACTGCATTTGAGATTGATCAAAGGTGGATTATAGAAATGGCAGCAGATAGAACACCATATATTTGTCAAAGTCAATCTATTAACCTTTATCTTTCAGCAGATATAGATAAATGGGATCTTATGATGCTTCATTGGAAAGCTTGGGAATTAGGAATTAAAAGTTTGTATTATTGTAGATCAAAATCAATTCAGAGAGCAAGTTTTGCAGGAGTTGAAGCAGATAATACGAGTAGTTGGCCAGAAAAAAATATTTCTGAACCAAAAACTGATTATGAAGAATGTTTGTCATGTCAATAAATTGAAAGGAAAAAAAGTGGATAGTTTTAATGAAAAAATAAATTCAAAAGTAGGGCTTCTCACCTCCTCTAATTCTTACAAACCGTTTCGGTACCCTTGGGCATATGATTTTTGGAAAAGGCAACAACAAGTTCACTGGATGCCAGAAGAGGTCCCATTGGGTGAAGATTGTAAAGATTGGGCGGTAAAACTCAACGATAACGAAAGGAATCTTCTTACACAAATATTTAGATTTTTCACTCAATCTGATGTTGAAGTAAATGATAATTATATGGAAAGGTATTCACAAGTATTTAAGCCTACTGAAGTAAAAATGATGATGTCTGCTTTTTCAAATATTGAAACAGTACATATTGCTGCATATGCACTTCTATTGGAAACAATCGGTATGCCTGATACCGAGTTTTCTGCTTTTTTAAAATATAAAGAAATGGCAGATAAACATGATTATATGCAACAATTCACTGTTGAGTCTAATCATGAAATAGCTAAGACAGTTGCTATGTTCGGAGGATTTACTGAGGGTCTACAATTGTTTGCAAGTTTCGCCATGCTTCTAAACTTTCCTAGACATAATAAGATGAGAGGAATGGGACAAATTGTGACATGGTCAGTTAGAGACGAATCCCTCCACTGTGAGGGAATGATCAAACTTTTTCATGAGTTTGTAAAGGAAACAAAATGTATGACAAAAAAGTTGAAAAGTGAAATTGTTGAATGTTGCGAAAAAGTTGTACAACTAGAGGATAATTTTATTGATCTTGCTTTTGAACTCGGTCCAGTTGAAGGAATGGAACCTAGCGATATTAAAAAATATATAAGATATATTGCTGACTGGAGACTGAACCAATTAAATTTAGATCCGATATATAATATTAAAGAGCATCCATTGCCTTGGCTAAGAGAAATATTAAATGGTGTTGAGCACGCAAATTTCTTTGAAGCAAGAGCTACAGAATATTCCAAAGTTGCAACTAGAGGCAATTGGGAGGGTAAAAATGGAGTTTGGGCAGCATTCGACAAGAAAATAATGAGTTTCTAGAACTTTGAATACACTTTAATTCTTCTCTATGTATAATGATTGAGACGGAAAGGCGAATGAACATTTTCTTTTTTCAACAATCTCCTTTATATCAATTGCTAGGCGATCTTTAATACTTAAAAAGTCTTCAAAATCTTTAGTGTTAGCAAAACATCTAACCAAAATATCAATCGAGCTCGCAGAAAATTCGTTTATTTTTACAATTACGGGGGTGCTTTTTGTCACAAAAAAATCTTTATTATTATCAATAATCTTTTTTTGTATGTCACTACAAACCAGCTTAAGTTGTTTGGTTGTACTTTTGTACTCTAACCCAATAAGCCAATTGATTCTTCTATTAGAAATTTTTGAAACATTGGTTACGGCATTTTCTGCAAATTGATTGTTAGGGATGAAACATAATGATTTGTCAAACCTTCTAATAGCAGTTGACCTGAAACCAATATTTTCAACAACTCCCTCAATAACTCCTTCTATTATAATTACATCACCTTTTTTAAATCTTTTTTCAATTAAGACTAAAACACCCGAAATTAGATTTTTAAATAAATCTTGGGCACCTAATGCAACAGCAACACCAAACAGTCCTAAGCCAGCTATGATTGGGCCAACTCTTACACCCCATATTTCAAGTACGGCAGAGAAACCTAATATGAAAAAGATTATTTTTAATGCGCTTATTAACCACTCTAAAAGATCCTTAGTAACTACATTTTCAATATTTTTAATTTTAAAAAATAGAGGTTGAATTAATTTACTAATTGTCCAGAAAATAATTATTGTAAAAAGAGAAGCATTTATTTTGTCAATAAAGCTTTTCATAAGTACTGAATCTTTCAAAAAAATAGTTGATATAAAAAATGCTAACGAAAAAATTAAAAAATTTATTAGCTTATCAAAAGTACTAAGAAACTTTTTATCTTTTTTGAGAAAAAAAACATTTATTTTCTTTTTAATTATTTTTCTAAAAATACTTTTCGTCAGTAGTACTAAGAAAAAGGTGGATATAAATGCTAAATAACTAAGTAAACTTATACCAAAAACTTCTAGTGAACTTGTATAATGGAATGTTTTTAAAATTTGTTCAGTTGAAATCATAAATGCTATGTTTTTCTTTTAAGTATTTGACAATTTGATTGTAACTGAAACCATGAAATAATAATTTTTTTAGAATTTTCTCTGTTTCACATTTATCCATATTTATTTTAATTTTTTTTAAATGACCACTTCTAGTTAAAAATTTATCTATCAATTGAGACTCCAGATCTACCTCTAATTCAAGAATTTTAATTTTTTGATTAATAAGACTTTCATCAAAAAAATTTTTTTTAAGAAATAATTTAATTTTTTTTATAGAGTAACCTTTATTTTTGAGACTTTCAATTTTTAACTCAATTAACTTTTCCTCATCAAAAAAACCTTTGTTTTCATAAAATACTAAGACTTTACAAATTTCATTAAGATATTGTTTTTTTTTTTCTAACGAAATTTTTTTTTGGAAAAAGTCTTTGGAGACTTTTAATTTTAATATATTCTCGAATTTTTTTTTATTAACCCAATATTTGGATAAATAAAAAGAACAATATTTTTCAAAATATTTTGAAATCTTATTTAGTTGTATTTGCATATTGATGTTATATTTTTTTTCAGTTTATGTACAAAATAAGAAATTTTAAAGGATTTAATTGGTTGGGTTTTTGGACTTTATACCTTAAAGAAGTGAAAAGGTTTTTAAATGTCTTTGCTCAAACCGTCCTTGCGCCTGCAATTACTACTTTATTATTCTATGTTATTTTTACGATTTCTGTTGATAGAAATTATTTAAATTCAGAAAGTTATCTTTTTTCTGAATTTCTAGCACCAGGACTTGTTTGTATGGCTATAATGCAAAATGCTTTTGCCAACACTTCATCTTCCATTCTTATTTCAAAAGTACAAGGTAATATTGTTGACGTATTAATGCCTCCGCTATCTGAATATGAATTAACATTTTCATATACATTAGGGGGTGTAACTCGAGGATTACTTGTTGGTCTGTCCGTATCAATGGTTATTTATTTGATTGTACCACTACAAGTATATAGTTTAATGATCATTTTTTACTTTGCCTTATTTTCTTCCTTATTGTTATCACTGTTAGGAGTACTTTGTGGTATTTGGGCAAAAAAGTTTGATCACATGGCTTCGGTTACGAATTTCATTATATTGCCGTTAACTTTTCTGTCAGGAACATTTTATTCTGTAGCAAAATTACCTGAGGAATTTAGATTTCTTGCTTTTTGGAACCCTTTTTTTTATATCATTGATGGATTTAGATATGGTTTTATTGGAAGTGGTGATAGTAATATTATTTCAGGTATTTTAATTTTAGCCGTAGCGAATCTGTTTTTTTTAATATTAACTGTATATATTTTTAAAAAAGGTTTTGGTCTAAGGAATTAGGTAATGAGTGTTCTTGGTGTATATAATCCATTGGATATAGATGTTGATCATGGTGACGGTGTATATATTTATTCATCTGATGGCACAAGATATCTTGATTTTACGAGTGGAATCGGAGTAACGAGCCTTGGACACAGCCATCCTGCACTAGTTAGAGCTTTAAAAACGCAAGCAGAAAAAATTTGGCATTGTTCAAATCTTTTTAAGATTTCAAACCAAAAAATTGTTGCTGACAAACTTGTCAAAAGTTCTTTTGCATCAAGTGTTTTTTTTTGTAACTCAGGCTCGGAAGCAACAGAAACAAGCATTAAGGCTGCTAGAAAATATTTTTATGAAAAAGGTTTAAAAAATAAAAATAGAATTATAACTTTTGAAGGTGCATTTCATGGAAGGACAATAGCTTCCTTATTTGCAGCCAACAATCCTCTTCATACAAAAGGCTTTAACCCAAAAGTTGATGGTTTTGATCAAGTTCCATTTGGTGATCATACTGCCCTTGAGAATGCAATAAATGACAAAACAGCAGCAGTTATGGTAGAGACCATTTTAGGTGAAGGGGGTATACAAGTAATACCCAAGGAATGTTTGCAAGGATTAAGAAAGCTTTGTGATGAAAAAAAAATTCTTTTAATACTTGATGAGGTGCAGTGTGGTTTGGGAAGAACAGGTAAATTATTTGCATTTGAGTGGGCAAAAATAAAACCTGATATAGTTCCAATTGCAAAAGGAATTGGTGGAGGCTTTCCAATTGGTGCGTGCCTGATGGAAAAAAAAGTAGCAGAGGCTATGAAGCCGGGTTCCCATGGATCAACCTTTGGAGGTAATCCTTTGGGTATGGCAGTTGCCTCTACGGTTCTTGATCACGTACTTAACAAAGAATTTCTGGAAAGCGTGGTTTCTGTTGGAGAATATTTGAAAGATCAGTTTTCAGAAAATATTGTAAAAAAGTTTCCTAAGCTTGTGAAAGGTATAAGAGGTAAAGGTTTAATGCTAGGGATTGAGGCTATAGAAAAAAATGAAAAATTGATTAAAGAAATGATTAATCAAAAAATTTTAGTAGTGAAAGCAGGACAAAATGTGATTAGAATGCTACCACCATTGATATTAGAGAAAAAACACGTTGACGAAGCTATTAAAAAAACCACAAAAGCCTTCGAAAAAGTAAATGAAGAAAATTAGACATTTTTTAAACTTACATGAGTTATCACAAAGTGATATGCATGAAATTGTTTCTGAAAGCCATAGATTAAAAAAAAACTATGGGAAGTTTACTCTAAAAAAAAAAAAAATCCTGGCAATGATTTTTGAAAAACCCTCTACAAGGACAAGAGTTTCATTCGAGGTTGGAATGAAAACAATAAATGGTGATGTAGTAATTCTTGATCAGAATGATACTCAACTTGCTAGGGGTGAATCATTAAACGACACAATAAAAGTCCTAAGCAGATACGTAGATATAATTATGTATCGAGGCTCAGACGAAAAAAAACTTTACGAAATATCAAAGTCTTCAAATGTACCTATAATTAATGGTTTAACTAATCAGAGCCATCCATGTCAAATAATTGCTGATCTAATGACTTTAGAGGAAAACTTCAAAGATATTAACAAAATTAGTCTTTGTTGGTTAGGTGACGGAAATAATGTGTGTAATTCGTGGATACATGCATGTAAACATTACGATTTTAATTTAAATATTTCTTGCCCAAAGGGTTTTTTCCCTAAGAAACAGGTTTTGGATAAAGTAAAAAAAAATACAATTAAGCTTTACGAAAACCCTGAGGAAGCAATTTTAGGGGCAGATGTTTTAATTACGGATACATGGGAATCGATGGGTATGAATAAAAAAAATGACACTCTAAAAAAATTCAAAAAATTTCAAATAAATTCATCTTTGTTAAATAAAACCCAAAGAAAGTCTTTAATCCTACATTGTTTACCGGCTCATCGTGGAAACGAGATAACAGACGAGATAATTGATGGCAAATATTCCTTGGTGTGGAATGAGGCACAGAACAGACTTTATGCTCACCAGTCAATTTTATTTTGGTGTTTAAAGTAATCAAAATTATCTTTTCCAAAGCTGAGGCGATAGTAAAATTAAAATCGGAAATAATTCTAGTCGCCCAATTAACATTCCTATACACAAAAAGAATTTTGAAAAAGAACTTATTTCATAATAATTTTTAGCTGGACCAATAATTTCATTTAAACCTGGCCCAACATTAGCTATTGCGGCAGCTGCTCCAGATAGCGCTGTTAATGTGTCTTGACCATCAAATGAAAGTATTAAGGTTAACACCCCAAAAATTAATAAGTAAAGAAAAAAATAACCAGTTACAGAATTTAAAATATCTTCGTTTATTTCCCTAGAATTATAGGTAGGAATAAAAATTCCTCTAGGTTGAATTATTTTTTTTATTAAGTTTAGCGAGGATTTTATTAATATCTGTATTCGAAAAATCTTTAAGCCACAACTGGATGAGCCAGAGCACCCACCAATAAGCATGATAAATAAGAAAAGGAGGGTTGTGAAAGTTCCCCAAGTACTGAAATCGTATGTGCTAAACCCACTTCCCGTTGCAATAGATATTACTGCAAAAGAGGAAATTCTTAAAGCCTGAAAATAGTCAACTTCATAGTACTTGGTAAGCCATGATGTGACTATACAAACAACTAAAAAAACAAAAACCAGGAAAAACTGAACCTGCGAGTTTTTAAATAAATCTGAGAGATTATTTCTTAAACAATGAAAAATTAGAATAAAAGGTAATGAAGAAATTATCATAAAAACCATTGTTATAATCTCTGTATACAAAGAGTCAAAGAATCCTATGGACATGTTTTTAGTTGAAAATCCTCCTGTTGCGATAATTGTCATACCGTGAGCTAAGCTGTCAAAAAAATTCAATCCACTTGAGTATAGAAAAAAACTACATAGAATTGTTAGTGCGAAATAAATCATACCAATTGCTCCAGCAATTTTTGTGGTTCTAGGTAAAACTTTCTCTTCCTTCGAACTAAATTCAGTTTGAAAGAGTTGCATTCCTCCAATTTTTAAAATTGGAAAAATTGCAATTGCTATTACTATTATCCCAATGCCTCCAAGCCATTGAAGCATTGCTCTCCAAAGTAAAATTGAACTTGAGGTGTTATCAAGATCTCTTATTACAGTTGCTCCTGTTGTGGTTAGGCCTGACATTGATTCAAAAAAAGAGTTCACAAAAGATAAATTTGGGGTCCCTATGTAAAACGGAAAGGCACCTATGAGTGTGAGAATCAGCCAAGATAAAAGAGTTAAAAGAAAGGCGGATAAAACTTCAACATCTTTGTTTTTTATTTTTAA
>CACIYM010000012.1 GCA_902590895.1 uncultured Alphaproteobacteria bacterium
TTTTAAATTTTTGGGACAAAAATTTTCTTTATCATTTAAAATAATCTTTTCTTGACCATTAATTGTATTGTATATGCAAATTTTTTTTTTTTTAACTTCGTAAGATTTAGATAATCGCATGGTTATTTGGATGCTTTATTGAGGGTGCTTCAGGTTTTGGGACCCCGGCAGCTGTAGCCGCACCTTTAATGGTAGCAGTTGGGTTTCCACCCTTATCTGCTGTTGTTTTTGGCATGATGATACAATCGACACCAGTATCTTTCGGTGCTGTTGGAACGCCAATGCTTGTGGGTGTGCAGGGTGGTTTAAATAAAGAATTAATAACAAATCAATTAAATAAAATTGATTTAGAATGGGAATATTTTTTTAGAGTCATTGTTTCTGATGTTGCTGTAATTCATGCTATATGCGGAACATTTATGCCTGTATTATTGATTATGATTATGATCCATTTTTTTGGGGCCAAAAAAAATTGGATAAACGATATTGTTACGATTTTTCCATTTGCAATTTTCTCAGCCTTATGTTTTACGGTTCCTTATTTAATTACAGCTATTTTTCTAGGACCTGAATTTCCATCAATTTTTGGGGGATTGTTTGGTATGGCTACCGTGACATTAGCGGTAAAATATAATTTTTTAGTGCCTAAGGACATTTGGGAATTTGAGGAGAGTTCAAAGTGGCCTAAGCATTGGCTTGGAAATGTAAATATGGAGTTAAAAAATAACAACAAAAAAAAGATTGGTAGCTTTGTTTCTTGGTTTCCATACATTCTTTTGGCTTTTTTTTTAATACTGTCTAGGACTAACGATAATTTAAACAAGTTTTTAAAATCAGTGAATATTAACTTTTTAAACATTCTAGAAGAAGAAAAAATAAATGCAGTTTTTCATTTTTTGTATTCCCCTGGTTCTGTTTTACTTTTTGTAAGTTCAATTACATTTTTTATTCACAAAATGAATTTTCGTCAAATTAATCTTGCATTTCGTGACTCTACAAAAATAATTTTTGGAGCTGGCTTTGTTCTTTTATTTACTGTGCCGTTGGTCAGAATTATGATTAACTCTGGTATAAATTATAATGACTTTGTAAGTATGCCTGTTGCAATGGCAAAAGGTGTCTCTAATACAATGGGTAACGTTTATCCGTTTTTTGCTCCGACAATTGGAGCAATTGGAGCATTTTTAGCGGGTTCTAATACAGTTAGTAATTTAATGTTAAGTCAATTTCAATTTGAAACAGCAATTATTTTAGAATTATCAGGAGCTTTAATGGTTGCAGCCCAAAGCGTTGGTGCGGCTGCAGGGAATATGATCGCAATTCATAATGTTGTTGCCGCATCAGCTACTGTTGGATTGCTTGGAAGAGAAGGTATGACTTTAAGAATAACTATATTACCAACAATTTATTACCTGTTGTTTTCTGGTTTAATAGTTTTATGCTTAATATATATTTTTGGCTTCAAAGGCCCTCTTTAGTAATTATTACCTTAGTTTTTTACCAAGATAGCATTTCTTAGACGAAAAAACATATTATAATCATCATCTTTTGGTACAAGTTCCAATCTACCTCTTATATTAACAGCATCATATGAAAAAATTATTGGATCTTTTGAGTGAACTTCGATAAGCAAATTAGAGGATGTATGTGGGTGGTATGGACAACTTAGAGGAAAAGGACCCAATAAAAATAAACTTTGTTTTTCATCTTGTTCAAGCGGAAACATATATCCTTGTACTAATATTTCTTTATTATTTAATTTTTTTATTGCCTCGGTAAATTTGGGTCTAACTCCAATCCATTCATAGCCATCTTTATCAGTAATAGGGTATTCATCCATACCAGTCTCACCAAAAATTTGCCAAGGTGTACCCCCTGGAGGAAGATCAATAAAATCATCGACAAAAGATACTAAGTCGTCTTGCTCGAAAGAGGGATCATCGATATAAATTTCACTATCTTGACTATAAAGGTTATAGCCGAAAAAAATATAAAATATTATGAGTGCAGTTGATATAAATCTTAAAATTTTTCTTTCCTATTTTATTACTGTAAATTTATATATTTTGTGAGAGTTGATTTGCAACACTTATTTTTGAGCCGTTGTAAGCTGGAATAAGGGATGCAATGAAACCAGAAAATAAAACAACAGTTATAATGAAATAAAAGTCAAAATTTAATACAAATTTTGCTTTACTCACGTTCAAAGGTGTAATGAGGTTACTAAAAATTTCAAAAGCAAAGAAACTCATTATAACCCCCAAAAGTATTCCAAAAGATATTATCAAGGTACCTTCGAGAACAATAATTTTAAATATTCTTTTTTTTGTGTAACCTATTGCTCTTAGTATTGCTAAATCACCCATACGGTTTTCAAGATTACCGGCAAGACCAGAAAAAATACTTAAAATAGCTATCGATATCAGTAAAGTAGACAAAAGACTAAAGGTTTTGGATCCAAAACCTAACATTGATGTTAGACGAGTAATTTCTAATGCAGGATTAGCAGCTTGCATATTAGTCTCGCGATTTATCGAACGAGGAAGATTTACGTTAGCAATAGGTGAGTTTGTTTTAATTAATAAAGCTGTAATTTCTGGCTCGTTTAGATAGGTTTCAGATGATTTAAAGTTTTTTTGATTAGAATTGACATTTTTAAATTTTTTATTGACGTCATGTTCATTTTGATTTGAATGATTATGATCATCATGGTCTTGGTGATGATCATCAACATGCTCTTCATGATGATCTTTTATTTTTTCCTTGTGATTATGTTTTTTATCTTTGTAAGACTCGTGATGTTCGTCATTATTTTTATCACTTTTATGATTATGATTATGTTCTGCGTCGTGATGAATATCTTCTAACCCATGAATTTCTAATACTGAATTTACGGATGTTAACAATAACCTATCTACAACCGAACCAGAGGGTTTTAAAGAACCAACAATTTTGTAAGAATGTTCATCATGAACTCCACCTCCATCTATTAGACCATGAGCTCCACTTATTTTTTGATTAATTTTTACATCAATATCCGCACCGGCAATCATTTCAAAATCGTCATTCCACAATCTACCCTGATCAATCTTGACGTCAAAATGTTTTAAGTAATCATATGAAGTTCCAACAATTCTGTATCCTTTCCAATTGTCACCCAAAGCAAGGGGAATTGCTTTTTCTATCAATGGATTTTTGGATATTTCAAGAGCAGATTTGTAGGGAATATTTCCGTTTGGAATATCTATATGATAAATAGACGATAAAACGAGTTGCAGGGGACTTCCTTTTGCTCCCACAACAATATCAATTCCTTTACCGTCTGAATCAAGACGATTTTTGATATGATTACTGAACTGACTGATTAATAATGCTATTACAATACCAAAAGATGTTAATAAAACAGATAAAGAACTGTTTAAGCTTCTAGACTTAATTGAGTAAAAAATATAAGCGAGATCATTCATAATTTAATTTCTGATATATTTTTAAAAAATTTTTTAACTCTTTCATCATGTGATGAAATTACAATTGAGGATTTATTTTTTTTTGCTTGTGTAGATATAAGTTCTAAAACCTTTTTAGTATTTGTATCGTCTAATGATGATGTTGGTTCATCTGCAAAAATAACTTTTGGGTTATTTATAACACCTCTAGCAATTGCTACACGTTGTGATTCACCAAAGCTTAAATTTTTTGCTAATTGTTTTCTTTTAGAAGTTAATCCAATGTCTTCAATTAATTCTATGATATTAGGTGATTTAAGTTTATTAAAACCAAGTAAAATATTTTGCTCAACAGTAAGATGCTTTACAAGATGAAGCCTTTGAAAGATCAAGCCAAAATTTTTGCTCCTAATCTCGTCAATATCTTTTTCCGTTAACTTTGAATAATCTTTACCCTCAAAACTAATATAGCCTGATGTAGGCCTTAATAAACCAGACATCAAATTAATTAAAGTGGACTTTCCAGAGCCTGATGGACCTGAAACAATTAAATGCGAACCATTATCAATAGAAAAGTTGAGCTTACTCAAAATAATGTTATTTGCTATTAAATAATCTAAATTTTTAACTAAAAAGAACATTAAACTAAACTTATTGATAGATAAAACTTTTTTTCGTCTTAAAGCCTCTCTAGCGTAAACACAGATAAATTAACGAGATAAAGAGATAAAGATAAATAAATATTTATTCTTATTTTCCTCTGCTTTACATCACATTTCTTGTCTTCACACTCGTCTTTATTAGTACAAGAAATTCTTTTACCATGCATTTCTGTTAAAATTAATAGCAACAAAATGATTGTTGAAAATATTATCAGGATTGGTTCAATTTTTTCTATTGTGGAACCTGATAGTAGTAAAAAAGGGAGTCCAATATTGGTTGACAAAGATAGTATACTTAAAGTGAAGGGTACACCACAACATAAAAAGTGGCAAAAACAGCTTAAGAGCAAAAAGTATGAAGAAATAAACCTTGTAAGAGACATTTAAAAAATAAAAAAATTGTTGTTAAATTATAACATATACAACAAAAATGCAATCACAACTTTAATCGTGTTAGTCAATACATTATAATTTTATATGAAATTTGTAAATTCTTTCAAAAAAGCAGTTTTTTTGGTTGCGGTCTTAAATTTAATTTTTTTTTTTATTGAATTTACCGTAGCGTTAAACATTAGATCTGTCTCTTTATTAGCTGATTCAATTGATTTTATTGAGGATACATCAATTAATTTTTTAATTTTTTTTGCAGTTTCTCTTTCATTAGTAAAAAGAGCAAAGATAAGTGTTTTTTTATCAATAATAATGATGTTACCAGGTCTTATTGCCATATGGGCTGTTTGGAAACAAATTATTTATCAGCAGCCGCCAGAACCAATTGAATTATCAATTGTTGGGTTTGGTGCTCTCGTTGTGAATTGTTTATGTACTTATATACTAATGAAATTTAGAAACTACAGTGGTAGTCTAACCAAAGCAGCATTTCTTTCAGCTAGAAATGATGCTGTTGCAAATTTTACTATCATTTTTGCCGGAATAATTACTATATTTTACCCATCGATTTGGCCCGATATCTTAGTTGGATTATTTATTGCTTACATAAGAACTGAGTCAGCATTAGAAATTTATAAAAAAGCACGCAGTGAATTAAAAAATATTCAAGAGCCCTCTAAAAAAATTTAAATTTTTTTTGATATTTCTAATCTAATATACTATTTATATTAATAAATATGAAACACTTGCTCATTCTGCTTTTTGGATTTATGCTTATTTTTAACACGAGCACCTCTTTGGCTTTAAAGCATGGTTTTAATCATAAAGAAAGCTTTTCATTATCAGAGCAGCATAATCATCGTAAAGATTCAAACAACTATGATTGTCATAGTTCAAAAAATGATAAAAAATCATCAAATCAAACACATTGTGAAGGCGTCTGTTTATGTTCACATTTTTCCAATAAGTTAAACTTTATTTCGGATTCGAGTAACTGCAAAACAAATGACTTCATCATAACCGATCGTTCAATTTTGCACACAAAGTTTTTTATATCGTCTTTTATAAAAAGCCCACCAAAAAGACCTCCAAAAATATAGTCTAAATTTCTTTTAAAAGCTTTACTACATAAGATCTAACAAAAATTAAATTTCTTAGGAGGATTTATGAAGATCACAATATTTACGATATTGTTTACATTTGCTTGCTTTAATATCACAAAAGCTAGACCTGTTTCTTATCCTGGAGGATTAACACTAATGCTGATGAATAGTGCTATGAAAAATAGTTTGCATACTCACTATTCTCCAACAGCAAAAACATCTTTGGGTTACAAAATAGAATATTGGCGAGGTGATGAATTTACATTAAACATGATTCAGATGAATAATCTCATCAAACGTTGGAATAAGCCTGAATCACAAGCTAATTTTTATTTAAAGTCAGCAATCGGTGCTGCTTTAAGTGATAAAGCTGACTTTGAAAGTAAAAAAAATTTTGCTGGTTTTATTGGAATATCAACAGATTGGGAAAATCAAAGGTATTTTATACAATATGCAAATCGTTACACTAAAGCTTTTGAAATAAAAGATTTCTATACACAATTCATTCACCTTGGAATAGCTCCATACATTGGAGAGTATGGAGATATTCATACTTGGTTTATGATAAAAATTGACCACACCCCTGAGTTTGATAGAAAACTTGTTTTCACACCTCATCTACGTTTTTTTAAAAATGTTCACTTAGTGGAAGTTGGTGCAGATACCAAGGGGAAAATCATGTTTAACTATGTTTTTAGATACTAAGAAAGGAATATTTATGAAAAAATTAATTTTTTTTGTTGTAATTTTTTGTGCACTGTACAGAAGCTCATCGGCAGAGGATAAAAGTTTAACAGTATATGCATACGTTAACGGTTTAGTTTGTGATTTTTGCGCACGTGCCTTAGAGATGACTATTGGAAAACAAAATGCCGTAAAAGCTATTAACGTTAATTTAAAGGATAAGGTTATAACAATAAACTTCAATGATAATCAAAGATTGGAGGATAGTGTTATTTCGCAATTAATTAATGATGCAGGGTATACTGTTAGAGAAATAACTAATGAAAAAAAATGATACAACATTCTGGATTCAGACCATAATTCCATCATTAAGTTTGTTTACATCTTTGGGAACATTGCTATGTTGTGCGTTACCGGCTTTAATGGTAACGCTTGGTATGGGGGCAACTTTGGCTGGTTTAATTGGTGTTTTTCCATATATTACCTCTATTTCTGATTATAAGGAATATACCTTTATAATCTCGGGTATATTGATTTTTTTTGGTTTTTTTAGTCAGTGGAGTACAAAAAACGTTTCATGTCCAAGTGATCCAGTTAAAGCAAAATTATGCAATAAATTAAGAAATTTTAGTTGGATAATATTGTATATTTCATTAACATTATATTTAATAGGATTCTTTTTTGCTTTCATTGCAATTCATATATTTTTTGAATAAAAAAATATTTCAATTATTTTTTACCACTCTCTTATCCTTTTTATTTTTTACTAAGTATCCAGTAAATTGCTGCACCAAAGATAACCAATACCAGTAAAATACCTCTACCGTAAGCAAGATGCTCTAAGACTTCCATATTAAAATTTAAAGATAGTTATAACTCAAATTTTAAACATAAATAAAAAGATTTTTAATAGTTAATTTATTAAAATTTTTAGTCACTAGAAATCATAAATAAATTATATTTTATTATAATTTATTCGATTAATTTCTTCTAAAAAAGATGAATTATCTAAGCGCATTAAAACTGATGATTGATTGTGTAATGCAGAATCTGGAGTTCTGTGAAGGATTCCATTTTTTCCACCTCTAAAGACTGCAATATCCCATTTATTAATAAATTTACGTGCTGATTTGTCTTTGATAATTTTGCTATTAGGTTTACCAAGATAGAAAGCATGACGGTTTGCTGCATAATTTGGGAGCAGCTCAGTCCCTTGACCCGCATAGGTCAATAACAATCTAAAAGGAACCATATCAACATGATAACGCTGACAACCTCTAGCATTACCAACCCAAAAACTTAATTTATTCTCATTTAGGAATCTGCAAAATATTTCACATAAATTACTCATATCATTTAACCAAATATTATAATAAATATCACACTGAGATTTTGACGGTAAAAATTGTCTCAGTAATTTTTTAATGTCCCTTTTTGCTCTTCCTTTATGAACGAAACCAGATACAGATGGAATATATTTACATATTTTTTTAAAAAAAAAATTTGTTTTAAAAGGCGAGGGTCTTTTAAAAATTTCTAACTGACTATTCTTGTTTTTAAAATTGGTTAACTTGTTTAATATATATGAGTTGTTTATCATTAATCTGGAATGTAGAAGTAAAATGCGCTTTTATTGTAAGTGTTATAATATAACGTTTCAATAAATTTATCTATCTAATTTTATAAATTAAAAAATTTATAGATCTAAACTGTGATTAAATAAAATTATGTAGATGAAAATTAGACATAGTAAAATAAAATTTGTGGTACAAAATCTCTATAGATATGCTTTTTGCTACTGACATTAAGTTTAATGCGCGATAAACTCACGAATGGTAATGACTTTTTTTTTACATCGAAATACATATTATGCTGCTTTTTTTTTGATGTTTTTAAATATATTAACCGCTTGTTCTAGCACGCAATTAATTTACACATTTGTCGACAGATATATTCAGGATGAAATTGAATATTTTATTGATCTGAAAAAAGAGGATAAGGTTTTGCTCAGCCAAAAAGTATCGGAGATGGTTTCTTGGCATCGAAAATCAATGTTACCAAGTTATGCTAATTATCTTGATGAAATTGCGAAAAAACTTGAAGAAGTATATGATGAAAAAATTCTTGTAAACATGGCCCTAGCAAAAGGTTGGTTGTTAATTGAACAAACTGTCCTTGGATTGACACCATATGCATCAAAATTTCTTGTTAGATACCAAACATCAGAGGATATTAAATTTATTGAAAAAAAAATGGAAAAACGACGACAAGAGCGCTTGGAAGAGTTTTCAAAATCAAACGAAACACGTTATGAAGATCGTGTAGATAGGTTAACCTCGAATTTTGAGAGATTTTTTGGAACTCTTAATGATGAACAGCTAATTCTTTTAAAGGATCATGCGCAAGCAACGTTGGGTGATGGAGTAACTCGCTTTGAAAATCGCACTATGCGGCAGAAGATTTTTATTAAATTTTTGTACACACAGCCAAAAGAATCAGAACTCACATCTTATTTGAACAAACTACTTTTACACGGTCATTTATTAACCAATCCTTCCTATGAAGCCTTCTCAGAAGTCTCTCTAGAGAGGTTTGAGACACTTCTTGTGAACATGATTTCTAATTCTTCAACAGATCAACGAAAAATAATGATACGAAAACTCCGAAGCTATGCAAACGATTTTAAGGCTGTTTCTGAGAAAATATGATTATAAAAATTGATTATTGTTATTAATGTCTGGGTTTAAAACTAGACAACGGCAAGATTAATTAATTATTATAAAAAAAATGATAATTAACTTTAAGATAAAATTAACAACTCTATTTATCTGCTTTTTTGTATCAAATGAAGTAAAATCCAATCAAGAAACTCAAAACGAAGAAGAAAATAAACGATTTGCCTGTATTGAAAAATATTTGAATAAAGATTTAAAAAAAGGAGAAAAGCAAATAATTTATCGTGCTTGTGAGAGACTCATAAGTAAAAATGAGAAAAAGCAAAAAATAGCTAAATGTACTTTAAAGGAGATTGGCAAACATCCTTTAACAGTTTTGATTGTAAAGCAAAATAATTGTTTTCATCATTTTATGTACCACAAATATGAGTAAAAGCTTTATCACTTTGCTTCTTATAAGTTGGGAAAAACATAGGTTATTTACCTTAATCATAAATAATAAGAAATGCTATGTTTTTTGACACCTTTAGTTTAAATTCATATTAGTTTTATACTGCAATTAAATAATTCATATGATCTTATAAATGTAATGTTTAAACATGATTGAAAAAAAAAAAATGGCAAAAGAAAATCCCTCTAAATTTGATCGCTCTACTACGAATCAAAATAGGGCTTGGGACAAGGACAATCAAGCGTGGTGGGATTGGTATGTTTCTCTGGCTGACAACTCAAATTCAAACACAAATGATAATCTATTAAAGTTACCTGAACTACCGAAAAAAAAATATCTATCAAAAATTTATATTAAACAAGAACTCTCAAGACCATTTAACTTAAGTAAGCATAATATAACAACTTTTCAAAAAAATGGTTTTATTAAGTTAAAGAACGTTTTAAATAGAGAATTAGTTCAAGCTTTACGTTGTGAAATTTTATTACTTTTGAAAAAAACTTTTAGAAATTATCATAAAAATAAAAAAAATCGTTTCTTAAGTCTTGAGATGATGTGGTTGAAAAATACATTAATCAGAGAATTTGTTTTGAGTTCAAGAATAGCAAAGATATGTGCTGATTTACTTTCTGTAAAAAAAATTCGCCTTTATCATGATAATGCATTAGTAAAAGAATCAGGTTGTGGTCGAACTCCATGGCATTATGATGATCATCATTTTCCTCTAGCAACAAATGATGTGATAACTGCATGGATACCAGCTCAATATATCCCAATTGAAATGGGACCTTTAACATTTGCAAAGCCATTGGAGGTTTACAAGCTTGTAAAAGATATCAAATTTAATGAATATGATACAAGTTACGATAGAAAGATAAAAAAGGTTTTTAAGAACAATCACGTTTCTATTGTTGAAGAACCTTTTGAATTAGGGGAGGTAAGCTTTCATCACAATCTGAGTTTTCATTCTGCACCAGAAAACAAAACTACTCAAAGTCGGATTGTTTTAGCTAATACATATTTTGCTGATGGTGCTCGTGTTGTTAATAATCCTACCATGATTTCAGGAGATTGGAAAAAATTTATTCCTGAAACTAACCCAGGCGAAATTGTTGCAAGTAATTTAAATCCAATTTGCTGGCCCGTAGAAAACGAGATTAAGTGAAAAATTAATGCTTTTTAAAAATAATTATAAAAATTTTAATTCATCATGGATTAATAAAATTGACTCAGGAGAAAATCCAAATAGTCAAGATTTATTAGACCATCTTGACCTTATACATGATCGTCATGCAGGTTTTACTGAAAAGATTGCGACCAGTTGTTGCGATGTACATGGAAAGAATAGCTACGAATTGCTTTTAGACACTATTGATCCAAGTTCACATAGCGATATTCTGGATTTAGCATGTGGCAGTGGAGTTCTCTTAGAGTACTGTAATAAACGTTTTCCTTTCAATCTAAAACTTTCTGGTGTGGATATGAACGACAATGAACTTAAACTTGCACGCATCAGACTTTTAAATAAAGATATAGATTTTTTTAATGCAAAGGCGCAAAAATTAAACTTTATAAAAGACTCTTCAAAGGATGTTATTTTTTGTCATTGGGCATTAACATTAATGGATCCTATTATTCCCGTATTAAAAACCATTAAAAGGATACTAAAAAATCATGGTATTTTCTCTGCGATTGTCGATGGCGATTCAAATTCTGCAAAAGGATATTCAGAAATTAATGATATTATATACAAATATGTTCAAAAAATATTCCCTAATTATGGGTTATTAGAATTAGGTGATCCAAGAGTTAGATCTTTAAAAACACTCAATGAACTTGTTAAAATGGTATTCGATGACTGTGCAATAAAAATTACCCCTCATGTACTTACTTTTAAGGAGACACCGAAAGTTTTAGCTAAAGATGTTTCAAGATTCTTTTATGCTTCATTAGTTTTATCATCTAAACATTATCAGATTTTGGTATCAGAACTTGAAAATTATTTTAATAAATCTTCAGTAAATGGTTTAAGTGAATTTAATCTTCCTGTAAATCGTTTAATTGTTGAGAAGAGTTCAAAATTATATTTTCTAAATAAATGATTTCTCAATGATATTTTTGAGTTTTTGTTTATTTCTTTTCTTATTCACTCTAATAGGTTTTTTATCAGTTCTTAAGAAAAAAAATACAACTCAAGACTATTTGCTTGCAAACCAAGAGATTAAACCCTGGTTAGGAGCTATATCAGCGATTGCAACGTCAAATAGTGGATACATGTTTATTGGTCAGATTGGATTTACATATGTTTATGGTCTACAATCTGTTTGGCTTATGTTTGGATTAATTTTTGGCGATTTTATATCATCTCTTTTTGTACACAAAAGTTTAAGAAAAAAATCAGAAGAATTAAAAGTTTTTAGTTTCGCAAATCTAGTAAGTAAATGGCATGGAAAAAATTATAAGTATGTTCAATTATTTGGTGGATTTATAATTATTATTTTTTTGTCTACATATGCAGCGGCACAACTTAATGCTGGAAGTAAGTCTATGCATATTTTATTTGGTCTAGATTATAGATTAGGTGCAATTATTGGAGGAATCATTGTATCACTTTATTGTTTTTCAGGAGGAATAAGAGCATCTATTTGGACTGATGCAGCTCAATCTTTTGTAATGATAGTTGCTATGCTTTTAATGGTTGTTTTTGGAGTAAAAGAAATAGGTGGTTTTTCTATCTTTATAAATGAATTACACAAAATATCTCCAGATTATATGAGATGGTTTCCATCAACAAATTTTTCAGAATTTTTCTTAGCTCCATTTATGTTTATTACTGGTTGGTTTTTTTCAGGTGTAGGTGTGATAGGTCAACCCCATGTTATGGTAAGATTTATGACGATTGACAATACAAAAAATATCCCAAAAACAAGAATATATTATTACACTTGGTATACATTATTCTATTCACTAACAATTTGTGCTGCTTTTGTAGCAAGATTATTAATTCCTGAAACTGACAATTCAGATCCAGAGTTAGCTTTACCTACTTTAGCCTTGAATTTACTTCCAGAATTTTTTGTCGGAGTAGTATTAGCAGGTATTTTTGCCGCCACAATGTCAACCGCGGATTCTCAAATACTTGCTTGCACTGCTTCAATTACAAACGACCTTTCATTTAACAAGAAAAATAATTATTTAATTAATAAATTTGTTACTCTAATCGTTACAGTTTTTGTTGTTACAATTGCTATTAATGAAAATAAGAACGTTTTTAATCTTGTATTAATGTCATGGTCAACATTGGCTTGCTGTTTTTCTCCGTTAATAATAATCAACTCACTAAAATATAAAGTATCAGAATTTTTATCATTAATGATGATGATTGTACCATTAATAACTTTACTATTATGGAGACATTACGAATTAAATAATTTTATTTACGAAGTCGCTCCAGGTATATTATCTGGAATTCTTACTTTTTTTATTTTTAAACAGTTTAGAAAACTAAACCCATTTTGAGTTAGTAAATCTGGATAAACTTTATGAGGGTGGAGATCGACTAATCAAAAGATTAGGTGTTAAAATTCCTAAACCTATTGAACAAATAAAAATATAAACAGCAAATATAATTAATTGAACGTCTAACGTTACACCGATATCTAACAAGAATCCCATTAGTGCTGGAGAGATAGAGGTAGATAGTACAACCATAGAAAAACACATAGACCTTATTGATCCTATATATTCAATTCCATAAAGCTCTACCCATAAAGAACTTATAACAATTGTTGCTGCTCCGGCAGTTGTACCCATCAAAACCATAAATAAGGGTGCAATAAGAGTCTTGTCTGTAATTGCTATAAGGAGTAACCCAAAAGCTAGTGGTAACATAAAAAATCTTAGCAAATGCACTGTGCTAAATCGATCTATTATCCATCCAGCTCCAAAAGTAACTCCAATAACACTTAACGCAAAAAACGGGTAACAAGATGCTAAAAATGTTAGTGACCAAGATTTTGTTTCAATTAAATGTATTTGATGGAAAAAAACTCCAGTTACTATAAAAGGAGAGGCAAGAAGTCCTGGCATAATTTGGTAGAATCGTAAGTCTTTTAGGACTTGTGAACGATTCCATGAGACATTAAAATTTTTTTTTGATTCTGGGTAACCATTATCAGAGAAATTATTTCGCTTATATTCTAGATGTCTTCCTAGCAAGTAGACTAGCGGTAAACAAATAATTATTATACTTGTACCTATTCCTGTCCAAATTTCACGCCAAGTAAATTGCAATAAAAAGAATGTAATAAGAAAAGGTAAGAGGGCTTCCCCAATGGGGTGTCCCATTAATGCAATACTCATAGCTCGTCCTCTTTTTTTTGAAAACCAGCGAGCCATTGCAGTAACCGCTATATGACTGATCATACTTTGAGCAAATAAGCGAAGACCTAATAAAGATAAGAAAAGTACAAGAAGAGTTTCGGCACTGGATATCAGAAAAGAAAACCCACTTAATACCCCTAAAGTAATTAATCCAAGAAAAGTCAAATTAAATTGGTCTGTAAGTTTTCCGAGCCAAAAAAAAATTATGGCACTCATCAGTGTCGCAGCGGAATAAAATATTCCAAACATTCCATGAGATAGATTAAACTCATTTCTTATTTCCCCGGAAAAAAGAGAAATAAAAAAAGTTTGACCAAAACTTGAGATAAATATTAAGAACACACCTAAACTGAGTTCTGGTATAGCGGAAATAAATATTCGTTTTGTTAACATGAATTAAAAAAAACAGCTAAATATTCATATTCATTAGAAATAAAAATTCCTTCATACATTAATATTAATCTTTTGACAGAAAAACCAGCATTACTTGTTGTTTGAATCGCCATTGTTTGTTTTTAATACAACTATGAAGGTATGGACCAGTAGATGAATTATTAAGCATGGTATTAAGATCAATTGAATCGTCGAAAACACATCGTTGTAAGTATCCTTCGACTTGTAAAGTTGAATTCTCAGATATACCATTTTCATAGGTAATTTTTTCAACTCTATGTGGAATATCCATTTCCTTTAGTATTTGTACAATTTGTTCAGCAGTTGAATACGGTTCCCCAAAACCATTCTTAAAGCCATTTAAATAAGACCTATAAAATTTAAGATAGTGAGATTTTTCGGTTGCGTGAGCAATGAAACCTGTTTTTGCCATCCCAAAAACAAAACGTTTTAAAGCCTCTTTAAGTTCGTGTTTAGGAACTGCATAAAGGGCATGTGTTGCCCAAATAATATCATATGCTCCCTGCTCACAAGAGAATTCCTGCAAAGTTGTTTCAAATTCTGAACTCACTTCAAATGGAAATCGAAGAACCTTGCGTGTTTCTGCTATTGAAAATGAGGACGGATCCAGAAGTCCATATTCTACAGGTAATATTTTTGCATCTGATAATTTAGCATATTGAATAAGCGCCGATGGAAATTTACCTGAACCACAAGCAACATCCAAGAGTTTTAGTCTCCGTTGACCTACATCAGCTTGATGAACTTCAAACCACTTCTTCCATTCAAATTTTTCTGCTAGATATTTGTAATCAACAGAAGCCAGGGTATAAAAATTTTGCATTTCATTACGGCTTTTTTCGCTCCAGTGTTCACAACTTCTTTTAAATGTATCTTTCATATGATTAGTCCTATAATCCTCTTTAAGCTGATAAAACCCTTATTAGGTTAACACCAGTTTACCTATTTTATGTAATATTTTTGTTTAAAGTCATATAAATCCAACAAAAAAATCTAGAGGAAATAAATTAAACAAAAAATTAAAATAGACCAAATAAACAAAATATAATACCGCGTTTTCCAAGTAAAATTAAAGTGTAATTTTTTAAAGAATTTTAATGACCAAATAGAAGTTTTATTTACTTGAGATTTCAAGAATAAAAAGTTGTGTACCACAGCAATTTTAAAAGTAACAACAAAGCCAATTGCATTCCACCAAAGCCAAGATATATCAACTAAATAAATCCAACAATATAAGTTGAACAAAAATCCAAAAATTATTCCTATACAGGCACTGGTACCATTAATTTTTTTTGTCAAAATACCTAATGCAAAAACACCTATAATTGGTCCATTTATTAAAGAGCCTATTTTATTTATTGCAATCAGAACATTACTGGAAATGTCTTCAACGTAAAAAGCAAGAATAATTGCTAATGAACCCCAAAATAGCGTTATTAATCTAGAAATGAAAAGGTTATTTTTTACAGAGAGATTTCTAAGATTTCTATTTCTTTTTATAAAATCCTCCATAGTAACAGCAGACAAGCTATTTAATACTGAATCTAATGATGACATAGCAGCAGAAAATAAAGCTACTAGAGTTAGTCCCACTATACCAATTGGTAAATTTTCTATAAGAAAAATAGGAACAGCTAAATTAAAGTTAGGTATTCCATCTTGTTTTGGAAGGCTTGAAATAAAATCTGTGTTAATTTGAGAATAAGAGCCTATTCCTACACCAATTAAGCAGTATAACAATACAAGAGGAAATCTAAAAATACCGTTTAAAAAAAAAACTTTTTGTCCCTCGTCTTGATTTTTGGCGCATAATCCCTTTTGCATTTGACTTTGATCACAACCATAATAAGACAAATACAAAAAAAAACCTCCAATTAACATTGGCCAAAAAGCAAATTCCTTTCCATCACCTAGTCCATGATCAGAGAAGTTTAAATTTATATTTCTTTGTTCTGGAAAATAATCAAACATTGATCGTAAGCCATCAAATATACTTATTAAATAAAAAAGAATAAAAATTAATACAGAAGTCAAAATTATCATTTGAATTATATCGCTGTAAATTATTGCTTTAATTCCACCTAAAATATCGTAGATGATTGTTATAAGGCCCAGTATGAGAACAGAATAAACAAAACTTAAACCTGTTATCAGTTCAATTACTATTGATACACTGTAAACAATCACTCCAGTCGCAAAAACTCTTACAAAAAGAAATAGTGAACTCATTAATAATCTTGTTTTAAGATCAAACCTTTTTTCTAGATACTCGTATATTGAAATTACTTTTAGTTTATAGAAAATTGGATAAATAAAAATCATGATAACAATCATTGATAACGGTACCGCTAATTCATATTTCAACCAGCCCAAACCACCACCCACCGAAAAAGCTACAAAAGCAGGTGCACCCAAAATACTGTTAGTCGAACATTGGGTAGCTAAAATAGAAATGGCCAAGTTTTTAGAGTTTTGTTTTCTTGATGCAATAAAATAATCTTTTAAATCTTTTTGATCTTTTGATAAATAAGCAGATAATAAAATTAAACAAGCTAAGTAGCCAAATATAATAAACCAATCTAGATTTTCTAAATTCATATAATTTTCAGCATTCAGATATTGTTATTATAAACAATTAATAATTTATTATGAAAGCTTATAAATTGAAAAACAAATTATAATCATTACACTCTCACTATGATCGATAAAAATATCATTAGAAAATTTCTGAATGGTGAGGTTCAATACAAACAATTTGACATGTATTATGCTAATTTAGCTAAAAACCGTCAAAATAACTTAACTAAACCAATAGGAAGTTTGGGTAAATTAGAGAAATATGCAATATGGATGGCAGGTTGGCAAAAGAAAGAAAAACCAACAATAAAAAATTTTCAATGCTTAGTTTTTGCTGGAAATCATGGAGTAGCAGAGAGAAATGTATCAGCTTATCCATCTCAAGTAACCGAACAAATGGTGAAAAATTTTAAGAATGGTGGAGCTGCTATTAATCAATTGTGTAATTTATCAAATATTAAACTATCAGTTATTCCAATAAGTCTTGAAAATCCCACGAAAGATTTTTCAGAAGAAAAAGCGATGAATCCTAATGAAACATTATCTGCTATGAAATTGGGATATAATTCAGTTCCAAAAAAATGCGATTTATTATTACTTGGTGAGATGGGTATCTCCAATACTACATCAGCAACAGCAATAGCTTGTGCTCTTTTTAAAACTTCTGTAAAAAAATGGACAGGTTTGGGAACTGGTATATCAAAAAAAAATCTTAAAAACAAAATTTCCGTTATTCAGAAAGGATTAAAACTTCACGGGAAAAAATTTGATAGCGTAATTGAAATTTTGTCATGTTTTGGTGGAAGAGAGATGGCAGCAATTGTAGGATCGGTAATTGCTGCAAGAGTGAGAGGAATTCCGATTTTATTAGATGGTTTTGTTTCAACAGCCTCTGCTGCAACACTAACCATTTTTAACAAGAATATTTTGGAACATTGCCTAATTTCTCATTTGTCATCTGAACCAGGTCATAAAGGAATTATTATGAAATTAAAAAAGGAACCTATACTAGATCTAAATATGAGACTTGGAGAAGCAAGTGGTGGTGGCGTTGCTTCATTGATAATTAAAGCTGCCGTAGTTACGCACAATAAAATGGCAACATTTTCTGAGGCTGGTGTTAGTAAAAAAAGTTAGTTATGAGAGTTGTTATAAAAAATAAATATGTAATGGATTTTTTTGCAACAGTAATGTTTTTTACACGAATACCCATTAAATGGTCTTTTTTTTCAAATAAAGCACCAGACTTAACAAATGCTGCTTGGGCATTTCCTCTTGTAGGATTTCTTATTGGGCTACTATCAGGAATGCTAGGTGATTTGTTTATTTTCTTAGGATTACCAATTTTTTTATCTTGTATAATTGCAATTACTATGAGCATCCTTTTGACTGGAGCATTTCATGAGGATGGATTAGCTGACACAGCGGATGGTTTGGGAGCAGGAGGATCTCCACAAAGAATTAATAAAATTATTCATGATAGTCGCTTAGGAACATATGGAGTTTTGGCATTAATTCTAGGTTTACTTACCAGACTGGGACTTTTATTAACTTTGGTTGAATGCGGATACTCGTTAGTATCTATTCTATCAGTTGGTTTTGCCTCTGGTAAATTAGCAATCTTATATTCTAGAAATTTTTTTAATAATTCAAGGTTTGCTAAAGTGGGAAGTATTGTTGGAGTAATTTCAAATAAAAATTTGTTTATAGCTAATTTGATTTGGGTTTTGCCCACATTAGTAATTTTTCCTTTTCATGGAATATTGCTTGGTGGGATACTGATAACATTTATAATTTCAATAATAGGATTAAAGTCTAAAAAAGCACTAGGAGGAATAACGGGAGATATTTTGGGGGCAATTGCATTTTTAACTGAGTTAGTATTTCTTCTAGGGATTGTTATCGTCACGGTTATTGTAAATTGATTAAGCCAGTAAAATTATATTTAATCCGACATGCACCTGTAAAGCAGATCAAGGGTTGTTTTCCAAAACATAATCCTGATGCAATAATAAAAAAAAATCAGATTAAAATGTTGGCAGCATCTATTCCAAATAATTGTGTATGGTATGTAAGTCCTTTAAAAAGAGCAATTCAAACCGCAGAAGCTTTGTCAAAATTTGTTACTAATTCAAAAATAATAATTGAAAATAAATTAATAGAACAAAATTTTGGTGATTGGTCAGGAAAAAAAATTTCTGAAGTTTGGGAGGTTTTAAAAAAATGCAAAACAAAACACAATTTTTCATTTATTTCACCTGAATATTCACCTCCTAATGGAGAAAGCTTTAAAGAGCAATCTAAGAGAGTTGGGGTATGGCTTGAAAATTTAAACGTTTTGGAGGGTAAAAGTATAGTAATTATTTCGCACGCAGGTACTATAAGGTGTATATTATCACATGCTTTAAAAATTAAACATGATTATGCAATTGGAATAGAGATACTTCATCAAGGTCTTAATATTTTAGAAATGATAAATAAGAAAGATAACAGACACAAAGGTGGTAGGTTTCGTTTATTAGCTTTAAACATAATAGTCTAAGTATTTTTAATTAAAATGTTTATTATGAAAAGCCTTTTTAAAGCTTGCAGAAGCATTTAGATCATATAGTTAGAGTAAATGGAGGAAAACAGGAAAAAGAACGACTTAAGATTTAAAATTATAAAAATAATAGCAAAAAAAAAATTATTTATTAGATAATGCACATGACTATTTTGGTTATATTTTTGTTGATAAGTTTTATTCCTGTTTTATGGGTTAACTACGTATTTAAGAAAAATGATACAATTTTACCAAATATGCCCTTTGATGCATATGAATTTGGTGAAGACATTCTTGAAGAATTGAAATTAAAAAACGTTAGTATAGAAAAAACTTTAATTGGTGATCACTACGATTTACTTGAAAAAAAAGTTAAGGTGCATGAAGATCGGCTTAAAAGAAAAAGCTTAACTTCAATTAGTATTATGTGTCACGAGATAGGTCATGCAATTCAACATGCTCAAAATTATTCGCCTTTAATCACGAGAACTAAACTTGTGAAAAACACTCAATGGATAAACAAAATAAGTTTGGCAATAATTTACATTGGATTTCCTTTAATTTTTGCTACTGGATCTTTATCGCTTATTAAATTCTGTGCTTCGATAATACTGCTAAGTACATTTATTGGAGTAATTATTCACCTGATTACACTTGAAGTAGAATTAGATGCTAGTTTTAATAGAGCCTTCCCAATAATTAAAAAGAAAATACCTGAAGTATATCACAATTCCTGTCGTTCTGTTCTCAGAGCAGCAGCTTTTACTTATGTTGTAGGTGTATTTAAAAATTTGATATCTTTACGTATGATATGGACAATTTTATCTAAACTAAGATAGTGGCAGAGAGACAGGTGAAAACCCAGGGTTTTAACTAGACAACCCCTAGGTTAATTATTTATTATGAATAAATAATAATTGATAGGGTTAAAGAGGTTTACTGAAATGCTAATTTTTTTACTCATAACGTTGATAATATTTGGAAATTTGATTTATGCTTATCAATGTATTTTCCAAACACGCAAGTACATTGAGAAATATGGCTTTGGTGAAGGCAGCGCAATTATGACAAGACTTGTTGGGACTTTTGCTGGCGGCTTTGCAGCCACCCTAGCTATTGCTTTAATCACTTCTATCGAAGGTGCTTGGTTACTGTTTGTCTATGGTTTTGTGCAAGCATGTATCGGGGCAATCGTTTGCTTTCAAACTATCCACAGTTATTGGGGTTCTGTTGACGGTGTAAAAACATCTGCTGAAGGATACATCGCTCCCGCCATAATAGCATTTTTAAACTTAATGGTGCTTATTATTGGTTGGGATTTACTGTTTAAAATATAAATATTGAATTTCTGACTACAGGGGAACTCTTTTGCAGTCAAGGAGGTGGCGGAGAGTCAGGAAATACAGAAAAAAGTTTAAAATAACTTAAATCTAGAAATTTCAATTTTAATTGAAATAACAAGATATTTTCATATATTATAATCAATATTTTTATAATTGATAATGAATCTAAATTTATTTCTTATTCACGTATTAAATCACTTAACTATATGAGAATGTTTTTTTATAAATGGAAAAAATAGATATAGTCATCATTGGTGCTGGAATTGCTGGAATTGCATCCGCTTACTATCTGCAAAGAAACTTTCCAAATATTAAATTTAAAATATTAGAGTCAAGAAGTAGTGTAGGTGGAACTTGGGATCAAATGAGATTTCCTGGTGTTCGTGCAGATAACGACATGTATACCTATGGATTCAGCTATTACCCATGGAAAGGATCTATAATAGGGAACGGGGAGGAAATTAGAAATTATTTAAATGAGGTAACTGATAAATTTAATATCAAAAAAAACGTTTTATTTAATACCGAAGTCAAATCATTAATTTGGAAGGATAATAAATGGATCATTAAAACTGATCACAGTAAATTTACTAGTCAATACGTTGTTTGTTGCACGGGTTCAAGAGATCGTAAGAACCCACATCTTCCAAAGTTTAAAAATGAAAAAATATATAAAGGAAAAATTGTACACACTCAAGCTTGGGGAAACATAGAATTTAAAAACAAAAATATAACCATTGTTGGCAGTGGATGTACTGCTATAACAATGGCACCCTCGATTATCAAAGAAGCAAAAAAAGTAACGTTAATTCAGCGAAGTCCTGCATGGATAATAAATATTGATAGTAAAGAAAAATCAACACGACTTTATAAAACATTTCAGGTTTTATGGAATTACTTTTCAAGTAGGATTTTTAAAAATTTTAAAAGAAAAAAAATGATATCCGGTAACGCCTATTACAACGAGACTACTACACCTTCATATGATTATTGGGATCAGCGTCCCGCAAGTAGCTTGGATAACGATTATTTTTCAGCTGTAAAGTCAGAAAAAGTAACTGTAGTTCGACAAGGAATTAGTAATTGGGAGAGAACTGGTGTAAGGTTAAAAAACGGAAGAGTTATCAAAAGTGATATAACAATTATGGCCACTGGTGGTAATTCTCAATTATTAGGGGGCATTGATATCTTCGTTGAAAATAAACGAATTAACATTAACGATACAAGTTGGTATAGAGGAATGATGTTTAGTGGAATACCAAATCTCTTTGCACATGCTGGATATATTAATTTTAGTTGGACAGCAAGGTGCGAAATAGTAAGCCAACGTATTTGTAAAACTATAAAATATATAAAAAAAAATAAATTACTAAGTTGTACTCCAAAATATATTGGAGAAAAAACAGAGCCATCAATTCAAGCAAATTATATTTTGCGAGCAATGGACCAATTTCCTAACAGAACCTACAAGTTTTATCAAAATTACATTATAGAATATTTAAGTTTTAAATTTACCAAAATAAACGATGGAGCATTAGACTTTTCAAAATGATTAGAGGATTATTAAAATGAAACTAGAATCTATTGCACTCCATCATGGTTATGAATCAGAAAAAAATGACCAAAAGTCAGCAACAACTCCCATTTATCAAACCTCGGGATTTACCATTGATAATACACAGCATGGAGCAGATTTATTTGACCTCAAAGTTGAGGGAAATATTTATTCAAGAATAGGCAACCCAACCAATGCAGTTCTTGAAAAAAGAATTGCGGAAATGGAAGGTGGAATTGCAGCTTTATCTTTGGCTTCTGGAATGGCCGCAATCGCATATGCCATTCAAACCATTACAAGAGCAGGGGATAATATTATAAGTACAAATCAATTATACGGAGGAACTTATAACTGTTTCACTCACAGTTTACCAAAGCAAGGTGTTAAAGTTAAAATGTTTGACGGAGACGATTATAAAGGAATTGATGAGGCAATAGATGAAAAAACTAAAGCTTTATATTGCGAATCAATAGGTAATCCTTATGGTAACATTATTGATATTAAAAAATTTGCAAATATTGCTCACAAACATGGGATACCATTAATTGTAGATAATACAGTAGCAACGCCATACTTATGTAGACCTATTGATTTTGGAGCAGATATTGTCATTCACTCTTTAACAAAATATATTGATGGTCATGGTGCTACTATTGGAGGAATCATAGTTGATTCAGGAAAATTTGATTGGGCCAAGGAACCAAAAAAATTTCCCATGCTTAATGAGCCGGATCCATCTTATCATGGAATTAGATATACTGAAAAGTTTGGACCAGCTGCTTTTATTGGTTGTTGTAGAGTTGTTCCATTACGCGAAACAGGAGCTTGTCTATCCCCAAACAATGCATACATAATAATGCTTGGACTTGAATCGTTGGGTGTGAGAATGGAAAGACATTGCAAAAATGCTCTTGCACTTGCGAGATATCTAGACGGTCACGAAAGTGTGAAATGGGTTAATTATGCAGCTCTACCTAACGACAAATATCATGATGTTTGTAAAAAAATTACCAATGGTCAAGCATCTGGTATTATCAGTTTTGGTATTAAAGGTGGAAAAGATTCAGGTGCGAAGTTTATTGATGCACTTCAAATGATTTTAAGGGTATTAAGTATGGGTGATGCTAAATCTCTTGCATGTCATCCTGCATCAACATTACACAGACAATTAACTCCAGAGCAAAAGGCTTCAGCAGGAGTTAGCGAAGACTTGATTAGAATCTCTGTTGGTATAGAGCATATTGATGATATTATTAATGATGTTGAACAAGCAATTCAGGCATCAAAAAAATAATTAATTCTCTTAAACTATTTGCAGCTATGTTGAAACGCAACCTCAAGACTTCAAGAATCACCAATCAATTTATTTTAGATATATAGTTTAGGTATAAAAAGCTGACTTGCAGCTTGTAGGAGCTCAGAAATCATAGGGTAAGTGTTAGTAGCGGAGAGAGTGAAAAAGCCAGGTTTTAATTATGTTGCCGATATTAAAAAGATAGTTTTAAAGAACCAGAAATTGAAAAATTATGTTGACCATCAATATTATCATTAGCTGACCCCAAGGTTGAAGCACTAATGGTGTTGATTGAGGTTTCGTCAGATTCTAAGCCACCTTTATATCTGTATCCTAAATCAATACCTAAAGATAACTGGTTATTTTCGGAGACGTTTGTTAAATATTCAACACCAGTTTTAAGATCTGTTGCGAATACGGTCGAATCTTTTGAATAAGCTATTGCTGATGTTGATAAGCCTGCTGCGGTCAAAGTAAGATCAAGTCCGTCAATGGTGGCAAATCCAAATCCAGCGCTTAAATACGGACGAAAACCATTAGATAAATCAAATGATTTACCAGCACCAAAAATAAAACTTGTCTCACTGTAATCAGAAAACTTACCTCTTACAGTAGTAGTATTTTGACCTCCAAAGGTAAAGTTTGCTGCAGCTGTGATAGCATCAAAATCTTGAGCATCTGCAGAGTTATGCATAATTCTTAAAAAACCAAAATAATCGTTAGAAAAGTTATAACCAATTTCACCTCCAAACGATGTCATGGTATCAAAAGCATCATCATAATCTATTTCTTGTGAAGTTATGGTAACGGCAGCGTTAGCAATTGCTCTACCACCTTGCGTAATATTTCCTCCTACAGCTAATGTTGCCTGTTGAGAAATACTTCCACCTGTGTTAAATTCAGTACCTCCTAAAGGTTTAACATAAAAGTTATCAATTATTAGTGAGTGATCCTCCGAATATAATGCGATTGGTGACAAAAATATTAAAGTAGAAAGAAACTTTTTCATTATAATTCACCCCTACCTTATTTACATCATAATGTCAAGCTTATAAAAATATAAGTTGTTGCACTAAAAAAAACCGTGGTTTATTTCCTCCCCGGGTCAATATTTTTTAGGGGTAAAAGTTAGGGGTAAAATTTCAGAATTAAGGCTCTAAGAATTAGGGAATCCGGGGCTTTCAGATAGTGGCGGAGAGACAGGGAAAAGGCCAGGGTTTTATGCTAATTTAAGCTACTTTCTGAAACCATACGGGGAAGGGATCAAGGGCTTTATGATATGAATTGGGATCTTCAAGATAGTTCTTTATCAAACAAGCATCCAGTCTCTCACGAATATTCTTTTCATCCATCTCAGATTTTAAACCTATAAAAACAATTTCTTGTCGACGGTCACCAAAATCTTTATTCCAATATTTATCCATTAACGCATCAAAATCAGGTCCCTCTGGCCAACGATCTTTAGGTACAGTCGTCCACCACCTACCAATTCCCTGATGACGAACAAATGCACCTGCCTGAGAAACTTCACCAATAAATTCAGGTCGACTTGAAATCCAAAAAAAACCTTTAGATCTAATCACACCTGGCCATTCTTGATTAAAAAAATTATGGATTTTTGATGGATCAAATGGTTCACGGGCTAAATATACAAAACTTGTAATCCCATACTCTTCTGTTTCTGGAACATGATCTTTAAAGTTATAGAGTTCTTTTGCCCACAAAGGATGTGTATGAGCTTGTTTAAGATCAAACAAACCGGTACCAATAACTTCTTTTAGATTGACAGTGGAGTGTGAGCATTCAAAGACTTTTGCCTCAGTATTAAGCCCACTTATAATTGCTTTAACAGTTTTTAATTCCTCAGAGGATATTAAGTCAATCTTATTCAATAGAATTACATTAGCAAACTCAATTTGTTCGACAAGAAGATCAACAAGTGTTCGTTCATCATCTTCTAAACTTTCTCCTTTATCTTTTAAAAAATCAGTGGAGCTATAATTTTTGATAAGATTTGCAGCATCTACAACAGTTACCATTGTGTCAAGTTTTGCTACATCGGATAAACTTACTCCATCCTCATCACGAAAGTCAAAGGTAGTTGCCACTGGTAAAGGTTCGGAGATACCAGTACTTTCTATAAGTAGGTAATCAAATTTACCTTCAGTTGCTAATTCTCTAACTTGTACCAAAAGATCTTCACGTAAAGTACAACAAATACATCCATTACTCATTTCTACAAGTTTCTCTTCAGTTTGAGATAAGTTACCACCTCCACGTTCTACTAGATTAGCATCAATATTTACTTCACTCATATCGTTTACGATAACTGCAACCTTGAGACCTTGTCGATTATTAAGGATGTGATTTAAAAGAGTTGTTTTACCTGCACCAAGGAAACCCGACAATACTGTGACTGGAAGTTTTTTATCTAAAACTTTCATAATAAATTCTCCACAAAATTTAATTAAGTTAAAATCAAAAGACACATATTAAGTGTTATAATATAACATTTCAACAATAAATTTCTTTGGGGGTAATCTTGGGGGGTAAAATTATAAAATCAAGGCTTTAAAGAGTAGGGAATCAGGGGCTTTCAGATAGTGGCGGAGAGACAGGGAAAAGGCCAGGATTTATATAGACAATCCCTAGATTAATTAAGTATTATGAATAGATGTCAATATTTTTTCAAGTAACGTTTTTTATCTTACTTACTTTTAATGTAAATCACAGCTATGCTTTGCCTAATTGTAAAGGAGATTATTGGAATAATTGTTTGGGAACTCATACAAATGCTAGGGGAGATAAATGGATAGGTGAATGGAAAGATAATAAGATGCATGGACAAGGAACTTACACAAATACTAAGGGCGATAAATATGTAGGTGAATTTAAAGACAACAAATTCAATGGACAAGGAACTATGATATCTGGTAACGGCGATAAATATATAGGTGAACATAGATATGGCAAGCCTCATGGGCATGGAGTTTTTACATCTGCTGAAGGCGATAAATATATAGGTGGATGGAAAGACGGTAAAAAGCATGGACAAGGAACTTTTACATCTGCTGATGGCGATGAATACATAGGTCAATTTAAAGACGACGATATTAATGGACAAGGAACTTTTACATCAACTCTTGGCCATAAATACACAGGTGAATTTAAAGATACTAATTTTCACGGACAAGGAATTTTTGAATATGTTAATGGGAAAAAAGATGAAGGAATATGGGAAAATGGTACCTTTGTAAAACAAATAAAATTAGATCAACAACAAAGCAAGAGACACAGTAAGCATGTGACAAATTTGCCTTCTTGTAAAGGAGCTAATCGTGATAATTGTTTTGGAACTATAAAATATACCAATGGAGATAAATATGAAGGTGAATTTAAAGATGGTAAAAAGCATGGAAAAGGGACTTATATAACTAATCAAGGACATAAATACGTAGGCGAATATAAAGATGGTAAGAGTCATGGAAGAGGAACTGCTATATGGTCAAATGGAGATAAATATGAAGGTGAATTTAAAGATGGTAAAAGGCATGGAAAAGGGACTAATTCATTTGTCAATGGATTGAAATACACAGGTGAATTTAAAGATGATAATTATCATGGTCAAGGGACTTATATATCTCCTAAAGGAGGAAAATACGTGGGTAAATTTAAGGATGGTAAGAAGCATGGAAAAGGCACTTATATATCTCCTAAAGGAGATAAATACGTAGGCGAATTTAAAGATGGTAAGAGACATGGAAGAGGAACTGCTATATGGTCAAATGGAGATAAATATGAAGGTGAATTTAAAGATGGTAATTATCATGGTCAAGGGACTTACACATATGCTAATGGAACAAAAGATGAAGGAATATGGGAGTATAATAATTTTGTAAAATCAATAAAATTAGATCAACAACAAAAGCAAGCTGAAGGGAAAAAAAGAAAAGAGGAAGAAAGAAAAAAACAACAGGCAATTATAGACCTTGAATCTAAAAGAATCACATTAGGAATGGGATCAGGTTTTTGGTTTGACAAACAAGGTTATTTCGCAACGAATCATCATGTAATTGAAGGCTGCAATACAACACAAATCAAATTAAATAATGAACTATTAGAATCAAAAATTATTTCATTTGATAAAACTAATGATATAGCAATAGGAAAAGTAGAAAAAGAAATTGCTTCTTTTTTTAAGCTTAGTAACAAACCGGAACTTGGCGAAGATGTATTGGTGGGAGGATTTCCTCTTAGTGGAGTTTTACAAAATGATAGTATTAAAATTACAAGAGGAATAGTGAGCTCACTCTCAGGAATTAATAACAATTACTCAATGTTACAAATTGACGCACCGATTCAAAAAGGAAATAGTGGAGGTCCAATTATTAATACAAAGGGTGAAGTAATTGGAATAGCTACTGGAGCTTTAGAATCAACTAAAGAATATAAAACTCAAAATGTTAACTTTGGAGTTAAAGTAAATCTCCTTAGAAATATGTCTGAATCATTAGGAATAAATGTTAAAAATAGAGGGAGACTGAAAACTAGAAGCTCTAAAGAACTAGCCAAGGCCTTAGAAAAAAATACCATACATATTCACTGTACGAATACTTTTAAAAAATGGATGGAATATCAAAATAATGAAAAATCAAACACATATATGTCTGAACATGTTAAAATTAATCTAAAGGAATATAAGAGTAAGTAAATTATATATTATTAAATTTACCTAATTGTAAGAAATATTCATTGTCAATTCACATTGATTGTATAATTTTAACATTCCAATTAAATTTTGGGGTATAGTAACGACCTACCGTTCTGGAATAGTAACGACCTAATCGTTCTGTCTCAAACAGTAAAAGTTTCCGTACATTCAAATTTTCTTGGTTAATAACAATTAACAAAGGAGAACCGTAATGGGCAAAATTATATACAACGTTTTAGTCAGAAAATCCTCACAAGATATCAAAATGATACCTACAGGACACACAATTATATTTGGTAGAAATTTAATTAAGAAAGGGGATAAGTAATGGTGAAAATAACAAAAAAGACTATTTACTACGAAGGGATGCCTCTGAGACCACTTAAGATGGGAAAAATTTCCATAGTACTTGGAAGAAATTTAATTAAGAAAGGAGGTAAATGATGGCAAAGGTAATTTATAAAGGCTATGCAAAAAAAGATGATCCAATTTACACTGATAGATTTGTAATTTCTAACCCTAAAGTAATCCTTCCTAAAAAAGGCAAAGATTTATACTTTCTTTATGGAAAAAGTGGAGAGTATTACTTCCCACTTTTTTAATCTAATTAGCAGGAGCATTTCCTCCCCCGGGTCAATATATTCTTGGGGGGGGTATCTATTTTAGGTATAAAGCTTAGGTATAAAAAACCAATTTAAAGCCCGTAGGAGTACAGAAATCTTAGGGTTAGGGTTAGTGGCGGAGAGACAGGGATTCGAACCCTGGAAGGACTTGCATCCTTGCCGGTTTTCAAGACCGGTGCATTCGACCACTCTGCCATCTCTCCATTGCTTAGTTAATTATTTCTTAATAACTGATGAATATAATAATCAAAAAACATTTATATTCAATAGGATTGAATGGTTATAAAAATTTATAATAACACTACAAGACAAAGTTTAAATATTTGAAAAAAGTTTTAAAGTTAAATTATTTGTATAATATTTATGATAATTTCATTCATAGTAAATATTTATGAGTTGGTTTAGTGTAACAGAAATAATAGTTGTCATAGGAATGTGGTTACTAGTGGTAATTCTTTACAAACTTTGGAAATAGTTTTTGTCTTCACAAATGTACAATAAGGGAAAATTTAAAGCCTTTTTGGTTGAAAGTAACGAAAAAAAAGGGGTAATGGATGTAGATTTAGACACACTTGATGAAGGTGATGTTTTGATAAAAGTTTCATACAGTAGTTTTAACTATAAAGATGGCTTGGCTATAACCGGAAAAACTCCTATTTTAAAAAAATTTCCAATGATTCCAGGTGTTGATTTCTGTGGAACCGTTATTGAATCGCAAAATAACTTATTTAAATCTGGGGACAAAGTTATTCTTAACGGCTGGGGCGTTGGAGAGAAACATACTGGCGGGTTTTCTCAAATAGCAAGAGTTAATTCAGAATGGTTAATAAATCTGCCCAAAAAAATTTCTGAGAAAGACTCCATGATAATTGGCTCAGCTGGCTATACTGCTGCATTATGTGTAATGGTGATTCAAGATAAAATTAAGCCAAATGACGGTGAGATACTTGTAACTGGGGCCTCTGGTGGGGTAGGGAGCATAGCCGTGAATCTTCTGTATAGACTTGGTTATAAAGTTGTAGCTTTGAGTAACAAGAATGAGAGCTATTTAAAAAAGTTAGGTGCTAAAAGTGTTTTAAATAGAAAAGATTATATAATTAATAAAAAACCCTTAAATAGCCAGAAATGGGTAGGATCAATTGATACAGTAGGAGGAGATATTCTATCAAACATAATAAGTGAAACAAAATATGACGGTATAGTAGCATCAACTGGTTTAGCCAGAAGCCCAGATTTATTTACAACTGTATATCCCTTTATACTTAGAAATATAACATTGTCCGGTGTTGATTGTGTTTATGCTAACAAGGAAAAAAGAGAAAAGGCATGGCACCTTATTGAAAAAACTTTAGATTTTAAAATACTTGATGTTATAAAAAACGAAAAAAGTCTTAGAGATCTAAAAAACCTATCTGAAAAAATATTAAAAGGTGAAGTTAAAGGAAGAACATTAATAAATGTGAATTTATAAAATAAAATGAATAAGTTAATTATACAATAAAACCGCTAAAAATAGTATTTTGTAGATGAATGAAATGCCAAGAGAATTACATATATGATTAAACTAAATAATGAGATTAGCTTTATAGTACCTTGTTATAACGAGGAAAATAATATTAATAATACACTTGATGAGATTAATAAAGTAATAAAAAAACTCAATGTAAAATACTATGAAATAATAGTTATAGATGATGGAAGTGTCGACAATACATATTTAAAAGTTAAAAAAACAAATTTTTTAAAAAAATTTAAACTTAAAAGAAATTTAGGTATAGGGGGAGCTTATAAGTATGGCTTAGACAAATCTAATAGTAAATACGTCATAATGATTCCTGGTGATAACTCTCACCCAGCTTCAAGTATACAGCCAATTTTAGAAGTTATGGGTAAAAAAGACATTATTATTCCATTTACATTAAAAAAAGGTAAAAGAAGTTTTTTTAGATATTGTCTATCAAATGTTTTTACATCAGTAGTTAATTTTATTTTTGACATGAATATAAAATATTACAATGGTACAGTTTTGCATAAACGTGAGTTACTTAAAAAACTTAAAATCAATTCAAATGGATTTGACTATCAAGCTGAAATATTGATAAAACTTGTAAAACAAGGCCACACTTACGAATTCATTAAAGTCGAAATAAATGAAAGAGAAATTGGAACAAGTAAGGCTGTGAGTATCTATAATGGTTTCAAGATAATCAAAAATTTAATTCTAATAAAAAAAAATCTTCAAAAAAATCAAATATAAAATTGGAGATTTACTCAATACATCATTATAAAATAATTTATGCTAAATAAAAATGATTACAGTGATATCACAAAAAAATTAAGAGAAATAAGTGAAGAAGCTTCACAAAAAATTTTAGAAATATATAACTCAGATTTCAAAATTAACTATAAAAGTGACAGTTCACCATTGACCCTAGCAGATACAGAGTCAAATAAAATTATTTGTGAAAAATTAAGTAAAGAGTTTAAAAAAATTCCTATAATTTCCGAAGAAAATAATGTTAGAAATCTATCATCAGAAACTTTTTTTTTAGTTGATCCGCTTGATGGTACAAAAGAATTTATCGCAAGGAATGGTGAATTTACCGTAAATATTGGATTAATAATTAACAATCAGCCAAAGTTAGGAGTTATTCAAATTCCCGTAAGATCAACACAGTACTTTACTGACGGAGTCTATTCTTATAAATATAAAAAAACTTTAAAAAAAATTTCATCATTAAGTAACAATGAAAATATTAAAATTACTGTAAGCAGGTCGCATTTAGATCTAGAAACAAAAAAATTCATACAAAATAATAAAGATATTTCAATATTAAAGGCTGGCTCATCTTTAAAATTCTGTCTAATAGCTGAAGGAAAAGCTGATTTCTATATCAGAAATGGTAAAACAATGGGATGGGATATTGCAGCAGGAATTGCAATTCTTAAAACTGCTGGAGGTAAAATACGTAAATTAAACCTTAAGGAACTCATAATAAATAAAAAAACTTTTATAAATGATCCATTCGTATGTTATGGGAATAATTTTAATTCAGATAAATTAAAACTTATATTAAAACAATTTTAAGTATATTTAATCCATATAACCTAATCAAAAAATAGGAAATTGATATTAATTTTGTTTTAATTAAAGACTTTATTTTAAAAGTTCAAAAATATTATTTTTAGTCGATGCCTTTTTAAAAATTAAATCTAAAATTTGCTGATCATCAATCTCAAAATTATGTTTTTCTTCAATATCGCTAACAAAATCAAAAATTTTTTTTGATCGATTGTCCTTTTCTTCAGTTTCCTCTAAAAATTTATAATTCCATTTATGATAATTCTCCCTGAAAATTTTTTGAAATTGCATAACATCCTTATTTGATAAATAACGTGTAAAATTGTAAAGATCTTTTTGTTTTCTGGTATTTTTTATGTGCTTACCATCAAATCCGGTTATACCCGGTGTAAATGAGCCATCAAAAGTCTCTTTTAGACAGGAACTATCAAATTTAATGTTTAAATTTTTAAATATTTTGTTTAATTCAAGCTTCAAATTTTTATGAAGGTCTTCAAGTTTTATAGCATATTCAACGCTATTATCTCTTGATTTAAGTTGTTGATCATCTTTGAATAAACCACTCAAACAGTGTGAGACAATATTCTTATCTTGTATTCCATTAAATCTGCCTTTAGGTTCTAAGTATCTCTTTATATGACTGACAAAAGTTTGAATAGGATGCCTAATTGTATGAATAATAGTCGTTTTTAAATAGTTTTTTTCTATTGTGTTTATTTCATACTTATCTGGGACGTGATGGTTATATAATATTATAAATTCTTTTTGTGCAGGTTTACATATACACATTGAATAAGACAAGAAAATAGTATCAAAGAATTCTTTATTATTTAATTTTTTTTTGCTTTTATACCTAATCGAAGAAAGTTCTAAAAAATATCTTATAAATTTATAAATATTAGGAAATTTTCTTTCGTTTTTGATTTTATTATCTCTTTCTGAAAATATAAAATCTTTTGGAATATGTATATCAAGGTTTGTTCCATTGACCCTGACCATTTGATGTTCCCCTTTTTTATTTAAAGTTGCATAAAGTTCCAGAAAGTTGAAGAGTTGATCTTTAATATTTGCACCAGCAGGACTGTTATATTTGTTTGACCAATATGCCCTGAACTCCGATTTAATCGATAGAAAATTAGGATGACTTTCTAGTAAACCATAAAGAAACTGAGAACCGCTTCTTCCAAAATAAACTATACTAACGATTTTGTTACATTTTGATTTGCTATACTGATGCAACAACTTTTTGCTAATTTTGACCTTATTTATTTTTTCTAAAATAATATCCATCTTTAATCTTTGAGTTATTAATACAATTTTCATTCCAAAACATGGCATATTTTTTGCTCAATCTCATAATGCAATTTAAA
>CACIYM010000013.1 GCA_902590895.1 uncultured Alphaproteobacteria bacterium
GCTGTTGGACCACCTATTAATATTGCGAGAGGAAACAAAACTCTATTTGATTTTAAGAATTAAAAACCTAGAAAAGTCATTTTGATACACTTGAAGCAGAACAGATTCTGTTCCTTTCTTTGCAGCATCATCAAATATTTTTTTTGCGTCATCAGCACTTTTAACATTTATTTGAGAAATTTGTGATATCACGCTGCCAACGGTTAAACCAGCGTTTGAAGCAAATGAATCTCTTTTTACAGCTGTAATCACTACCCCTTTTAAATTCTTTGGAAGATTATACTGAGATCTGGTATCTTTTGTAAGTCCAACGAATCTTAGCCCTATATCATCCAATTCAACTTCATTAGTTTTTACGTCATCTTCATTAGTTTTGGGATCCGGTTCAGCTTCACTAAATTTTTCCAACTCTCCAAGTTTCACCGTAAAGCTCTTGATTTTTTTATTTCTCCAAACCTTTACTTTAGCTTTACTTTCTACCGCAGAATCTGCAACTGTTCTCTGAAGAGACTTAACATCTTTAATTTTCTTTCCGTTAAACTCGAGAATAACGTCTCCAGCCTTTAGACCACCCTTCTCAGCTGGCTCCCCAGGGTTAACCATCGAAATTAGAACACCATCCTCATTTTTTAAGCCTAGGCTTTTTGCAATATCAGGTGTAATTTCTTGGATCCTCACACCTAACCACCCTCTTTGAGTTTTCCCAAATTTCTTTAATTGTTCAATGATTGGTTTTGCAAGATTAGCTGGAATTGAGAAACCAATACCTACACTTCCCCCTGTTGGAGAAAAAATTGCAGTGTTAATTCCAAGAACCTCTCCTTGGAGGTTAAATAATGGACCACCAGAATTACCTCTATTTATGGAAGCATCGGTTTGTATGAAACTGTCATAAGGGCCAGCATTAATATCTCTATTAAAGGCTGAGATTATACCACTAGTTACTGTTCCTCCTAAGCCAAAGGGGTTACCGATCGCTATTACCGAATGTCCAACTCTAGCCTTATCAGAATCCGCAAGCTTTACAAAATCTAGCGACTTTTTTGATTCAACTTTCAGCAGTGCAAGATCAGTTAACCTGTCCTTTCCTATTAACTTTGCTTCTAATTCGGTTTCATCCTGAAATTTCACTTTAATCTCATTAGCTTGCTCAATAACATGGTTATTAGTGACTATGTAGCCATCCGCAGAAATAACAAATCCTGATCCTAAAGCTTGGGGCCTTTCCTCTTCTTGAGGTGACGGTTGTTGTTGAGGTCCAAAAGGAAAGCCAGGTGGAAAGTTCTTAAAGAAATCTCTGAATTGTGGAGGTATATTATCTAGAGGGGGTTGATTGTTAGTAGGTTTAGGTTTTTGGACAGTAAAGACGTTCACAACAGTTGGTGAAAGCTTCGCAACTAAATCTGCAAAATCATCTGATAAAGGATGGCTTTTAGCTATTGTAGAACTAAGAATAAGGAATGTAAAAAGAGAGAAAGTAATAAATTTCTTTAACATAAAAAAGCTATCTTCCACCTTTAGAATTATTAAAAAATTCTAGAAACTCACTGTCAGGAGATAAAATCATTGTTGTACCGTCTTCACCAAGAACGTTTCCATAAGCTTGCATAGATCTATAAAAAGAATAGAATTCGGGATCTTGTTGAAAAGCATCTGCGTAAATATTTACTGACTCCGATTCACCCTCACCTCTTAATATTTCGCTTTTTTTCGTGGCTTCAGCTAAAATAACTGTTCTTTCTTTATCAGCCTCTGCTCTGATCTTTTGAGCAATTTCAGAGCCTTTAGCTCTAAATTCTTTAGCTTCCCTTACTCTTTCACTAATCATCCTTTCATAGATAGCTTGGCTGTTAGCTTCAGGAAGGTCTGCCCTTCTGATTCTAACATCTACAACTTCAATTCCAAAACGAGAAGCTTCATTATTAACTTCAACTTTAATATTTTCCATAATATTGCTTCTTTCCTCCGATAAAAGTTCCTCTAATGTTACTCTACCTACGACTCTTCTCAGAGAAGAGATCACGTTTGAATTTAATCTATTTCTTACGCTAGATTCCGTTCCAACAGTTTTATAAAATTCAAGAGGGTCCGTTATTTTGAATCTAGTGAAAGAGTCAATAAGCATTCTTTTTTTATCTACAGCAATGACTTCTTCGATAGGAAGGTCATATTCAAGGATCCTAACGTCATACCTAACAACATTTTGAATAAGGGGAAGTTTAAAGTGTAAACCAGATGACTGAATCACTCTTTTTGGTTCTCCAAATTGAAGAACTAAACCTTGTTGTCTTTCGTCCATTGTAAATAACGAGTTAAGTCCAAGGAAAGATAAAGCTATTATAAAAAAAATAAGAACAGTTTTATTCATCTTTAGTTATTGTTTGATTTATTTTATTTTTTTTTTGAAGTTCTGGCAATGGTAAGTAAGGAACAATTCCGCTTCCTGCATTTTTATCAACGATTATTTTATCGATCTTTCCTAGTGTCTTCTCTAACGTTTCAAGATATATTCGCTCCCTTGTAACATCCTTAGAGGTTTTGTAAGAATCATAAACAGATATAAACCTCTGTGCTTCACCCTGTGCCTTTGCAACAACTTCCTGTTTATAAGCTTCTGCCTCTTGAATTTTTCTTTCAGCTTCACCGCGTGCCTTTGGAATTATATCATTTCTGTAAGCTTCTGCTTCGTTTCTTAACCTTTGTTCATCTGTTTTTGCTCTTTGTACGTCTCTGTAAGAATCGATGACTAGTTCAGGTGGATCTGCTTTTTGAAGTTGGACTTGCGTTACTAAAACACCAGATTTGTAATAATCGAGCACGCTTTGAACTTTGTTTTTAACTTCTTCTTCAACTATGGATTTACCTTCAGAAAGTATAGGGCCTATTGGAGTTTGTCCTATCTTTTCTCTCATAACACTTTCACCAATACTTTTAATTGTAATTTCAGGGTTTCTAACATTAAATAAGAAGTCTTTTGCGTCATTTATAATCCAGAATATTGTAAAGTTTAACTCTACAATATTTTCATCACCTGTAAGCATTAAGGCTTCTTCCGGGACTTGTCTAGCTTGTGGATTTTGATTGAACTGTGATTGTGATGTTCTGAAGCCAACTTCAATTCTATTAACTCTGGTAACTTTAGGTTTTAAAGCTTTTTCGACTGGAAAAGGAAGATGATAATGCAATCCTGGTTCAGTTGTTCTAACATATTCTCCAAATCTAGTAACAACGCCTTGCTCGTCTGTTCCAACTCTGTAAAAACCACTGGCACCCCATATACCTAGGAGTATTAATATAATGGCGGACAAGCTTGCTGGTTTATTTTTCTTTGGAAAGAAACCTTTCAGTTTTTCCTGAAAGTTATCGAAAAAATCGTCGTTATTCCCTCCACCGGAACCGTTGTATGGTTTCCTTTTATTGTTGGAAGAAGATTTGCCCCAAGGGCTATTATCATCGTTATTTGAAGACCAAGACATATTATACCTGAAATACGTTATCTTATATAAGAATTGTTTTCAGTATGCAAAGTATTATTTAAGATAATTGAATAATTTTTTTTTTTTTGTAAGGTTCACTAATGATTAAAAATATCGTAGTTGTTGCCTCCGGAAAAGGGGGAGTTGGTAAATCCACGATTTCAGTCAATTTAGCTACTTCTTTGTCGAAAAAAAACTACAATATAGGGCTTTTGGATGCAGATATTTACGGACCTTCTATCCCCAAAATGCTGGGAATTCAAGGTAAACCAAAGGTATCAAAGAGCAAGAAAATCTTACCCTATATTTCGTTTGGTCTGAAATCCATGTCAATTGGTAACATGATACCTCAAGATGGCTCAGTGATCTGGAGAGGAGCAATGGCTTCTAATGCAATCAGACAGTTAATAAATGATGTCGAATGGGGCGACCTTGATTACCTTTTTATTGATCTTCCTCCTGGAACCGGTGATATTCAACTATCATTATGTCAAAGTTTTTCGATAGCAGGTGCTGTAATTGTTTCAACTCCTCAAGAAATCAGCCTATTAGATGTGAGAAAAGCCATAAACATGTTTAACAAAGTAAATGTAGAAATTGTTGGAATGATTCAAAACATGAGCTATTTTGAAAATGAAGGAGATAAAAATTATATTTTTGGTAAGGATGGTGTAAAAAATGAGTCAAAAAAACTAAATCATAATTTTCTTGGAGAAGTTCCAATACTTGAAGAAATATCAAGCTCTTGTGACCTAGGTAAGCCTGCGTGTTTCACAAACGAAAAAATTTACCAAAATATTTTTGAAAAAATTTCTGATAACTTTATTAGTTCTTTTTCAAAAATAAAAAAGAAAGAAGTAAATATTGAGTCTTAAACTATATATTAAAAATTCTCTTTAAATTCTCCAACTCTCTTTTATTTACATTGGTCTTTGAGTCTTTTTTGTTTTTTAACCTCATTTTTAGATATTCTATTGCCTCTGAAGATAATGTTAAAGAATCTACCCTATTTCTGATAAATGCGTCATAAGTTAATGGGACCCACTTCTTCATAAGGTCTAACATTACTTTGGCATAAACTTGTATTTCATATTGAGCATGATCGTCAAATCTCAGGGCTAAAAAATGCATTAAGTTGTGAAGATCAATTTTCCAGTACCATTGTGTATAAGAACTCAATGGTAATACCATTCTTGCCAACTCTCTGGCAATTCCTGTCCTTTTTTCATCCATTAATTCACCATCTTCGTCAACATTCAGCAAATGTTTGTAAGACGAAAAATTAATTTTAGCATTTTCTTTTATCAAAGAAAGGTAGTGTTTTTTTAAATCTTTTTCTATTTCACCCTGTCTTCCTTGGTTGTTAGATTGAGATTGGGGTTTAACATCATCAATTTTTGGAATATAAAATTCGTTATCAAGTATTGAATATCTTGCTGAATATTCATTAACATTTGCTGTCCGATGCCTGATCCATTGGCGTGCAACAAAAATTGGAAGTTTGATATGAAATTTTATTTCATTCATTTCAAACGGAGTTGTATGCCTATGACTCAATAAATAATTTATTAAATTTTTATCCTGATTTAACTTTTTAGTGCCTTTTCCATATGAAACTCTAGCTGCTTGAACAATAGATGAATCATCACCCATGTAGTCAATGACCCTTACAAATCCGTGGTCTAAAACTTTAAATGGTTTGTATAAAACTTTATCTAGTTTACTCGCAGTTACCCTTCTGGTTTTAAATTCTGAATTTAAAATATTTTTTAGATCTTTAATATCCGATTTTTTTTTCATCTTACTATGCTAAATTATATCGTTAACAAATAAATTTATAGGTTTAATTTTTTTTTTTTTTTTTATATTATTTAGATGCTGTTTTACAGCTATGGCAATAAACGTTTGGTTTGTGAACCGAGACGGACCCGGGGGCGGTACCCGGCACCTCCACCAAAGTTTTATGGGGGTGAAATAGGATCGACGTGCGTGGGAATTATCAAAAATTTTGCCCGGAATGGTACCAACGTTATCGGACTAAAAACTTATAAATGCCAATGATAATGAAATGGCACTCGCTGCTTAATTTATTTAAGTAAGCGCGGTTATGAGATACCGGGCAACAGAAGTCTCATCGGCAAGGGCGGGCAATTGTTCGCCCTTGTTTGTTTTAGGTAGACTCACAAAGGGTTTCAGAGGATTCACCCTTCAATAAATAAGGGAAAATGAAACGAGTTAAGTGCAACGCACTTGCAACGCACTTGCAACGCACTTTTGTTTGTTCTTTTTTTGTTCTGTATTCACTACACTCCTCTAGCATTATCTCAACTGGAATTTGTTTGGGAGTATGCAATATTATAATTTTATTAAATTATCGTAACTGTTGAATTATTTTTAAAAAAAATATTCACATATTTATTTTTATGTAAAAATAAAAGCATGAAAAACCTTTTTTTTATTTTAACATTATTATTTTCATTAATCATAACTTCAGTGTCCTATGCAGAATGGACGTTAACGGCAGAAGGAAAAGGAGGTGGAGATTCTTACTACGTTGATTTTGAAAGGATAAGAAAAGTTGATGGATATCATTACTTTTGGATGTTAGTTGATCTTGTAAAACCAGATAAAGATGGAGACTTGTCTATAAAAAATTACAGACAAGTTGATTGTAAATTATTTCGATTCAAAGACTTGCAATTTGAGGGTTTTAAAGCATCTATGGGTGCAGGTAGTGGAAAATCATATGGAATCAAAACAAAAGAATGGTCCTATCCTACTCCTGGTTCTGTAAATGAGATCGTATTAAATGAAGTTTGTAGTTATTAAACTTTAAAAACTACTTTCTCTTCTTTAAAAATTAAGAAAGGAAAAAGTAATGAATACATTATATAAAATAAACTTTTCTTAAAACTTTCAAGAAGCATGAAACTGTTGGTAAATGACCACATAAAACTGTTCCCAGATTACTACGACAAGAAATAGTCCGTGCAGAAGTCGTGCAGAAAAAACACTCATTTGCAACGCACTTTGCAACGCACTTGCAACGCACTTTTGTTTGTTCATTGTTATAATTTATTGCAGATAAATTATTTTATCCTAGTCACAGAAATTGGATAATTAACACCCTCAACAGACATTTTTCCAATATTCCCGTTTACAATTAATATTACTCTTGGTGAGAATTTATATGCGTATTTGTACCTACCATCAATTTGTTGCCAGATTTGACCATTTAATAGTTTAAATATCGTATCACCTTCAAAACCTTCAAAGTCGCCATCAATTCTTGTTTCTATTACACCAGAATCATTTGAGGAACTTGAACCACTTCCTATTTTCAGTGCGTTTAATTTTTTACCATTAATAATTATAAATCCTCGATCAGGGCAGGCAGTAATAGAGGGATAATATTCATATAAATACTCGTATTCGTGTTTAACTTGCCACACTGAACCATCTGTGAGTTTAAATATTTCTTCGTTATTACCCATAAAAGGTGTGGGACTTGTTATAGTATCGTCATAACAAGCAAGTAACTTAGAGGAGTAAAAAAAGATAACGAAAAAGGTTAAGAGAGTTTTCACTGTTATACTTTCCCTTTAATAACAGATCTTTCATATTGAATGTGCAATAAAAACTCCTTTTATCCCAATATCTAATCTACTATTATTGAATCTAAATCAAAAATAAAATCAAGGATAAAAATTGCTATACCGATAATCAAGATGTAGTAGGATAAATAAAGAACAATTCCAAAAAGATATTTTATTTTATCCTTGAAAGTTGAATTTTCCTTTTCAGCAGTAGATTTAATTTCATCAAACCATTCATTAACTTCAAAAGTATTACCAATTAATAAGTTAAAAAGAAAAAGTGTAATGAACAAAAAAAAAGGAATAAGGATTAACCAACCTAACCAATTTGGGTCACCTTCATAACAAACAAATTCAACTTTACAAAAACTAGAAAAAAAAGAATTCATTTTATAAGAGTAATAGTTTTTTCATAATTTATTGTAACAAAAAAGGAGTTCGTGCAGAAGTTGTGCAGAAAAAACACTCATTTGCAACGCACTTTGCAACGCACTTTTTGAGAAACCCCTAGTTATAAAGGGGTTCAGACCATACACCGAGACACAGAAGTCTCATCGGCAAGGGCGGGCAATTGTTCGCCCTTGTTTGTTTTAGGGATACTCACAAAGGGTTTCAGAGGATTCACTCAACAGAAAATATGGGAAAATGAAACGAGTTAAGCGTGATAAATTTGTAATACACTTGTGATAAAACTTGTGATAAATTTTCAAATAGTGTTAGTACCGAAATATATTTTTTATTGGTGTGATGAACAAAAAATATGTAGTTCCTGAATTTTTAGATTTTAAAAAAAGCGCTATTATTTTATTGCTACTTATCTTGTTACATTTAATTGTGAATAATTTTGCAAGCATCCCTGCACAGTCTACTTTAGAGTTTATGCTGTGGTATTTGTATATGATGATATGTTTTTTTACAGGTTCTGTATATCATCAGCTTGGGATAAGTTTTTATCGGGAAGTTTTTTGTCCAAAATTTAAAAGTCGTCGAGACAAAATTTGTTTTATCTTTTTTTTTTCAGTTCTTACAACATGTATAGTTGCTTCTTTAATGTATTATGAATTATCTAAAAAGTTTAGTTTAATAGAAATTTTTTTTGAAAATTTTAACTGGTTTTATGTTTTATTTATTGGAATACTAACAACTATATTTATCAGAGGTTATGAAAAGATTGATAATGTTGAATTAATTGACATAATTTATTGGGCAAATATTTTAATATTTTTATTTTCGTTTTTTTTTGAAAATACAGATGTAAATTATATAACAAATTTTCTAAATGGAATATTTGCATTTTACTTTTTTACAACTGCAAATGTTATTATAAAAAATTCTTATAATTCATAGTGGATTCATTTAAATAATCTAAGTTTAAAATTCCAATTTAATTTGGGGTATAGTAACGACCTACCGTTCTGGAGTAGTAACGACCTAATCGTTCTGTCTCAAACAGTAAAAGTTTCCATACATTCAAATTTTCTTGGTTAATAAAAATTAACAAAGGAGAAACAATGAAAAAGAAACAAAGTAATTATCTTGAAGAAGTAACTAATAGATTCGTTCAAGAGTTGCGAAGTAAAGGGATACAAGTTCAAACTTTAGAACCTAAAGATAATGGAAAATCAACGATAACTTTTGTTCCAAGAATTAAAATCAAGGAGAGAAAAAATGGTTAAAATCATTTGGAAAGAACTAAAAGATGATGACCCCATTTTCAAAACTGGATTTATAATCTCAAATCCAAAACTTAACTTTAATAAAAAAAGAAAAGGAGATAAAAAATGAAAAAATTATCTTTTTTCTCTATTCCTAGAAATAAAACAAGGAAAGAAACTCTTGAAGTAATAAAAAATTCTCTCATTGCCAATGGGTGGAAATTTGTTGAAAAATCAGAAAGAAGTAAGAATAAGTCTTGAGTCCGTGCAGAAGTCGTGCAGAAAAAATCAATAACTGTGATACACTCTGTGATACACTTTTCAAAAAAGTACCAGAAATAAAGGGTTTTAGACCATACACCGAGACACAGAAGTCTCGTCGGCAAGGGGGGGCAATTGTTCCCCCTTGTTTGTTTTAGGTAGACTCACAAAGGGTTTCAGAGGATTCACTCTACAAAAAATAAGAGAAAATAAAAGAGTTAAGTATAGACAGTTTTGCAGTTCAGTATTTGTTATATATGCAACTGAGGAAAATTCAAATACGATAAAAAATGATTAATAGAAGTAAAATTTTTTAAAAAATACTGAAATTTATTAAAGAGTATATTGGTATAAAACTTGCTCCTTTAACTTATGTATAAAACATCTTATTACGATTATTTTAAATGTATTGGATCAAAATGTCCTAATTCATGTTGCGTAGGTTGGGACATAGACCTTGATATTAACACTTTCCAAAAATACAGAGACTTGCAGGATAGTAATATATACAAATGCATATCTGTAAATCAAAAACCGACATATGATAAATTCGCAAAAATTAAAAAAGTCGAAGATCAAAGATGTTCTTTTCTAGACAAAGATAATCTTTGTAATATTCAAAAAAAATATTCAGAAAAACTTCTATCTCCAACATGTTCAAATTTTCCAAGGAGGAAAGTTGATTTTGGTTCTAAACAATTATCATCATGTTTATTGAGTTGTCCTGAAATATCGAGAATTTATTTTGCAGATAATGAGCAATTTAAAATCGTTGATAATGAGAAAAAATTAGTTGGTACAAATTTAAAGATTATTCCTGATGAGTTTAGGAACAATCTTTATGCAGTATCTGGAGAGAGAATCTTTAATTTCTTTTATAAGTTATACAACAGTAATGACATATCTTTAGAAAAATGTTTGACGATCACAAATCAAATTATTAATGAATTTTCTATTAAAAAAATAAAACCTCATAAACTTAATGAAGTTTTTGAGTATGTTAAAAGTTTTTTTTTAAATAAAAAAATTGAAAAAAAAATAGATACAGAATTGCAGCTAGAATTCTTAAAAAAATTTTTTAGATGTTTTCAAAAAAAGAAAATTAATAATAATCTCAGCCAGTTAATTAACAAACTTCATACAGATTGTTTTTTAAATACAGACATAAAAAAAATTAAATTATTATACGAAAAAAATAAATTACATAATTTCAATAAATTTATTTTAAAACATCCAAATATATTCAAAAAATTTTTCATACATGAGTTCTTCGGTAAAGCTCAATTACTCACTAATGAAGATATTGACTCTAAAGATGGTTTTTATTTAATTTTTTTTATAGCATTGGTCTCTAAATTAATCTTAATTTTAAATACTTTACATAAAGACCAAATTGTTGTTGAGGATTTTATTGAAGTTATTTCTTTAATCTCTAGATATTACGGTGGAAAAGATAATCTTGACACAGAAGAAAAAGAACTAGTTTATAAAGATAATAAAACATTTGAGAATCTTTTTGATCTATTTTTTGGGTAAGTAAACACAGAAAAATACTCTCAAATTACTACGATAAAAATAGTCCCTGCATTAGTAGAATCTATTTCAAATATTAAACCACGAGAAGATAAAGTTCCCTGTCACAATTAATGTATAAAAAAATACAATAGAATAAAGTAAACCAAAGAAAATGAGATAAATACCCCCAAGTAAAACACGAATTAAAGAGGACAAAGAACTTCCGAGAAATTGAAGTTCTAAATTCATGAGAAAAGGATTTACTTTGGATTTAGTTTTTTTATTCAAGCAATAAACAGGATAAGTACATATCCACAAAATTGGAACATACAAAAGAATATATAATGCCGTAATTCCTAACAAATCCATATAATTCCCTAAATTTTTATTTGTTCTTTAATTTACTTTTTACTGTTAAAGAGTCCATGTATGCCAGCAATACTCCACTGAGTACAAAAGTAAAATGAACTGCTATGAAAAGCAGAATTTGCTCTCTTGTATAGTTTTCTAATCCAAAAAAAATTTTTAAAAGGTGGATTCCCGATATTGCAACAATTGAAGAAACCAATTTTAACTTTAAACCACCAAAATCCACAGTTCCCATCCATTCTGGTTTATCCTCATGATTACTAATGTTTATTTTAGAAACAAAGTTTTCATACCCAGAGAAAATAACAATAATTAATAAATTTCCTGCAAATGATAGATCTATTAGCGTAAGAATAAATAGAATAAGCTCAGTTTCGTCAGTACTAAAATGTGTTACAAAATGAATAATTTCTTTAATAAAAACTATTAGTAAAAAGAAAAGTGAAATTATCAAACCAAAATAAAATGGGGCTAGCAACCACCTAGATGCAAACATTAAACTTTCAATAAATTTTTCAAAAGATTTAAGCATTTTTTATTTTATAAACCATTTTTTTAGGATTTAAAATAATATAAGTTAAAACCCAAACTACTCAATTATTATAGTTCCCATCATACCCATTTCAGAATGAGAAACACCGGTTTTTTTATCTTTAATACCACAGTACAAATCGTTAAACTCTCCTGTTTTTATTGGAACAAACCACCATTCAATTGTATTTCCTGGAAAAACCTCAACTTCATTGATCTTTCCCTTTATTTCAGCAATTTTCTTTTTATTCTTAACTATTTGAATTTTTCTTGTAAATATTGAATTAGTAAACCCATGGGATGAAAAGTAGTGTTTACTGTCACTTGTGTTAATTAATTTCAATTTATACAATTTACCTGTTTCAAACTTAAGCACTGAAGGGTCGTAAAAATGACTTTCACCAACTTTTCCTTTAAAAAGAATTTCAACCTCTAAAGGTTTTTGCCTGGTTAAATCTCCTTTGGCAAGACAATCAGTAAAACATAATACAAAAGCTAAAAAAAAACATTTTAAAAGAAAATTCAAGTTTAATGGTGCTACTAATTTCATCTTAATTTTTTAAATAATTTGTAATTGATTTTTAATATTTTGAAATCAGAAAGTAAACAAATTCTTAAAAAGTTAAATGAAATTAAAGGGTTAGATGGATTAATTGTGAATTTAATCTTCTAATGTTTGTTAATATTCTAGTAATAAAATCTTAATAAAAAATTAAAACTTCTTCCTGGTAATTGAACTTGACCCTTCTTAGCCTCAAGATGATCACGACCAACCGTATCTAATAAATTACTCACATTAAACATTGCATGACCAGACAAACCTGAATAAGAAAAATCTTTTGTAAGATCAAAATCCAACCTTGAGTGACCACCTGTTCTAGTGTAAAAAGGGCCCGTAAACTCCTTATCGAAATAATGGTAATATTTCAAGTTTGTGTCCCATTCCTCATTTAATAACTGTAGACCTACATTTACTTTTGATTGAGGAATTCTAGTTATGGCCTTATCGTTCGATGTTCTATAACCTTTTAAAAATTCACCCACGAAGTTAGCAAGAAAATCAAAATCGTCAATTTTTGTTATACCATACTGACCAGTTAATTCTACACCAGTAAACAAAGCATTATATTGATCGTGAATAACTACATTAAAATCTTCTCCTTCAACATCTTGAGTATTACCGTTTCTATCCGCAGCAATAAAGTCGTTAATATAGTTATAATAAGCTTCAATTTTTAACTTATTAAGATCTTTATCGTAGTTATATCCGAGTGATACGTTATACGAACTTTCTTTATCTAAATTTGCATTTCCTGTTTCAATGTTTTCTAGAGCGTGATGAGGTCCATCTGCAAACAATTCTACTGCATTTGGTGCTCTTTGAGTAAAGTCAAAACCTAAAAATACATTATTGTTTGGAATAATTTCTCTCTTAACAGTTGAAGAAAAGGCAACTGGAAAAAACCCTCTATCGTATGTTGTTGTTTTTAAATTTACAGATTCAACTCGACCACCAAGATCTAAATCAAACAAATCAAATTTTAGTTTTTCCAGAACAAAGAATGCAAAACTGTTTGTTTTAGTAGGTGTCAAATGACCTTCTTCTGAGCCCGTTGCCCCTTGATTCTTATTTTGAAAGTGAAAACCTATTAAACCTTCTACATTTTGATTAAATAAGGATTTATGATTTAATGATGTTTTTAATTCATATAAATCATTGAAAAATGTAATATTATGATTGTTACCATCACCTGTTCTTTCTGCATGATTATATTCTGAAACGGATCCCTCTAAGTTAAACTTTTCAAACACCATGTAATTTAATGCTAGTGATGAATTAAAACTTACTGTGTTTCTTGTAGGATTTAGCGAGGTCATGTTTTCTTCTCCCTCAGCACCAGGGTTTTGATAAACAGCCTCAAGTTTGTCCAAAGAAACTCCTAAAAAATTCTCACCATCATTATATGTGATTCCAACACCACCAGAAGACATAAATTTAGAGGAGTTCGCCTGCTTAGTTGAAACGTTTGCTAAGTCGTAAGGTCCCGCACTAAGTAAACTGCCGGAACCCCTGACTGTAAAATTATTTACAGATTTACTTAATTTTAAAGCGGTACCCAGTTCCCCCCCAGATGTTTTATATCCAAAACCTAGTTCATAATTTTCATCAGCTAGTGGTTTATCTACTGCTATTAAAGGATTAATAATGTTCACTACTCCAGCAAACCCATTATTTCCATACAACAAAGTTCCTGGACCTTTTATGACCTCAATTTTATCAATTAGAATTGGATCGTAACCAACAATATGATCTTCACCAAATTCAGATACATCTGCAAGTGAAGAACTATTTTGTAGAATTTTAACTCTTGAGTTTCCAAGACCCCTAATAACGGGACGTGAGGCGTTACCTAGACCCTGCGAGGAGATTCCAGGAAGATCTTTAAGCATTTGTCCAATAGAATATTTTCTACTTTTTTCTAATTCATGGGAGTCATGCAATAAGTTACCTCTGTCTGATTCATAATCTTTTGTTGGTTTTATTTTAGAAGTAATAAAAACATCAGGAGTGGTAAAAATTGACTCTATTGAATGAGCAATTTTAAAACAAAATATTCCGATTAAATAAATAAATAAAACTAACACAGGGGACTTAAAATTAAACATTTTTTTCCTTTCAATTATATATTATAATAACTTATAGATATTGTTACAATATAACACCTTATATGTTATAATATAACAGTTATTTGTTTGTCAAACTTTTTTGATTATGAATACACTATTAGAAAAAAAGGCCATAAAATTTTGCGAAGAGAATAAGCACAGGCTCTCTTTACCTAGGTTAGAAGTTCTAAAGATTATCGGTGCTAGTAAAAAACCTATGAAAGCTTACGAAATTTTAGAAAAACTTGCAGAGAAAATTGCAAATCCTAAACCACCGACTGCTTACCGAGCAATTGATTTTTGGCTTAAGCATAATTTTATTCATAGAATTGAAAGTTTAAATTCTTACGCAGCATGTAGTGCAGAACATTTTCATAATGGTTCGCATTTTATGATATGCGATGATTGCGGTGATGTTATAGAATCTCACTCATTGGAAGTTCCCGAGCTATTGAGACGAAACACTAAAGAAGTTTCATTTGTTCCCAAAAAATGGAACCTTGAGATAACTGGAACATGCAAAAAATGCATATAAAAAAAGGGGAGTTACCTCCCCTTCCGTACTAAAGCTTATCAGCTTAAATACTAAAAGTTACCTTTTTATCAAAGGTTGCTCTGATAAAAAGTTAAATTTATTAAGCTGAATCAAATCATTAATACTAGACATCAGATCACCTCCTTTAGTTAATTGTTAATAATGTTGTTAATGTAAATATAGTATCTAAAAAATATTATGACAATTTTTATTTAAAATGTGGTGATTAATTGTTGAAAAAATTCAACTTTTATAAATATAAATACTGGTGGATATCTGGCTATGATAATTAATCATAGCCAGTTCTACTTTACGGGAAAAAAAAGCTGCTTATTGTTTACTTTAAATTCAGATATCAACAATTTTGTTTCTTCTGAGGTTAGCCACCCTATAAATTTGTCAACCTTTTGGATTTTAACATCCGGACATTTTTTTGGATTTATTGGGATAACCCCATAATAGTTTAGTAATAATGGCTCGTTCTCAACAACAATAGTATGGTTTTTTTTGTTTTTAAAACTTTCCCAAGTCGACCTATCCGACAAAATGTATGCATCTTTATTAACAGCAACATTTAATGCACCCCCCATGCCCTGACCAACGGAGAAAAACCATTTACTATCCTTTGGATTAGGTATCTGACCTGTCATTTTCCACAATGAGTATTCTTTTTTATGAGTCCCACTGTTGTCACCTCTCGATACAAAAAGGTTTTTCTTTTTTTTTATAAGTTTCAATGATTTTAGAATTGAATTTACTTGTTGAACTCCTGCAGGATCTGATTTGGGTCCAACAAGTACAAAATCATTATACATAAATTCTTTTCTGTAAAGACCATATCCATCAAGCACTAACTTTTCCTCTGATTGCTTATGATGAGCAATGAGAACATCAGCATCACATCTTCGAGAGTTTTTGATTGCCTGGCCAGTCCCAACTGCGATTACTCTTACTTCAACTCCTGATTTTTTGCCAAATTTTGGAAGAATAAAGTCATAAAAACCTGAATCTCTTGCAGACGTTGTGGATTGTAAAATTATAAAGTCCTTAGAGTTAACTTTGAAAAATAAAAACAAACTAAAAAAAAAAATAATATAAATATTATTATTATAATTCATATATCAGCCTTACTTATAAATATATTAACAAAAATGTTGAAATAAAGAGATTCTGTACCAAATACTGAATAAGTCACTCTGGATTTTTTCATTCCTTCATTACACCCTAATCCAGAGTGATGATAATTGGCAAGAGATAAATTTTTTAGTGCAACTTATCTTTTTCACCTGGGAACGACGTACTTACCTCATTGCATTTTGGACAAAGTCTTACGGCAAGATTTTGAGCTCTTGCAAAAATCAAGTCTGATTCTCTTAACAAACGCGACAAAAGTCTTCTTGCAACGAATTTTCTCTCAATTGAATCCTTTTCTGCAATCCATAATCTTTCAAATAGTAGATTATATCTGTCATGGAGAACTTTCCTTTTTTTAACAACATTATCAATGATTTCGATCATAATATTGTCAAAGTTTTCAGAAGAATCACTTTGTTTTTTTGAATTAAAATAAAAATAATCGCTCAGTTTTTTCATTAAGTACCTAATATTAAACCTCGGTAGTAATCTTAAAAAAAATTACTACCACGATTCTACCTCAATTATTATTTCAGTTAAATGTAGCTACAGCTTTTATCCATGCAGTAAGAGGCTTTCCCGACCTAGCACCTGCTGGATGTCTTGATGAAATATATTCAAGATCTGTAGCATTATTAACACCTACGACAAATTTGTAACTGTCATTAACTTGATACCCTGCCCTTAAATTTACCAAAGCAGCAGAGTCAATTCTACCCGCCCTAGCATCAGGAGTGGTTCCTGAAATTTCAGTTTCTGTCTCAGCAGCTGTTCCATATGACTCTGAGTGATATGTTACGTTAATTCCAAAATCAAACTTGTTTAATTCATAGTCAATACCAAAAGACAGAACGTGCTCAGGGATGTAAGGAACATTTGCTCCATCAAGCCCATAAGCGAAGATTGATTCTGTGTCGGTTGATGTCGAATCACCATCTAAATTTGCATTTGTAAAAGTATAGTTGGCATAAAAGGTGGTATCACCAGGAAACGGAAGGAAATTTTCAGGTGAATACGCAGTCATTAATTCTAAACCTTTGGATACAACTTTACCAGCGTTATCAGCATCTGCACCAGTATTAGAGTTATCCAAAACTATTACGTCTTTAAAATTTGTGTGGAAACCTATTACTGAAACCGCTAGGTTATCATCGCTATATCTAACACCAATTTCTTTAGCAAGACTTTTTTCTGGGTTTATTGGTGTTCCATCATCTCTTGATGCACTTGGCGAAGGCATACTAAAACCTTTGTATACAGCTCCGAACCATTGCCAATTGTCGTCGTGGTTGTATGTCAGACCCCCACCAGGAACAAAAGCGTAGGTTTTCTCTGAATCAGAAGTAGTGGCACCACTTCTATATGTCTGTTTTATGTATTCAAAACGTGAACCAAATGAAACTACAAAGTTATTAATTGTTGCATTTTCTTCAAAGTAAACCGCCGCACCTTTGGTAATTTGATTTCTATCCGCATTAAAAGTTGTTCCTGTAGGCGTAAGCACACCAGACGTGGCTTGAGTATAATCATGCACATATTGATCTCTATTGATTTTATCATAATGAAATTTAAAACCAACTTTAAGATCATGCTTTATATCTCTGTTAAAAAAATTGGTGTTAAAATCAAAATCAGATTGATTCATTAATCCGTAAGCATAGTAAGCTCTATCATTAGATTTGTACTCAATATTACCAGCTGCCAAACCTTTATAAATATTTAAGTTACCAGTTCCATTTAAACCAGCATAAGCTTTTGAAACAATCTGATTCATACTAGCATTATTTACCTTATCTAACTTATACCAATCTCTTGTGAAGTCGTTGTAATATAGTGTTAATGTATTTTTAACTTGTTTGTTAAACTCTGTATGAAGCTTTGTATAATAAGTTTGAGCCTCAGAATTCATATTATCTAACTGACTTGCAACATACCTTTGATAGGGATCGGCATTAAAATCAGCAGTTGTTAACCCGGCATAGCCTTCATAATAATCAAGTTGATTTAAAGCCCCCTTCAATTCAAGAGTAATCTTCATGTCAGTTGGCAATTGCCATAAAATCTTGGCCATCGGAGCGAACTGATGAACTCCCCCGGCATCATCACTTCCATAATGTGCTTGGGGGCCTGCACCATCAGGATCTACTGGACCATTAAAATCCCTAAACCCATCATTTTCTCTAAAATATATTTCTCCTAAAACGGCTAGTGCACCAAATTTACCTGTTACTCCATAGTTTGCATATGCATGTGTTGTTTTATCATCATGAGATCCATAAGAAACACTTCCAAAATATTTTTCACTAAAATCTATTGGAGTAGTTTGATAATTTATTACTCCACCAGTTGTATGCGGTCCATATCTAAATTGACTACTACCTTTTAATATCTCGATTGCATGCATCTTCCCTGCTAAAGGAGAATAATAAGCATCTGGAGCAGAATATGGTGCAGGAGCGATATTTATTCCATCCTCCATCATTGTGACTGCTGCAGATCTTAGTGAACTTGCACCTCTCAAACTTATGTTAGGAAAAAGTCCATAACCTCCTTCCTCACGAGAATAAACGCCTGTTGAGTTTCTGAGTATGTCATTTATATTTTGGAAGTTATATTTTTTTATTTGTTCTCCAGGTATGTAGTCACCAGAACCAGGTAATTCAAAATCCTGTTCTGGTGACTCATAAATATTTACATCAGGAGCGTTGTAAGCTAAATCCTGAGAAATAGAGTTGCCACATAAAATGAAGCAGATTCCAAAAGCTAACCATGGCGATTGACGGGTATATTTAGTTACCAAACTTTCAGTCATTACTGAACTTTTCTTTAGTTTTTTCATCGTAAATATAATTTCCTTAAAATTAATATAATTTTCTTATAATGATAATAATTATCACTATCAATGCTCGGTGTCAAGTAGAATGATAATAATTATCATTATTAACAAATAAGTTCCCATTTATCGCAATCTTGTTTTTGTGTCTTGTGTTCAATAGAGTTAATAAAAACATGAAAAAAGTTGAAGCTTTGTCAAATTTCACAGAATATATTTAGGTAAATTTTCACATCAAATTTTTAAACCAGTATTATCATTAAATAATATTGGTTAAATATTCTCTGAGACTCTGTTAAAATTAATCTTATGAAAAATATTCTATTTTTATTTTCAATCATGAATTTAATATTTTCAAAATGCTGGTCATTTGACTTTACGGAAGTTGATGAAGGTATTTACGTACATTTTGGAACACAGGAAGATTCAAATTCAGTAAACATTGGAGATATTGCAAATATTGGATTTATAATTGGCACAAAATCTATTGCAGTAATAGATGCTGGAGCCTCAGTAAAAATTGCAAAAGCAATGCTTAAAAAAATTGAAGAAACCTCCAAACTCCCAATTTCACATATAATTATTACACATTCACATCCTGATCACTTTTTAGGTACAGAAGCATTAATTTCAGATAATCCTGTGATAATCGGGCATGAAAATTTAAATAGATCTTTAATTAACAATTTTGACTTCTACAAAACCCTGCAATTTAATTTAACTAAAGATGAGTCACTCAAAACTACAAATCTCATTTTGGCTAATAAATTTGTTAAAAAAAATGAAACACTCAAAATTAACCTCGGGGACAGAAATTTAATAATTAGAGCTTGGTCAAGTGGGCATACAGATAATGATCTATCTATTTATGACGAAACCTCAAAAATATTTTGGTCAGAAAATATATTTGTTGACAGAATTCCATCTATTAGAGCCAGTATTTTAGGCTGGCGCAAAAATTTAAGCGAGATTCAAAAACTAGATATTGACAAAATAGTCCCTGGACATGGGCCAGTAATCACAAAAACAGAGGCTATTGCACCAATGATTGATTATTTGGATCAATTAATTTCTGAAATTAGATCTTTTCACAAAAATAATAAATCTCTTGATTACGTATTAAAGAATATCAGCCAAGAAAACAAACAGGGATGGCTTCTTTACGATGAATATCATATGGGCAACACAACAAAAGCATTTACTGAACTAGAATGGGAATAGAATTAAACAATTAAAAAAAATCGACGTTTATTATTTATATGTTTCCCCTTTTGTTCAAATCGTTTGTCTACATAAATATTCTTGTTGTAATTTGTGTATCTGTATTTCTAATGTTTTCAAAAAAAGATGAACCAAAAGAATTTCCAGAAAAATTTTCAAAAAAATATATATTAAAACTACCAAAATTATAAAAAAAGTATTTACTATTTTTCAGTCAAACACTACATTAATTCTATGAAAAATGAATACTCTTCAGACGATCTTAAAAAACTTGAAGAAAAAATAGATCGACTACAAAAATCAGTAAATAAACTTGAAAAAAGATTATGTAGTCATATAGATTTTATCGATAGAGTGTATGAGCCTTTAAGAAGTCCCATTTCTAAAATAAAAAACTTTTTTGGCTAAATCATTAAATGCTCTCATTTGCTTTAAAAGTACTCTTTTCTGGTATTGTTATAGCTTTTGCAAGCTGGCTCTCGATCAAAAAACCAATACTCGCGGGGTTTATCATAGCGTTACCACTTATGAGCCTTATATCAATCTTTTTTTCGTATCTGGAACATAAAGATATGGAGAAAACAATTTTATTTTCAAAAAGTATTTTAGTTGGAGTTCCAGCCTCCTTGGCCTTTTTCATCCCCTTTTTTTTTGCTAAATATTTTGGACTAAATTTTTTTACTACTTATTTTTTAGGTATTTTATTTCTTATTTGTGGTTTTTTTACTCACAAATTTATTATGAACCAACTGTAATACAGCGTATGCAAGAGTTCTTTAGACTCATCGGATACATGTTGTTAGTAACTGTTGTTATTTTGTCTTTAGTAAAAGTTATATTTAACTTTGTATAATGCTTTAAAGTGCAATTAATTTTGTTATTATAACACACAAAACCTTATGGAAAAAATTTATATTGATTATGGGCAAAGAATAAATGGCGCTATACTGGGTGTTATTAAAGATATTTTAAAAGATTTGTCAGAATCAAAAATTTCATCTAATCATTGTTTTTACATCAGCTTTAAAACTAAAGATAAAAATGTAAAAATATCCAGAAACCTTCTTAAAGAGTATCCAAAGGAAATGACAATTGTTCTTCAAAATCAATACTGGGATCTAAATGTGAAGAAGGATTTTTTTTCAGTCACACTTTCATTCAATAAAAAAAAGGAGGCATTAGAGGTACCTTTTAGATCTATAACTAAATTTTATGATCCATTTGTCAAATTTAGTATCCAATTAGAACTTAAGAATGAAAAACAAAAAGAAGATAATAAAAAGAAAAAGAATAAAAAAATCAAAAACCAAGAGGAAAAAATAGTAACTTTAGACGATTTTAGAAAAAAAAATGAGTAGCTTTAGGATTGAAAAAGATACTTTAGGAAAGGTAAAAGTTCCAAAAGAAAAATTTTGGGGTGCGCAAACACAGAGAAGCCTTGAAAATTTCAATATAGGAAATGATAAAATGCCAAAAGAATTAATTTATTCTTTTGCAATTCAAAAAAAAGCGGCTGCAATCAGCAACATTGCATTAGGAAATTTAAATTCAAGATTAGGAAAGCAGATTATTAAAGTTTGTGATGAAATTATTTCAGGAAAACTAGATGATCAGTTTCCTCTATCAGTTTGGCAAACTGGTTCCGGAACCCAAACAAACATGAACTTAAATGAGGTAATAGCTAACAAAGCAAATAAAAACCTAGGAAAAAGTTTAGGTTTATATGACCCCATACATCCAAATGATCACTGTAACTTAGGACAATCTTCTAACGACTCATTTCCAACTGCGATGCATATTTCATTAATAAAAGTGGTAAGTGAAATCCTAGAGCCTGAAATTCTTAAATTTTTAAAATCAATTAAAAAAAAAGAAAGAGAATTTAAAAAAATTGTGAAAATTGGAAGAACACATTTGCAAGATGCTACTCCCATTACGTTGGAACAAGAGTTTAGTGGATTTGCTAAACAAATAGAAAATTGTTTAAAGAGAATCAAAAATTCTAAAGAAGAATTATATTATCTTGCCCAAGGTGGAACGGCTGTGGGGACAGGTTTAAATTCATCACCAAAATTTATAAAAGGATTTATTAAAGCAATACAACTAATTACTAATTTGCCATTTAAAGAGTCAAAAAATAAATTTGAATCACTCTCCAGTCATGAACCAATTATTTTTTTAAATAGTAGTATTAATTCTCTTGTAATAGCCTGTTATAAAATTGCGAATGATATAAGAATGCTTGCTTCTGGTCCTAGATGTGGAATAGGAGAATTAATTTTACCGTCAAACGAACCCGGTTCATCAATTATGCCAGGTAAGGTCAATCCCACGCAATGTGAAGCCATGACTCAGGTTTGTATACATTTACAGGGTTTATATACCTCAAATTTTTTCGCAGGTACTCAGGGGCATTTTCAATTGAATGCAAACAAAACCTTGATTATTTTTAATTCATTAAGATCCATAAACCTAATCTCAGATACAATTAAATCTTTTCGAGTTAAGTGTCTGGACAAGGCTATAGCAAATAAAAATCAAATAGAAAAAAATCTAAAAAACTCTTTGATGTTAATTACAGCACTAAATCCCAAAATTGGTTACGAAAAATCAGCAGAAATAGCAAAAACAGCATTCAAAGAAAAAATTACTCTCAAAGAAGCAACAACAAAGCTTGGATATTTAAGTGACAAAGAGTTTGATAATTTGGTTGATCCAAAAAAAATGGTTTAATAAAAATTAATTTTCAAATAAATCAAATATAGTGTTGGGATTAAAACTTTTTTTATCAAACATTTTTTTTATTTCATTTGGATCAATTATTATTGATTTACTCTCATCCAGAATTTTTTTTACGCTTTTGTTAAATAACTCTTGTTTTAAATCCTCAAAGTTATATTTAATTTTATAATCATTAGTTTTTCCCGAAATATTTATACCAAGTGGTGGAAGTTTTTTAAATTTAGAAGTCTTAAAGAAAGCTTTATTTTTAAAATTTATATCATTGTTTATTAAGTCAAAAATGCCAAAAGAATTTAGTTCAACATTATTATGAAAAGCTTTACCTTTTTTAATTTTGAGTTTTCCATTTTCAACAGAAAAGTTAAATTCTATAAATTTAATTACTGAACTACCCTTTAAAACCTCAGGGTTAATAACATTTACCAGAGTTGTAAAATCTTTTATACTATCAACATCATTAACAACTTTATCTATATCTAAACCTTTTAACTTAATCCTTCCAGTTTTACAGTTCCCATTTGAAACTAGAGTTTTAAGATTATTCTGATTTTTGCCAATAAGATAATCAAAAACAAGATTACAGTTAGCTTGTCCATCTAGAAGATCGTATTTTGTTTTTCCAAAATAACTCTCCTTTACATGGAAGTTTTTTAAATTCAAATTTCCATTTACTTTATTGTTACTCAGATTTACAAAGCTCATACCAGTAATCTTTGCACCCTCAAAACCTGCTACTAGACTTTGAATTTCAAAGTTAGGATGTTGGTACATTACTGAAAATTCTGTGTCCTCAAATAAAACATTGGAGACTAAAAGTTTTTTTATTTTAAAATTAACTTTTTTTGTTTTTTTTTGTGCACCTATATGAATAAAGCCGTTATTTCTAAAACTAACTAATTGCTTATTAAGCGATAGAAGTTCATCTAAATTGAGAAAATCACTCTTAATCTCTCCATTTAGAAGAAAATCATTTTTAATTAAATTAACCTGACCCGTGAAATCTAACTTATTTTTTCCATTAATTTTTTTTTGCATAATGAGATTAAACTTATTGTCTTTAACCTGAAAAATATCGAAAATAACTTCAGAGTTTAATTTTTTTAAAGCTAGGTTACCGTTAATACTCAATCTCTCTTTGCTTTTTACAATTGCATTAAAATTATCAAAACTTAGATTTGGTGCATTTTCAAATTGAACTAACCCTTGTCTAATTTTTATAACTTCAAATTTATCGCTCAATTTTTTTAATTTGTCATAAAAATATTCATTTTTATTTCTAACTAAAATTTTAAGTTTTTCATTTTGAGTCGAGATTTGGTGTACGTGAACTTTCAAGTTTGGAGATAATATTTCCATATTATTTACCTCTGGTTTTAAGTCAAAAATTGAAGACCACGTAATAGAAATTTTTATTTCTTTGACTTGTAAATCTACCTTTTTGTCAAAGTATTTTAATGAATTAATTTTTAATGTAGGGAAAGGCAAAAAAGTTAAATTGACATCTTTGTCAAAGGATATATTAGCTTTGAGTTCAGAATTAATTTTTTCTTCAGCTAGTTTTACAAATTTTTGTTTGTCAACAAAAAATGGAACAATAAAAGCAATGACGATTAATGAAAAAAATACACCAATAGCGACTCTGAAGAACTTAAACACTATTTAGTTGACTTAAGATATCTGGGTCTATGGGGACCAGAGAGTATAATAAATTGTTCTTCGCCACTCTCGTTTCTGAAGGATAAAAAAGAAGGTGATTGGTTTTGATTCTTCCATAAATCATAAACTTGAAATGCTTGATTGGCATGTCTTCTTCCCTTAAACCATTCATTGTCAGCAGTTATAGCAGCAGCTGCTCCACCCAAGTGTTCTACACTTAAAAACGTTTCTATAGAGATTGCTTCTTTAATTGACTTACTCATTTCCATAACCCTTTCTTCAAAAATTATAAATGAGGTTTTGTAATCATTACTTTTACCTGAGTTTTCTGGTTTTTCCTTTGATAATAATTCTTTTTGTATCCATCCTACTAACCCAGTTTTTTCGTCTAACACATTTGCCCACTCATCTTGATCCTTTTTTAATATTAATTTTTTACCTAATTCAATTGGATAAATTATTGGTGACTCTATGGATGGTTGCATGTAAATATTACTAAGGTCTTTAGCTGAGAAAAAAACTTCAGAAAAAACAGTTTTATATGATAAAAATAAAAGAGTGAGTGTGAGGAAGTGTTTCATAATATTTAAAATAACAATATAAAAACAGTATATAATGATATGTCAACTAAATATATCTGATAAATTCAGGTCGTTAAATTTTGATAAAAGAAAAAAAAATATTTCTTTTATAATTTTACATTATACAGAAACCAAAACATTAGAAAAAGCAGTCTCTCTTCTTACCGATCAAAAAAGAAAAGTAAGTTGTCATTTTATTTTAGATATAAATGGAAGAATTTTTAATCTTGTAGATTTAAAAAATCGGGCTTGGCATGCTGGTGAATCAAAATGGAAAAACTTTAAAGACTTAAACAGTCACTCAATTGGAATAGAAATTGTTTATCCAGGTGAAAAATCAAAGACACTGTATGCTAAAAAGCAAATAAAATCGTTGATAAATTTAATAATTTTTTTAAAAAAAAAATATAACATAAAAAATAATAGGATCCTTGGTCACAGTGACATTGCACCACTAAGAAAAATTGATCCAGGTAAATTTTTCCCATGGGAGGAGCTTGACAAATTTTCACTTGGCATATGGGTAAAAACAAAAAAGGACGATACAAAATTAAATAATGATGAATATTTAAAGTTTTTAAAAAATTTAAAAAATATTGGTTACGGTTATATTTCTAACAAAATCAACGATAAGAAAGTCATAGACTCCTTTCATAGACATCATTTACCTAGTCTAACTGGCTGTCCCCCAACTCAATCAAGTTTGTTAAAATCTCAAGACATTCTTAATTTAAAAAAGATTGACTAAACATGTAAAAATTCTTTAAATATCAATACTAGATGGTTGTGTGGTTGCCTTTTTAAGGAGGAAAGTCCGGACTCATCAGAGCACCAAAGCCGGATAACATCCGGCGGGGGAAACCCCAGGGAAAGTGCAACAGAAAATAAACCGCCAATGTTTTTTTTTGGTAAGGGTGAAAAGGTGGGGTAAAAGCCCACCACATTTTTGGTAACAAAAATGGTAATGTAAACCCCTTTGGGAGCAAGTCCAAGATAAGCTTTGTCTTTAGACAAGTGTTGCTCTGCACGAAGCATGGTAGGACGCTAGAAATAATTGGTAACAATTATTCAAGATTAATAACCACATCCTTATAAATTGAGGAACAGAATCCGGCTTACAGACCATCTAGTTTTTTTTTTTTTTATTGAAAAGTGGAAATATATACCATATTATCCCATATTATCCCATATGGTAGATTTATGGCTTTATTTTTATCAACTGTTTTAAATAAGATGGATTCTAAATGCAGGGTCTCAGTACCATCAAATTTTAGGAATTCGCTAAAAAATCAATCTTTCAAGGGAGTTGTTGCATTTCCTTCATACAATGATAATTCAATTGATGCTTGCGGTATTGAAAGAATGGAAAAAATTTCTAATAGTCTAGATAGTGAAAATGACTATTCCAGAGACGAATTTGATCTAATATCTTTATATTTTGGAGAAGCAGAACAATTACCTTTTGATAAAGAGGGAAGAATTATTCTACCTAAAAAACTTATTAATCATGCTCAAATTGAAAATAATGTTTTATTTGTTGGTTTGGGTCCTACTTTCAAAATGTGGAATCCTAATCATTATGAAAACAAGAAAAAAAGTATGATCAAAAAAGCTATTTCTAATAATATAAACCCTAGGTTAAAACCAATACCAAAAGGAATGTAATAGGAGAAAAAATGACACTTCACCTTCAAATGCCATCTCAAGTAAACAATCTTTCCCCACGAATTCTTGTAATAGGAGTTGGAGGAGCTGGAGGAAATATTATAAATAGTATGAAAGAATCAGGTGTTGAAGGAGTAGAGTTTTTAAATGTAAATACAGATAGTCAACAATTGAAAAACTCAAAAGTTGAAAAAACTCTTCAGTTAGGTCCCTCTTGTACAATGGGCTTAGGAGCGGGCGCTGACCCAGATATGGGGAAAAAAGCAGCAGATGAGGTTGCTGGTGAAATAGAAGAGTACATTGAAGGATCTAATATGGTTTTTTTAACCGCTGGTATGGGTGGAGGCACGGGAACGGGAGCATCTCCAGTTGTTGCAAGAATTGCAAAAGAACTTGGTATCTTGACAGTTGGTGTTGTAACAAAACCATTTGAAATGGAGGGCAAAAGGAAAATTAAAAGAGCTGAAGAGGGAATTGCAGAATTACAAAAATACGTTGATAATCTTATTGTGATTCCGAATCAAAATATATTTCACTTAGCCAAACCTGATACATCCTTTACCGATTCATTGCAATTTGCTGACAATGTATTAATTGATGGTGTAAAAAGCATAATAGATGTAATGGTAAATACTGGAATAATGAACCATGATTTTGCAGATGTAAAAGCAGTTATGAGTGAAACTGGTAAGGTGCACCTAGGAACAGGTATCGCTGAAGGTGATAATAGGGTAACTGAGGCAACGGAAGCAGCTATATCAAATCCACTTTTAGAAAATAACTCTATGAAAGGAGCCAAAGGCGTTCTAATAAACTTAACCTGTGGCGAAGATACAAGTTTACATGATATAGATATGGCTATAAATAGAGTTCGTGAGGAATCTGATGAAAATGCAAACATTATTTGGGGAGTGCAAAAAGATGATAATTTAAAGGGTAAATTTAAGATTTCAGTTGTTTCTACGGGAATAGATAACGAAAATTACTACAAAAATATTTTACAAAACGAAAGTAACAGTAAATTTCAACAGGTTGAAATAGAACATAATTTTACTGAGAAATCAGACTCATTCAATGGTGAAAAACAAGATAATGGTAAACAAGAGAGTTTTTACTAAGAAAAGATAAACAACTATTTAAAAATTTTTGTAATTCATTTAATTCATCATTTACAAAAATCCTTAAAGCTTGAAACACTCTGGTAGAGGGGTTTTTATGATTGTAAAAATTAATTTTTTTAATTATTTTTGAAAGTTCTAGTGTAGTTTGAATTTCTTTTTTCTTTCTTTCTAAAACAATTAATTTGGCAATTTTTCTGGAATTTTTTTCTTCACCATAATAGTAAAATATTTCACTTAATTGGTTTTCACTAAATTCATTAACTATCTCTTTTGCTGTAATTTCTTTTCTTTTATTATCCATCCTCATATCTAATGGACCATCTGTATTAAATGAAAAGCCACGTAAAGAGTCATCAATCTGTGGTGATGACAGACCTAGGTCAAGAGTTATTCCATTTATCTTGTCAATATTAAATTGTTCCAAAATATTTTTTATATTAGAAAATTTTTCAATTTTAAAAAAAAAATTTTTTGGATATTTTAATTTTAATTCTCTGGCACAATTTTTTGAGAAGGAATCTCGATCTATTGCAATAACTTTTGAATTTAAACTCAATATTTTTTTTGAATATCCTCCTTGACCAAATGTTCCATCAAAATAGATTTTGTTACTTTTTGGTT
>CACIYM010000014.1 GCA_902590895.1 uncultured Alphaproteobacteria bacterium
ATGATAAAAAAAGATAATAATATTAACACGACAAACGACTCAACTCGGTTACTGTGGAATAAGTTGGAATGACCCCTATATTTATAATCCAAAAAATTTAAATATCTACTTCAAACAAAAAATTGAAAACGTGTATTTGTCAAATTATCCATTAACGGATTATCAGAAATATTTACTCAAAAAAATTTATCAATTCAGAGAACTTGGATTCAGCGATAGAAGAATAAATAAGTTTTTTTAATGAGAACAAAATTAGATCAACAAGAGGTAATAGTTTTCTCCAAGTATGATTTTACAAATAATTAAGAAAAATGAAATTAGATTGAAAAGAAGAGAAATTAAATTCAAGATAATACTTTATGATTTTAGGTTAGAACTTTTATGAGTGATTCCACAAAAGTAATAATAATTGATATTCTTTTATTTGGATCACTATGGATTTTTGTATGAAAAAACTAATACTTATATTGATTTGTTTGTTTGTGTCTTTTGAAGTGAAGTCAGAATAAATGACTCTTGTATGTACTATGAAAGAAACTTACAATAAAAAATTAGATTCTTTTATGGAAATGAAACTTGATAAGAACTTAGGATATTTTTGTCCATTCAATTATAAACATTGTTCCCACATGAAATATGAAGAGACTATTCAACAAATTACTTCAACAAGTAAAGGAGATGAAGGTGAAAAATCATATGAGTTTGTTTTAAATAAGTATGATGGAAGTTTTCTTTTAATTATAAAAGGTGAAATAACTGAAACCCGAAGAGGACAATGTTATGATAAAAACCAACTTAAGTTTTAAATGGAAAAATGTGGGTATTTCTAAATAATTCTTTTTTATCAATAGTTGAAAATAGAAATAATAAAGAAGAGTTATTAGTTCGTTCAAGAATTAAAGGTGATATAGAAAAGGTTTTTCCAGACTCAGATGTGTTTGAAATGGAAAATTCAGATTATAAGTATCGTTCTTTTATAAAAAAGACTGATGTATCTAGTAAATTGAAGAATATAGTTGAAGACATAAATTACGATAATTTTAAAAACTCAATTTCTCCTGATCAATCTGAGAGACATAATTCGTATCTAAATGTTTGGACTGAATTAAGAAAGTTACAAAAATGAAAAAACTATTACTGATACTGATTTTTACCTTTTTCTTTAACCCCTCCTTTAGTATTGAGATAATAGGAAAATCAATCAAGTGTGAAACACAAAAAAAAACTATAAGGGGTTACCCGTTCTTCTTTTTTTTTGAAAATGAAAAGAATGTAAAAAGTTTTTTTATATCTGAAGAAAATTTAGTTAAATTTCACAATCTTAATTATAAAGATATTGAACCAAATTTTATTGAAATAAAATATGTTGGAAAAATAGAGAAGAGTAATCTAATTTTAATTCATACCAAGGGGGGAAGGGAATACACTTGTATTTTCTTACCAACAGAACAAGAAATATATAAAGAGTTAAGGAATTTTATTAGTTTTTAACCCACTGATATTTGTGATAATATTTAACGATCAACCTACAGAGTTGGCTAATTGGATGAAAGTGGAGTAGTAAGGAACGGATGAAATAAAAAAGATTTGATTTGATATATTCACTTATAAACTAAAATGAAAAAACTTTTTTTAATCTTTCTATTTTTATTTTCTGAAGTTAATTCAAAGGAAATAACTATTTCATGTTGGTGGGAGGAAAAAGTTTTTTTCAATAAAGATAAAATAATTACAAAAAAACAGAACCTTTCAGAAAATGAATTTTTCTACATAAATACTAAATTTCAATTTTTTGGTGATCCAAGAAATTATAGTTTTTTGAGTGATCCAAATAATGAGTTCAACAAAAATGATATATTTGAATTTAAAAATAACATATTTTTTATATTATCAGATTTGTCAGGCGGAGCACGTACACACTATTTTACTTCAACTTATAATTTGAAAAACGGAAGAATTGTTGACGAGTTTGTTAATCTCAATCCTAACTACGGTAAAATTCAATCGACAAAAAAATACGGAAGCTGTGAAGAAGTTATATTTCAGAGTTGTGAGGATGAGCAAATTCTTATTTGTTCTGGAAATTATGAAAATTTAAATAAAATTACAAAGGAAAAAATAAAATACAAAAAAAAAAAACAATTTTTTTTGTGTAAACAAAAAAAAATTTTATCTGAAAAACCCTTCTCAAAACTTCAAAGGATCTTTCCTGATCGGTTTGAAGATAATAAATATCAAGAGACTAAGCTTTTTTACAATGTAGCATTACAAAATACTGAAGGTAACGATTTTCATTTAATAAAATTAAATAAAAAAAATCTTAAAATTGAAGAAAGCATTGATCTTTTTAGAATAAATACCACATTTTCAGGAAACTGCATTATTCAAAAATAAATTCTAATTTAAAGGGAAAAAAATGATGAAAGTAAATATCGGATTGATGGGCATATTAATAGTTATTATTTTGATGTTAGTTTCTATTTCAAATCTTAACTCAAAAAATCAGTTATTGTATGAGGAGTTAATAATAATTAAAAGTTTATTAGAGGATCTTGATAGTGACATTCACGAAATAGAAGATAATTTGGGCCCATATAAAACAGAAAAATAAATGATATAAGAATATGTTTAAGGATAAAATTAAGAAGAAAGTATTAATTTTAGTTTGCAGTTAATTTTTTACATTGAAATGGGTAGGTAAGGGTGCCTTTAGAATATTTTTTTTCTTTATTAAAACACGAAACTTTGTTTGGTCCATCAGCCCAATAAGAGTGAGGGTTTAATGAATTGTAAAAATCTTTTATAAAGTATTTACATCCCCAATTGTCTTTTTCTTCTTTTTGACAATATTTTTGTCCAATTTGTAAATGAAGATGCCTTACCCTCGCCATGCACATAAATTGAACTTTTTCGGGTAACCTGGCAATTATGTCACCTCTTTTTACATAATCATTTTCTTTTACATTGAATTTTCCAATGTGGGCATAAAGTACAATTAGTTTTTTACCATCTAGAGATTCACCATGGTCAATCACCAATGTCGAACCCCAACAATCTTCAATAGTTGCCTCCAAAACTAAACCATCTGCAACAGCGATGATTGGTTCGTTTTTAGACCCAATAATATCTATGCCTTGATGAATTTGATCTCTTGGACGAGTGTTAACTCCGCTCATCACACCAAAATCGGACAGAATAGGGTTAACTAAAAAACCCTCAGGACTTACATCTTTGGCATAAGTTTTACAATATTCTAAAACTCTTCTATACTCTCCTTTGTAACCTGGGTGACGATCGTACCATTCCAATGAATTAAGACATAGAGTTTCTATATTTTTTGTAACTACTTTTGTTTGATTTTTCTGATTTTCAGAAAGTAAATTAAAAGGTATGGCAACAAAAAAAAAGTAAATGATAAAGAGAAGTTTAACCCTGCTAATTCTTAATAAATGCATTTATTAAATATGATGATATTTTTTTTAAAATAAAGTGTTTTAATTATTAATTAATATTATTATTTCATTGGAATTATTAAAGGAGAATATTTTAATGTTAAATGTATATCTGTCAGGCGAAATACACACTAATTGGAGAGATGAAATTATTGCTCTCTGTAATAAAGAAAATCTAAATATTGTTTTTTCATCTCCCACGACAAATCATGAAAATTCCGATAACTGTGGTGTAGAAATACTGGGTAATGAAGAAAATAACTTTTGGAAAGATAACAAAGGTGCCAAGATAAATTCGATTAAAACAAAAAAATTTATAAAAGATTCTGATGTGGTTATAGTTAAATTTGGAGATAAATATAAACAATGGAATGCAGCTTTTGACGCAGGATACGCTTCAGCCTTAAATAAATCGATTATCGTAATTCATAATGATGCAGATCAACACGCCTTAAAAGAGGTTGATGCTTCGGCCTCTGCTGTTGCTAAGGACCAGAACCAGGTAGTAAGAATACTGAAATATATTTTGAATGGATCTTTATAAACTTAAAAATAGTTTTTATGCAATGCGTTTAGTGTCTCTTCTAATATTAATATCCTTTTTATTAGAGTTTCAATATTCAAGAGCTAATGAACCTTATGATAATGACTTAAATGGAAAAAATCTTATTTGTTTGTCAAAATCTGACAGTATAGATGACTATGGTATCAAGTTTTTTTCTAATAAAAGAGTGGTTTTATATTCGTTGGATAAATTTATTTATGAACTATTCCAGTATAAACGATCATATAAAACTGATAAAAGAAATATTAAAATTTATAAAGGTAATGAAATTGATTTTTTAATAAACAGAAGAAGTCTTAGGTTTGGTAATAAAAAATGTAAAATTACAAAACAAGACCCTATTTTTATTTTAAAAAATAGAATACAAAGCTTAAAAAAATTTAAGACTAAAAACAATTTACTATAATAGTCTAATTTAGGTATTGTGATATGAGAAGATTTATATCTTTAATTTTTTTAATACTTATTTTTCGTGGACATGATAAAGTTTTATTTTCGAAGGAATATTTAAACTGTCAAATAACCGAAGAATTAGAGAATAACAAATCTGCAAAAAAGAAACTTTATGAATTTAATAACCTCGTTTTATTTTTTGATTTAAAAAATGAATGGATTAACGATATATCTAAGAAACAATGGCTAGAAACTGAAAAAGATAACTTTGAAAGGATTGATTTTGAATTTGTGAATGATAAATCAGTTTACAAGTTTTTTTTTAAAAAATATTATTCAGAAAAAAAGAAAAACATTGAATCATCTTATGAAATTATTTTTGATAAAAAAACAGGATTAATGAGTTTTCCTAAATATTATTTTAAGAACAAAAATGAACTTTTTTTTTCAACAGAAATTAAAGGTATTTGCAAATAATATGAAAAAATTTTTACCTTTAATAATTCTTTTATGTTTAATCTTTTATGGAATTTTTTCTAGTTACAAAAAAAAAATGCAAAGAAACCCTGATTTAATTAATCAATTAAAATTGAAAACTTTTTCTATAATAGCACTTACTCAATCAATAATGTAAGTTTTTAATATGAATTTTTTAAAAAAAATTAGAAAATCTCTAAAGTCTAGTTTTCCATATGAATTATTAAAAAATTATTTTCCAAAGGTAAATTATTCATTTTCTGAAACATATGGAGAAGATCTTTTTGTAAACTTTTTCTTTAAAGATTTAAAAAAAGGATTTTACGTGGATATTGGTTGTAATCTTCCTAAAAGTGGATCCCTTACTTATTCATTGTATAAGAAAGGGTGGAATGGTATTAAAGTTGATATCTCAAAAAGATCAATTGAGTTAAATAAGATTCATAGAAAAAGAGACATAAATTTAAACGTGTCAGTTGGAAAAGATGAAAAAGAAGTTGATTCCTTTATATTTTATGACAATTGTTCAATGAATACTGTTAATAAAAAATTTAGTAAATATACTGAAAAGAGTGTTAATAAAAAGCCTGAGATAAACAGAATATCTCAAAAAAAATTAGATACAATTCTTAAGCAAAACAAAATTACAAAAATAAATTACCTAAATATTGATGTTGAAGGTAATGAATCTGAAGTTTTAAGTGGCTTTAAAATTTCTCAATTTATGCCTGAATTAGTTTCAATAGAAATTCATGATAAAATATGTCCACCACTGGAAAATAAAATATATAAGTATTTTATAAAGCATAAGTACCAGCTAGCTTCAATTTATGGTTGGACCTATTTTTTCACATTAAAAGGTCACAATAAGACTCATTTTGATGTTTAAAAATTTAATTTTTTAAAAAAACAACTTGTTATTTATTCTTAAAAAATTAAATTCCAAAATATGAAATTTTTACTTTGTTGTTTTTTGTTACTTAATTTATCCTTTGTCAGTTCAGAAGAGATCCTCAAATCTTGGTCAGATTTAGAGAAACGTGGTAATACCTTCTTCAAAAAAAAAACTAATGAACCTTTTACTGGAATTTTAAAGAATTTTTATCCTGATGGACAAGTCCAATTAATTGATAACTTTAAAGATGGAATGCAACATGGTGAATATATAAGTTATCATCAGAACGGTGAAATCCTTCTTAAAGGATACTTTGAAGATGGTAAGCAACATGGTATTTGGACAGAATTTCATGAGGATGGTTCATTATACTGGAATTTAAGATACATTAATGGAGTTGCTGAGGATGGAATTTTTAGGATGTTTTATCCAAATGGATCTGTGGAATCTGAAGTCACATATGGAAATGGTAAACCAGTTACCAATTGGTTATATTTTGATGAGAATGGCAAAAAGGAAAGTGTAAAAATATATGAGAATGGAAAATTTATTTATGAAAAAATCTTAAAAAATTAGTTTAATACTCGATCACATAAGATCTCGTTTAAAAAATATACACTCGTTCCTTTTTTCGTTCTTCTCCAACTTCTTTTTGGTTTACCAGTATAGAAATTCTTTCCTTTTCCCATTTTTTCGTTGAACGTAAAAAAATCTAAATCCCGGATACTCAAATCGTTACAATTTATTTCTGAGATTGTCTTTAAAGAGAGCATACCATTTTTCTGTTTAACTTTATAATTAACTAACTGAGAAAAAAAAATACTGGTTTTCTCTCTTTTTATTGAGCTTGTATCCAAGTAAAGGTCTGCTGTTTGGGTTGAAAAAAGCTTAAACCAAGCAGAATGTACTAATGAGGGAAAGATTAGCGAAGAGACAAAAAAAATTATTAAACTCTTTTTCATTGAATAGTTATTGTATACTTAAGTAAAAAAAATAAAAGATTTAATTGAAAGTTTATAATGAAAATAATTTTTTTAACATTTTTCATTTATTGTATTGTTGTGCATAATCTTTTTGGCAGCCAATTGATGCAATGCAAAACTGAAAAGCAAAGTGGGTTAAATTTTATCGGCAAAGATCATAAACAAATTTTAGGTTTTTTGGGTTTAGATAATTTCTCTATCAAACTCTCAAGAACTAGAGACAAAATAATAAAAAATCAGATTTATTTAGATGATTTAAATACCAGTCCATCAAAGCTAAAAAATGTTCATTTTTTAGAAATTTTAATTTTGAAATCTAATGGCTATCCTCAAGTATTTCATTGCAGCTGGAGATTTAATTTAAAATTAAATAAGATAAACGAAAATCCTTTTGAATGTATTGAACAAAAAAATAAAAAAGATTTGTTTAGTTTGGATTTCTTTGGAAACTTTTCATTATCTTCAAGATTTGATGCTCTTAATATGAAAGAGAAATATAAAAAAAATAGTACTCTACATTCAATTTTTGGAAAATGTGAAATAAAAAAAGAAGAATGAATAAAATTATTTTTGTTTCACTTAGAAAAAAATTAAGTAAAGTTATTAGTAATGGCAGACAGAATTAAGTATAAAGTTTACGATTATGTAAATATTGAACATCACTCAAACGAAGAAGTTGAAAAAAATTTAAACGAAAATTTTGGTCAAGTTGGATTTGATTTAGTTTCTATTATTGATATGGGTGAAAATAATACTAATAAAGATGGAAAAAGTTCCAGATTTAGATACATTTTTAAAAAAAATGAATAAAGAAATTATACTCAAGGATTTAAATAATAGAAACTATCATGTTAAAGATTTTAAAAGGTTTAAAAAACATATCTTGGAATTTCATGGTTGTGGTTCATCAATTCATGAAGAAAACGGTTTTTTTTTTAGAGTCGATCAAAAATTTAGAGAAAATCTTCTTAAAATTCAAGAATCTTAACAGTTAAAAATGACGTTTTTTATATACGACAGTTTCTCCAGAGAGAAGAAAAAATTTGAACCAATTAACTCTAACAATATAAGAATATACGCGTGTGGTCCAACAGTATATAGTTACGCACATATAGGTAATGCTAGAATGTCAGTTGTTACTGATTTACTAGTAAGAGTTTTAAAGACAATTTATAGTAATGTAAAATTTGTTTCTAATATCACAGATATAGACGATAAAATAATTGAAGCTTCAATAAGCAGTGGAAAAAAAATTCAAGATATTACAGAAAAATTTCATGAAATTTATAATAATGAAATGAAAAGTTTGGGTGTCAATAAACCTGATGTACAACCTAAAGCGACCGATCACATAAATGAGATGATAGAAATGATTAAATCTCTTGTTGAGAAAAATGCAGCATATGTTGTCGATCAACATGTTTTATTCGATGTTAGTAAATACAAATATTATGGAAAATTATCAAGAAGAACGAAGGAAGAACAAATTGCAGGAAGCAGGGTTGAGGTTGCAGATTATAAAAAAAACCCTGAGGATTTTATTCTTTGGAAACCCAGTAAGAAAAATGAACCAAGTTGGAACTCTCCATGGGGAGAAGGTAGACCAGGATGGCATATTGAGTGCAGTGCGATGTCAGAAAAGTGTTTAGGTACACCTTTTGATATACATTGCGGAGGAGTAGATTTAAGATTTCCTCATCATGAAAATGAAATAGCCCAGTCCTGTTCATTAATAGGGAATGATTGCAAGCCTGATAAATTTTCAAAATACTGGTTTCATAATGGATTCGTTACTGTTAATGGAGAAAAAATGTCAAAATCGATAGGAAATATTCAGTTAGTAAATGATATTCTCAAAAAATACTCGGGGAACGTGATTAGACTAAGTTTACTTTCTTCACATTATAGACAACCTATGGATTGGTCAGAAAAGATTCTTGATCAGTCAAAAAAAACATTAATGAGATTTAATAAAACCTTAGAGGAAAATGGTGTAAAAAAAAAAGATAATAATATTATGAAAAACCAACATATGAGCGAGTTTTTAGAGGCATTATATGATGACTTAAATACACCCAAAGCATTAGCGGTATTAAATGGATGGTTTGAAAAATTAAAAAAAAAAGATTTACCAAATGATTTAATAGTTCATTTAATAGAAAGTGCAATTAATATACTAGGTCTTAATTTGAAAGAAGAAAAAAATAATTCAGAAAATGTAATTAATGAAAATAAAAAAAAAGTAATAGAAAAAATGATTGAGGACAGACAAATTGCTAGGCAAAACAAAGATTTTAAAAAAGCAGATGAAATAAGAGACAAATTAAAAAAAATGAACATTTTAATAGACGATACAACAGAAGGAACAAAATGGATTTTAAATGATTAGTAAGTTCTTTTCAACATTCACGATTATTCTTATAAAACTTTATCAATTTTTTATTTCACCTTTGTTAGGAGTAAATTGTCGTTTCTATCCAACATGTTCAGTTTATTCAATAGAGGCTTTAAACAAGTATGGTTTTTTTAAAGGCTTTATATTAAGTTCCAAAAGAATCCTAAGTTGTCATCCATTTGGTCCACATGGTTTTAGACCGCTTATAGAAGGCGACACCCCTTTAGTAAAAAAAATATCAGCAAAAGAAATACAATCTGAGAGAAAAGTTGAGTTATATAAAAAACTTCCAGAGAGTTTTTCAAAATATAATGAAGATGAATTAAGATCCACTATTCATCTGGCTCTTTTTCTCAATGGTGAATTAGTTTCCGGACTTACTTTAATTAAAAAAAAATTAAATAATTCCAATTCTTCATCATTTCAAATAAGAGGGATGTTTACAAAAAAAAAATTTTGTAATAGAGGTTATGGCTCAATTCTAATTAAATATGTTAAAGATGAGGTATCAAAATCTAAAAATGTTATTTTTTGGTGCAATTCAAGAAAAAAAGCTATAAATTTTTACATAAAAAATGGTTTTGTTGAAAAGGGAAATTTTTTCTTGATAAAAAAAATTGGGTTACATAAAAAACTCGTTTTTGAGAAACTGAAATGAAAAAACAATTAAATATATTTGGAAAAGATTTAATTGCCTGCTCACTAGATCCTATGACAGGATATTTTAGAGATGGATGTTGTAGGTCAAGTTCCCAAGATAAAGGTTTACATAATATATGTGTAGTTGTTAATTCAAAATTTCTTGATTTTTCTAAAAGCAAAGGTAATGATCTTATAACTCCTAGGGAAGAATTTTCTTTTCCGGGTTTGAAGCCTGGTGATAGATGGTGCGTTTGTGTTGACAGGTGGATTGAGGCATATTTGAGTGAATGTGCGCCAAAAATAATACTTGAAGCAACTAATCAAAGTGTAATATCAAAAATAGAAATTAAAATTCTAAAAAAGTTTGCATTGGATTTAAACTAAATTTATATTTTATTTAATGAAAAATCTCCTTATAATTTCATCCACAAAAAATTCTAATCTCGAGTTGTCAAAGGATATTAAAAAATTTTTTGATAATAAAGAAGACGTTAATTGTTCAATAATTTCCTTAGAACAATTTGATTTACCTCTTTATAGACCTGAATTAGAAGAGAAATTCAAAAATCAGTCACATTTTCCTGATGACATAGAGAAAGTAAAAGATTTTCTTATATCTTCTGATGCATTAATTTGGTGTAGTCCTGAATATAATGGTGGTATATCTCCAATTTTAACTAACGTTATTGCCTGGATTAGCAGAGCTACAGACGATTGGAGAGATGGTTTTAAAGATAAACATTCTCTTGTTTGTAGTTCGTCAGGGGGTAACGGTACCAACTTCGTTAAGGGTTTTACCATTCAACTTTCATATTTAGGTTCAATAGTGATGGATAAATCAATTATTAAAACAAAAAAAAAAGATCCAGAAAAACTTGAGTTTGAAGGTGTTTTAGACCAGTTTTATAATATCATTAATTAAATTTAAATAATTACTAATACTGGTCGTTAACAACTATGCAAGCTTGCTTTCCATTAACTGCAAAAAAGGGGTGTTTACACCCCTTTTTTTTTTTTCTTATCAGTATATAAGTATATTTATGAATAAAAATTTCGGATTACTTGTAAATGGGAAATGGCTAAAGAATAAAAAAACTATAGATATTTTTAACCCCTTTGACGGAAAAAAAATCTCTGAAGTATCAAGCGCAGACTCAAACCAAATAAAAGATTCAATTAAATTTGCTCACTCTGCTTTTCAAAGTTGGTCAAAAACGAGCGCTAAATTTAGATCTGAAATTTTAAAAAAATTGTTTAAGTTGACAATAGAAAGTAAAGACAGTTTATCAGAAATTATAACTCTAGAGTCTGGAAAACCATTAGAAGAATCAAAAGCTGAGGTTGAATATGGAGCATCATTTATAGAGTGGGCAGCTGAACAAGCTCTAAGGTCTGAGGGAAAGTTACTGGAATCACCCGAAAATAACAAAAAAATGTTTTATATTAAAAGACCCGTTGGCGTTGTGGTAGCTATTACACCATGGAATTTTCCTTTAGCAATGGTAACTCGCAAAGTTTCCGCAGCTTTAGCGGCGGGATGTACTGTAATACTAAAACCGTCTGAATTAACCCCACTTACGGCTTTAAAGTTTGGAGAATTAGCTGTAAAAGCAGGATTACCAAATGGAGTTTTAAATATTATTAATGGAAATCCAAAGTTAATTGGGGAATTACTTACAAAGAATTCATTGGTAAAAAAAATTACATTCACAGGCTCTACGAAAATTGGAAAACTTTTAATGAAGGATTCATCATCAACTGTAAAAAATATTTCATTAGAGTTAGGAGGTAACGCCCCTTTTGTTGTTTTTGCTGATGCAGATATTAGTAATGCTATAGAGGGCTTTATTGCTGCAAAATTTAGAAATGCTGGACAAACTTGCATATCGGCTAATAGGTTGTTTGTTGAAGAAAAAATTTTTGATAAGTTTCTAAAAAAGCTTGTTGTTAGAATTAAAAAGTTGAAGATAGGAAATGGTTTTGAAAAAAGTGATGTAGGTCCATTAATATCAGAAAAGGCCATCAAAAAAATAAAGAATCATATTGATGATGCTTTATCAAAAGGAGGGGAAATATTAATTGGGGGTAAGAAAAGCAAGATTGGAAAACTATTTTTTGAACCTACAATTGTCACCAACATAAATAAAAGTATGAAAATTTTTAGTAATGAAAATTTTGGCCCAATAATTCCAGTTATTAAGTTTAAAAGCGATGATGAATTAATTCAACTCGCTAATGATACCAATTATGGTTTGGCAGCATATTTTTACACAAAAAAGGCATCAAGAGTTTGGAAAATAATAGAGAACTTAGAGTATGGAATGTTAGGAATCAACTCTGGAAAAATTTCATCATATTTAAATCCATTTGGAGGGCTAAAAGAATCTGGCGTTGGAAGAGAGGGCTCTATACAATGTTTAGAACCATTTTTAGAAACAAAATTTGTATCTTGGAGTTATGATGATTAAAAGAAAATTTGATTTTTTTGTTATTGGTGGAGGCTCAGGTGGGGTTCGTGCAGCCAGAGTTGCCGCCTCACGAGGTATTAAAGTCGGTTTGGCAGAGGGGTGGGATTTAGGAGGAACTTGCGTCAACAGAGGATGTGTACCTAAAAAATTATACTCCTATTCTTCTCATTTTAGTGACGAATTCAATTTAATGAGTACGTTTGGTTGGAAATCATTTAAACCAAAGTTTTCTTGGAATAAATTAGTAGTTAATAAAAAAAAAGAAATAAAAAGGTTAAATGAAATTTATAAAGGCCTTCTTAAAAATTCTGGAGTAGAAATTTTTAATGATTTTGCCTCTTTTGAGGATCAGTATACAGTTAAAGTTGGCAAAAATTTAATACAATCTAAATTATTCTTGATAGCTGTTGGTACAAAACCAAGAAAATTACCATTTAGTGCACAAAAAAAAATCATTACATCTGATGATGCTTTTGATCTGAAAAAACTACCAAAAAAAATCTTAATCCTAGGCGGTGGGTACATCGCGGTAGAATTTGCATCAATTTTTAATGGATTAGGTGTTGATGTAACTATGTGCATAAGAGGCAGAAAAATTCTAAAAGGATTTGATGATGACGTTATTGAACATTTGTCAATTCAAATGAAAGAAAGAGGTATTAAATTTATTACAAGTTCTTTCCCCAATGAAATAAACTTCGAAAATAGAAAGTTTAATGTTCATTTTAAAGGTAAAAAAAATCTAAAGTATGATTTAGTCATGGAAGCCTTAGGAAGAGAACCAAATATCAATAGTTTAAAATTAAATCTCGCAAAAGTTAAAAGATCAAAAAACGACTCAATCATAGTCGATAATTACTTTAAAACATCAAATAAAAATATTTATGCAATAGGCGATGTGATTGATAGGGTACAATTAACTCCTGTTGCTATTGCTGAGGCTATGCATATTGTCAATAATATTTTCAATAAATCTAAGAAATCGTTTAAATATTCAAATATTCCAACTGCTGTTTTTTCCAATCCAAACTTTGCATGTATAGGTTTGACGGAGTGGGAGGCAAGAAAAAAATTTAAAAAAATTGATGTTTTCACAAGTCATTTCAAACCTTTGAAATACAGTCTGTCAAAATTGACTGACAAAGTTTATATCAAATTAATTGTAAATTCGGTTGATGATAAAATTATTGGATTACACTATTTAGGAGAAAATGCAGCTGAAATAATACAAGGTTTTGCTGTAGCCGTTGTTAAAGGATTAAAAAAGTCTGATTTGGATGATACAATTGGTATACACCCAACTAGTGCTGAGGAGATAGTCACAATGAAAGACAAAAACTAAAATAAATAAGTTTGTAATTTAAATTATAAATATTATAAATTATTTATTATGAATCAAAAGTGGAACCCTGATAGCTGGAAAAGTAAAACTGCTTTACATCAACCAAATTATCTTGATGAGAAAAAGCTAGAGAAGACCATAAAAAAAATGAAAAAATTACCTCCGCTTGTTTTTGCTGGAGAGGTAAGAAGTTTAAAGAAAGAGCTTTCTAAGTGTGTTGATGGAAATGGTTTCCTTCTGCAGGCTGGGGACTGTGCCGAGAGCTTTGCAGAATTTCACCCAAACTATATTAGAGATACCTTTAGGGTTATAATGCAAATGGCTGTAATACTCTCATTCGCAGCTGGAGTTCCCGTTGTAAAAGTTGGAAGATTAGCCGGTCAATTTGCAAAACCAAGATCCTCACCTACTGAAGAAAAAAATGGAAAAAAACTACCAAGTTATTTAGGCGATATGATAAATGCTATTAATTTTGATGAGAAAGCGAGAGAACATGATCCAGAAAGAATGATTCAAGCATATAATCAAGCTGCGTCTACACAAAATTTACTAAGGGCATTTGCATATGGAGGTTACGCTGATTTGTCAACAATCCAAAATTGGAATCTTGATTTTGTAAAAAAATCAAAGCAAGGATCAAATTTTAAAGTAATAGCTGATAGAATTTCTGAGTGTTTAGATTTTATAAATGCCTGCGGAATTAATAATAAAAATGCAAGACAATTATATGAAACAAATTTCTTCATTTCCCATGAAGCACTATTACTTCCTTATGAATCAGCTTTTACAAGAATAGATAGTACAACTGGTAAATGGTATGATGTTTCTACACACATGGTTTGGATAGGTGATAGAACAAGACAGTTAAATGGAGCACACGTGGAATTTTGTAAAGGTATAAGTAATCCGATAGGAATTAAGGTTGGTCCATCTGCCAAAGCAAATGAAATTATTGAATTAGTTAAAACTATAAACCCAGAAAATGAAAAAGGAAAAATTGTTTTAATAGTAAGAATGGGTGCAGAAAAAATTAACCAACTTTTCCCACAATTGTTAAAACAATTTAAAAAATTAGATTTAAATGTTGTTTGGTCATGCGATCCAATGCATGCAAACATTGAAAAATCAAAGAGTGGTTATAAAACAAGAAACTTTAAAAACATTTTAAGAGAAGTTAAATCTTTTTTTAAAATTCACAAAAATATTGGAACCTATGCTGGCGGAATTCATTTAGAAATGACTGGACAAAATGTAACTGAGTGTATTGGTGGCCTCCAAAAAATTTCAGATAAAGATCTAAGTAGCAGGTATCACACTCACTGTGATCCAAGACTAAATGCCTCGCAATCTTTAGAGTTAGCTTTTCTTATGGCTTCAAATTTAAAAAAAAGTTAGTGAGTATCTAGGAGATTGAAAATAAAATTTTTTTTGTTACAAAAAAGTTCAATTTTGGGGAACTTTGATAGAAATTTTAAAGTAATTGAAAGTGCTTATAAAAAAGCATGCTCAAAGCAATGCGATTTTCTTCTAACAACTGAGCTTTTTCTGACAGGATATCCTCCTCAGGACTTAATAAATAGGATTGATTTTCATGAAAGAATAAGTTTTTTTAAAAAAAAATTAATCAAAATCACACAAAATAAAAAAACGATATTAATGCTTAATATACCTCAAAAAGAAAAAGGAGAAGTTTTTAACGCTTTACTTCTTTTAAAAAATGGAGCAATCATTTATACAAAAAATAAATCTATACTTCCAAATTATGGTGTATTTGACGAAAAAAGATATTTTTCAACAAAAAAGATAGACTCAACATTTTTTAGTTATAAACAGAAGAAAATAAAGTTTCTTATATGTGAAGAAATGTGGTCTAAAAAATTTTTAGATTTAAACAAATCTGTTAAACCTGATTTATTAATTGTAATAAATGCTTCTCCATTTGAGATTGATAAGTTTTCACAAAGAAAAAAAATAGCTAAAGAGAATGTTAAAGCGTATAAGTGTGGTTTAATTTATCTTAATCATATTGGTTGCCAAGATGAGTTAATCTTTGATGGTGGTTCTTTTTATATGAACAAAGCTGAAAAAATACTTTTTCAAGAAAAATTTTTTTTTGAATCTGAAACAATTTTAGATTTAAATAAATTGAATTTCATTAAAAAAAATAAAATTATTCATAATAAAGTTGGTCTATTATATGAAGCATTAGTTTATAGCTTACAAAGCTATATGAAAAATAATGGTTTTGAAAATGCCACAATTGGTTTATCAGGAGGCATTGATTCTGCATTATGTACAATGATAGCAACCGATGCTGTTGGATCTAAAAATGTTAGACCAGTGTTCATGCCAACGACTTTTACTTCTAAAGAAAGTGAGGACGATTCAGAAAATTTATCTAAAAATTTAAATTTAGAAATTATTAAAATTCCCATTGAATTACTTAGAAAAAAAATATTATCTGAGTTGGGTTTTTTATTTAAAAATTTCTCTGAAGATATTACTGAAGAAAACATTCAATCTAGAATAAGGGGCCTTATACTTATGGCAATATCTAATAAGTATAAGTCCCTTTTAATAGCTACAGGAAATAAGTCAGAGTTATCTGTAGGATATTCAACATTATATGGAGACATGTGTGGTGGATTTTCTTTAATTAAAGATATTTATAAAACTCAAATATTCGAACTTGTAAAATGGAGAAATGAATATTTACCAGAAAATACAAAATTTAAAAAATTACAATTAATGCCTCATAGTATAATTACAAAAGATCCATCTGCAGAATTAAAATTTAATCAAAAAGATACTGATTCACTTCCTAGTTATCAAATTTTAGACAAAATTTTAGAATATTTGATAGATAAGAACTATAATATAAAAAAAATTAAAAAATTTGGATTTAAAGAAGTTATGATAAAAAAAGTATGGAAGATGGTCAAAAATTCAGAGTTTAAAAGATATCAAAGTGCTATAGGTCCAAAAGTTTCAAGCATGTCTTTTGATAAAGATAGACGTTTTCCAATTACCAATAAATTTTTAATCTAGTATGTTAAGATTTGCACCAAGTCCTACAGGAAACCTTCACATTGGTAATGCAAGAATTGCAGTTTTAAATTATCTTTACGCCAAGAATAACCAATTAGATTTTTTTTTAAGAATTGATGATACAGACACTGAAAGATCTGAAGAAAAATTTGTAAACTCAATAATTGATGATCTAAAATGGTTGGGTATTACTTTTTCAAAAATTATAAGACAATCAGAAAGAAAAAAATTGTACAAGGATATTTTTGAAGAATTAAAAAAAAAAAATTTAATTTATCCATGTTTTGAGACTCAAGAAGAGTTAAGCTTAAAAAGAAAGATTCAATTAAAACAAGGTAAACCTCCTATCTATGACAGATCTTCACTAAAACTTGGTAAGAAGGATATCAATGATTTAGTTTTAAGTGGAAAATCTCCGCACTGGAGACTTAAATTAGATGATAATCCAATTTCTTGGAATGATGAAATACACGGAATGGTAAAATTTGATAATTTATCAATTTCAGATCCAGTTCTTTTTAGATCAGACGAAATGCCTCTTTTTACAATTACATCTGTAGTTGATGATGTTGATTTAAAAGTTTCACATATCTTAAGAGGAGATGATCACATTACTAATACGGCAGCACAGATTAAGCTTTTTCAGTATTTGGGTTCCAATATCCCTACCTTTGCTCACTTTCCTCTAATGAGAACAAAATCAGGTTCTGGTCTTTCAAAAAGATTCAATTCATTTTCTTTAAAGGAAATAAAGAAAAAAAAAATTCTACCAATTATTATCATTAATTACTTAAGCAAAATTGGTTCAAGTTTATCAATTGAAAATTTTGATAATATTGAAAATTTAATATCAAATTTTAAAATAAATCTATTCTCAAAAAATTCAGTTTTATTTAATGATGAAGATTTACTTAGAATGAATTCAAAAAACCTAAAGGAGTTATCATTAAATGAGCTCAAACAAAATTTTGGATTTAATTGTGATGAAAAATTTTGGTCTATAATTCGAGGAAATATTGAAGAATTTGATGAAATTGAAGAATGGTATAACATCATATCAAAAGGGATTAATATCAAAGTAAAAATTGACGAAAAGTTAACCAATTTAATTGTAAACAATGTTCCTGAAAAAATTGATTTGGACTCTTGGCAAATATGGACAAAAAAAATTCTTGAGAATACGGATATCAAACCGAAAGATTTATTTATTAAAATAAGAATGTTGTTAACAGGAAAAAACTTTGGACCAAGTATGAATCAATTGCTAACTTTGTTTACAAAAAATGAAATCTTAAAAAGAATTGAAAATAACAGTGAAAGATAAAACCATAAAAATATATGATAGTACTCTAAGGGATGGTGCACAAACTAAAGGTGTAAGCTTCAGCATAGACGATAAGTTAAGAATACTCGAAATTTTAACTGACATTGGAGTTGATTATGTTGAGGCCGGTTGGCCTGGAGCAAACCCAACTGATGACAAATTATTTCAAACTTTACCAGAAAAATTTAGATCGAAAGTTGTGGCCTTTGGGATGATGAGAAAGAAAGGACAAAGTGCCAATAATGATCCCGGTTTAAATGCTGTGTTGAACTCTGGTGTTCCAACAACATGTCTAGTGGGTAAAAGTTGGGATTTTCATGTTAAGTCAGCTCTAAGAGTAACAAATTCCGAAAATTTAGACATGATTTATGACTCTATAAATTATGCTTCCCAAAGATTAGATGAGGTGATGTTTGATGCTGAACACTTTTTTGACGGTTACAAATCAAACCCAAAGTATTCAATTGAAGTTATCAAAACAGCATTTGATGCTGGTGCACAATGGATTGTTTTATGTGATACAAATGGTGGAACTCTTCCATTTGAGTTAAGTAATATTTTTGATGACGTAAAAAAAGTAATACCACTTACAAACCTTGGTGTTCATTTTCATAATGATACAGATAATGCAACTTACAACTCAATAGAGTCTGTGAGGCTAGGAGTAAAACAAGTTCAGGGAACATTTAATGGACTTGGAGAGAGATGTGGTAACTCAAATCTAGTAAACGTTGCTGCTAATTTAATATTAAAGATGGGCTATAATTGTAAATTAAAAAAAAAACTCAATAAAATAACTTCAATAAGCCGATTGATAGATGAAATTTTAAATAGACAATCCTTAAGAAATCTTCCATTCGTGGGAAGTGCAGCATTTGCTCATAAAGGTGGTTTACATATTTCAGCTGTAGAGAAAGATCCAAAATCCTATGAACATATAGATCCTTCAACAGTTGGAAATGAAAGATTACTAGTTGTTTCAAATCAGTCTGGGAAAAGTAATGTAGTCAACAAACTCAAAAAATTCAAAATTAATATAAAAGGTAAAGAAAAAAAAATTAGTAGTTTTTTAGAACTTGTGAAAAATCAAGAATCATTAGGTTATGCATATGATGGTGCTGAGGCAAGTTTTGAATTGTTATCTAGAAGGACATTCCAAAACTTCAAAGAATTTTACAGTTTGGAAACTTTTAAAGTTTCAGATGAGAAAATAAAGAACGAAAAAGGAGAGTTTGTTCCTTTTTCTGAAGCAAGAGTAAAAATATTTGTTGGTAAAAAAGAATTTTATAGTGCATCAGAGGGAAACGGACCCATACATGCTCTAGATAATGCATTAAGAAATGCCTTACTCAAATATTATCCTTCATTAAGTGATTTAAATTTGGTTGACTACAAAGTTAGAATTTTAAATCCTAAAGACGGAACAAAAGCTTTAGTAAGGGTTCGAATTGAGTCATCAAATTCTATACATAGTTGGTCAACTATTGGAGTTTCATATAATGTAGTTGATGCATCCTACATTGCTTTGAATGATAGTATTACATATCATTTACTAAAGTTCAAAAAGTAAAATGTAAATGAAAAAAAGTTGTGAAATTGTACTAGTTAATACTCAATTACCAGAGAATCTAGGTTCAGTAGCCAGAGGGATGCTTAATTTTAACTTTGAAAAACTAAGGATTGTGAACCCAAAATTTCCTTTGACTCATGAAAAAATTGTTCCATTGAGCGCAGGTGCAGAAAAAGTTTTAAAAAAATCGAAAATTTTCAATTCTTTTACTGAGTCAATCAATGATTTAAATTATGTTATTGGTATGACTAATAGATTCAGAGCTATAAAAAAAAAAGAAATCAATCTTGAAAAAATTATTAATTTAATAGCTAACAAAAATAATTCGGTAGGGCTTGTATTTGGGCCTGAGAAATCAGGTTTAGATAACGATCATATTTCATTGTGCGATTATGTTTTTAAAATAGATACTAACCCAAAATTCTCATCTCTAAATCTCTCACACGCAGTTACTATTGTTTGTAGTAAGGTTTACGAAATTTTAGCAAAAACAAAAAAAACAGTTAACCTTAGAGATAAAAAAGTCGCAAAAAAAAATGATCTAATTTTGTTTTATAAAATTTTGGAAAAAAGTTTGGATGAATCAAATTTTTTTAAGGTTGATGAAAGAAAAAAAGTAATATTTCAGAAAATTAAAAACATATTTTCTAAAACTGAATTAACCGCAGTTGAGATTAGAACTTTGATTTCTATAATTAAAAATTTAAAAAAGTAATTTCTTTAATTAGAATTGACATAGTGCGATTTAAAAGTATATTTCATAAGTTATGACAAGAATATTAAAGTCAAAGTACAAGATTGATAGGCGTCTAAGATGTAATTTATGGGGTCGGCCTAAAAGTCCATTTAACCGAAGAGATTACCCTCCAGGCCTCAACGGTCAAAACAAAAGAAAAAAGCCATCAGATTTTGGTAACCAACTTATGGCTAAACAGAAGCTTAAATGTCATTATGGTTACATAACAGAGAAGCAGTTTAGAAACCTTTTTTTTAAAGCTTCGAAGTTAAAAGGTAACACCAGTGAGAATCTCATTGAACTTCTGGAGAGAAGACTAGACGCAGCTATATATAGAATGAAGTTTGTAACCACAATTTTTGCAGCAAGGCAATTCGTTAGTCACGGTCACATAAAAGTAAATGGAAAAAAAGTCACGATTCCATCTTATTCTCTTAAAGATGGTGACGTAGTCGAAGTCAAAGAAAAAAGTAAAGAGGTGCCAATTGTTTTAGAGGCAATCAGTTCAACAGAAAGAGATACTCCAGAATACCTGTCAGTGGATTATGATAAAATGAAGGGAACCTTCCTTAAAGGACCCAAACCAGACGAGGTTCCATATTCCGTGGTCATGGAACCAAACCTGGTTATAGAATATTATTCCAGATAAAGCTATACAGCCACTTTAGAATTTACTTCTAGAAACTTAAGTATGTTTTGAGGTGAAGACATCTCATATGGGTCATCCTGACAGTTATCTTCAAACCCTTTCTCAACAAATGATTCTAAAATTTTACAATCATCTACAATAGCTGCATATCTCCAAGATCTGTAACCAAAACCAAGGTTACTTTTTTCAACAAGCATACCCATTTTCCTTGTGAATTCCCCATTTCCATCAGGTATGACTTTCACTTTGTCAATTTTATGATGTTTAGCCCATGCATTCATCACAAATGAATCATTAACGGATATACAATAAATTTCATCTATACCAAGACTTTTGAAATCATTATATAATTTATCGAAATCAGGTAATTGATATGTAGAGCACGTAGGTGTGAAAGCACCAGGAAGAGAAAATAATATTACTTTTTTATTTTCAAACAACTCGGCAGTTGATTTTATTTCCCATTTAAAAGGATTATCACCACTAATTGAATCGTCTTTGACTCGAACATTAAAATTTACATTTGGAATTTTTTTAATCATATTTTCACCTATTTAGAATTGATCTAATTAATATTTAGAATAGTTCTAATCTAAAAAAAAACATTTGTCTACATATAATTTATAATTTTATAATAAATTATGAATATTTCAGCATTGATAATAGCCAGGAATGAGGAAAGAATTATAGAAGATACTTTAAAGTCCCTTTCTTTTGTGAACGAAATAGTTGTTATTTTAGATAGATCAGTTGATGATACTCAAAAGATATGTAAAAAATATACAACTAAAATCTTTTGCGGTTCATGGGTGTGTGAAGGACAAAGAAGAAATTATGGTATAAGAAAGTGTTCATCAGAATGGGTTCTTGAAATTGATGCTGATGAAATTATTTCAAGATCTCTCAAAAGAGAAATATTAATAAAAAAAAATAATAATAATTTTGATTATTTTTATATTAAACTATTAAATTTTGTTGGATCTCGGCCTGTAAAGTTTGGTTGGATGGCGTGTATGGCTCCAGATGGAAAATTTTGTTTTTTTAAAAAAAAGTCTAAAAAATGGCATAAAGGTCTCGTTCATCCAGGTTATTCGATGAATGGTAAAAAAGGCCCAGAGTTCGAAAATTATATAGTCCATAGAATGTCAAATAATATTTCAGACTTGGTTTCAAGGTTTAATAGAAATACATCTTTGTATTCTTTGGAATTAAGAAATCAAAAACACTTAAAAAAAATTTCTTTAAGAAAAGTTATTTCTCGGTTTATTAAAAGTTTTTTCTCACGAAAAGGCTATAAAGGCGGGAAAATTGGTTTTTTAATAGCCATACTCAATTCAATTTATCCATTAGTTGCTTTGATAAAATCTAAAGAATAGTTATTGTGCTTGATCTGTAATTTTGTAAGGTAAATTATTTTTTTCTAAAAGTTGTATGATTTCCCCATTTTCTGCCATTTCTCTTAAAATATCACACCCACCTATAAATTCTCTTTTTACGTAAATTTGAGGAATTGTTGGCCAATCGGAAAACTCTTTAATACCCTCTCTGATTTCATTATCTTCTAAAACGTTAATGCTAGAAAACTTTACTCCAAAATAATTAAGTATTCCAATAACATTTGCTGAAAACCCGCATTGAGGAAAGTCTGGGGTACCTTTCATGAAAAGTACTACATCGTCACTACTAATTAAGTCTGAAATTTTTTTTTTTAGATCTGTCATTTTTCTCCTTTGTTATTGTTCTTTTGTTGTTAGCATTAAGGCATGAAGTGTTGTACCCATATGGTGACCAATTGCGTCATAAACTATTTTATGTTGTTGAACTTTTGATAAACCTTTAAATTTCTTTGATTCTATAGTTGCATGATAATGATCATTATCACCTCTTAAATCTTCAATATGAATTTTTGCATCTGGTAATTTCTTTTTTATCATTTCTACTATATCTTCTGATGATAATTTCATTCAATATAACCCTTAAACCAACTAGAATTTAATTTTAAAAGAGCATCAACTGAAATACTAAATAAGTTTTTAAAGTTTAAAAAAGCTCCAGTAACAAAACCAATTCTCTCATTTTCTATATTATTTTTTTTTGCTAAAGTTTCAAATTCTTTTTTTTTGTTAATAATTAATAAATATCTGGATTGATCTTCCCCAAAAAGAAATTTTTCGGGATTTTTTTTTTTTAAGGTTATCTCTATTCCTTTTTTATTGGCTATACACAACTCAGCAAGGGCTAGAGCTATTCCTCCTTCTGAAATATCGTGACATCCAATAAGTAATTCAGTTTTTTGCGCTAAAAATTTTACAAAGTTCCCGTTTTTTTTTTCTTCTTTGAAATCAACTTTTGGAGGGCTGCCACCAAAAATTTTTAAATGCTCATAAAATAATGAAGACTCAAGATGTCCCTTTGTTTTACCAATTAAATATATAGATGAATCATCATCCATTTTAAAACCTGTTGCATATTTTAATTTTTTAATTAGTCCCACACCACCAATTACCGGTGTTGGAAAAATGGATTTTCCATTAGTTTCGTTATATAAAGAAACATTTCCTGAAACAACAGGATAATCTAATTCAATACACGCTTTTTTAATCCCACTTATAGCTTCTTTAATTTCATACATAATTTCTTTTTTTTCAGGATTTCCAAAATTTAAATTGTCTGTAATAGCAATTGGTTCGGCTCCAGTTGAAATTAAATTCCTCCAGGATTCTGCAACCGCTATTTCAGCCCCAAGTCTAGGATCGGATTTACAGTAAATAGGGTTACAATCACTTGTTACACTTATTGCTTTGTTCGTTTTATGAATTCTTATCACTGCAGCATCGGCCATTTCAGAGGAAAAAATAGTATCTCCCATTACAGACGAATCATATTGGTTAAAAATCCAACTTTTTGAAGAATGATTTGGACCAGATAAAATTTTCTTAAGAACTTTTTCTAAATTAATTTTTGGGGTTGATTTTTTTTTTTGATAATTTTTTATTTTTTTTGGTTTAATTGATGGACGATCATATTCTGGAGATAAATCAGCTAATGGTTTAATTGGTAATGTCCCAACTAATTTATTATTATAAAACAATTCCATTTTACCGCTATCTGTTAATTTACCAATTTCAACTGCATCTAATCCCCATTTCTGAAAAATATTGTAAGTAATTTTTTTTTTTTCTGGTTTGATTATCATCAGCATTCTTTCCTGAGTTTCTGATAACATCATTTCATACGGTGTCATTTCTGTTTCTCTACAAGGAACTTTGTCTAGCAAAAGTTTAACCCCACAATTACCTTTAGAAGCCATTTCAAAAGATGAAGACGTAAGTCCTGCAGCCCCCATATCCTGTATGGCTACAATTGCGTCTTCATTCATCAGTTCCAGACAAGACTCTAAAAGTAATTTTTCAATAAATGGATCACCAACTTGAACCTGTGGTCTCTGGTTTTCTGATTCGTCACTAAACTCTGCAGAAGCCATTGTTGCACCATGTATTCCGTCTCTTCCAGTTTTTGAGCCAACATAAATAATCGGATTACCAATTCCTTTAGCTGTAGAATAGAAAATTTTATTTTTTTTTACTAATCCAACACTCATTGCATTAACCAAAATATTGTTATTATAATTTTCATGGAAGAAACACTCACCTCCAACAGTAGGAATTCCAACACAATTACCGTAGTCTCCTATTCCCTTAACCACACCTCTCAATAAGTTTTTTGTTTTTTCATTTTTGGGATCTCCGAATCTTAAGGAATTTAAATTTGCAATGGGTCTTGCTCCCATAGTAAAAACATCTCTCATAATACCACCAACTCCTGTTGCAGCACCTTGATAAGGTTCTATAAATGACGGGTGATTATGACTCTCCATTTTAAAAACAATTGCATCATTATCATCGATATCAATTATTCCTGCATTTTCTCCTGGACCACAAACAACTTTTTTTCCAGTTGTTGGTAAAGTTTTTAGCCACTTTTTTGTTGATTTGTATGAGCAATGTTCACTCCACATTACCGAAAAAATACCCAGCTCAAGCAGATTTGGTTCTCTTCCCATAATTGCAAGAATCATATTATATTCTTCAGAATTTATGTTATGATCTTCAAGAATTTTTTTGGTAATTTCTTTTTTCAAATTAAATCCTTTAAATTTTTGAAAAATTTTATTCCATCTATTCCATTATGAAAATTTTCAATCGCTCTTTCTGGATGAGGCATTAACCCGATAACATTTTTTTTTTTATTTGATATACCTGCAATATTGTTTACTGATCCGTTTGGGTTATACTTTTCGGTCACGTCACCAAAATCTGATGAGTATTTAAAAATGATCTGATCGTTATCTTCAATTTTTTTTAAATTGTCCGACTCAATGAAGTAATTTCCTTGTGAATGTGCAATGGGCAAACTAATTATTTCAGATGATTTATAGTTTTTCGTAAATATAGTTTTGTTGTTGATGACTTTTAAATTAACTTTTTCACATTTAAAAAGTTGATTTGAATTTTTTATTAGAGCGCCTTCAAGAAGTCCACATTCAGTCAAAATTTGAAAACCATTACATATTCCAATAATTGGAACTCCTCTCTTACTAAACCTAATTACTTCTTTTATTGCTGGCGACTTTGTTGCAATAGTGCCAGCCCTTAAATAATCTCCAAAAGAAAATCCGCCAGGAATTAGTATCATATCAGTTGATTTAACATGTGAGCAATTATGCCATATAAATTCTGGTTTGGTCCCTAAACATTTTTCCAAAGCAACAAATAAATCTCTGTCACAGTTCGAACCAGGAAAAATGACTATTGAAATTTTTTTTTCTTTCACCACGAGGAATTATTTTTTTACAATTTTAAAATTTTCTATTATTGGATTGGCTAAAAGATCTTTGCTAATTTTCTCTATTTCACTTAAGTAATTTTTCTTGTCTTCAACCTCGATATCAAAGAATTTACCCTTTACTAAGTTTTTTACAGAATTTAATCCCATGTTTGCTATTGTTTGTTTGATTGCTTCAGCCTCTGGATCAAGAATTCCATCCTTAAAATTTACATATACTCTAAATATCATTTTTTAAGACCTTTTTGAATTCCTTCTCTGATAAAACACCAAGTCTATAAGCCACCTCTTTATAAGCTCTATCGACATTACCCAAGTCTTGTCTAAATCTGTCTTTGTCAAGCTTTTCATTAGTTTGGAGGTCCCACAACCTACAATTATCAGGACTAATTTCATCAGCTATCATTATTGTCATTTCCTGATTTTCCCAAAGCCTTCCAAACTCAAGTTTGAAATCAACTAGTCTGATTTTTTGAGAATAAAAATATCCTGTTAGAAAGTCATTGACACGTTGAGAGATTGAAATGATTGACTCTAACTCTTCATGAGAAGCCCAATCGAAAACAATTATGTGCTCTTCTGAAATTATGGGATCATTAAGCTCATCATTTTTCAAGTAAAACTCTATAATTGGTCTAGATAAAATTTTTCCTTCCTCAATTCCCAATCTCTTAACCAATGAACCAGTGGCTATATTTCTTATAACTACTTCTATTGGAATGATTTCTAGTTTATGAACTAATTGTTCTCTCATGTTTAATCTTTTTAT
>CACIYM010000015.1 GCA_902590895.1 uncultured Alphaproteobacteria bacterium
AGCGGCTAAACCAACGGGATTTTCAAAAGATTTACCAAATACCTCTGTTTGTAAATTAGAGAATTTTTTTTCTTTTTTAAAAATTCTCAATTTAAGAGAAAATAAAAAAAGTTTATGTAAAATTTCAGGTGATAAAGGTTTACTTATTTTAGAAATTATTTTGTAATACATTAAACTTTACTAGATTAACTTTATCTTTTTTACATCAATGAAATTAATAAATCCATAGAGATGAGGGAAAAGCTGATTATTTCTTGAAATTTCCCATTTTAAATTTTTTGCAATATCTCTGACATTAATTTTAAGAATTATTATTGAATTTTCATTTTTAAAGTATTTTTTAATTGTATTCTTTATTTGTGATTTAGTTGAAAGGTGAATAAAACCTGATTGAATATCTAATTTGTTTCCGAAAAATTTTTTTTTTTTTTTAAATTCATCCCACTCATTGTTTAACATAACTCTATAAACAAAAAACTCTTTTTTATTTTTCATCTAATAGCTTTTCCTCGAGTAAAATGATAGTTTTTTGAATTCCATAGAATTTAATAAATGAACCAAGCCGAGGGCCTTGATCTTGACCTAATATAACTTGATAGAAAGCTGAAAACCAATCCTTAAGATTCTCAAATTTTAAAGACATCCCAATTTCATAAATTTTTGTTTGGATTTCTTCGGGCTCATCATCAATTGAAGACGTTTTTAAAACTTCAATTAATTTTTTAAAACCAATTTTTTCTTTATCAGATGGGTTACGATATTTTTTATTTGGCAAAATAAATTCCTTGTAAAAAACAACACCATACTCTAGTAGCCTATTTAGAAGTTTGTTATCTTCTTTAACAATTTTGGGGTAATAATTTTCAATAAAACCCCATAATATTTCACTTGATTCAGCATTACATACACTCGCTAAATTAAGAATCATGTTAAATGAAATTTTTTCAGGCGTTTTTTCTTCATTTTTTTCGTCAATAAACCAAATAGGACTATTAAATTTTTGCTCTTTCGGTAGATTTTCATAATCATTTTTGAGCTTAAGAAGTTCATCAGTTGTTTTTGGAATTATATCAAAAAATAATCTTTTTGCTCTGTTTGGGTTTTGAAACATGAATAACTCTAAGCTTTTTTTATTTGAAAATTTTAACCAATCATCAACAGAAATTCCATTTCCAATCGATTTAGAAATTTTCTCGCCCTTTTCGTCTAAAAACAACTCATATGTGTAGTTAACCGGGGACCTTCCGCCAATTATTTTTGTAATTTTATTAGAAAGAATATAGGACTCAATTAAGTCTTTTCCGTTCATTTCATAATCAATACCAAGCACATACCACCTCATTGCCCAATCTACTTTCCACTGAAGTTTACACTCTCCATCAAATATGGAGCAATCTTCTTCAGAATTGGTAATAGGATTAAAATAAACTATTTTTTTTTGACTTTTGTTTAACTCTTTAACCTTAACTTGTAAAACCTTACCACTTGATTTACATATCGGCAAAAAAGGTGAATATGTTTCTCTTCTGTCTTTACCTAATGTTGGAAGAATAACGTTACAAATATCTTCATAATTATCAAAAATTGCCTCTAATCCCTCATTAAATTTTCCTGATTTATATTGCTCGGTAGCGGACTTAAAAATAAAATCAAATTCAAAACCTTTTAAAAAGTCAATAAGCTTATTATTATTATGCTCAGAAAAACTCTTAAATTTTCCAAATGGATCAGGAATAGAGGACAGAGGCTTTTCTAAATTTTCTTTTATTAAATCCTGATTAGGTATGTTTTGCGGTACTTTTCTAAGACCATCCATATCATCGGAAAAAACAAATAATTTAGTTGGTGTGTCTGACAAATACCTAAATGCCTTTATAACCATAGTTGTTCTTAGCACCTCGCCGAATGTTCCTATGTGAGGAAGGCCTGAAGGTCCGTATCCAGTTTGAAAAATACATTCTTTTTTTTCTGAATTTTCGAACCTTTTTAACAATTTTTTTGCTTCTATGAATGGCCAAACTTTTAAGTTATTCTCTATCATAATTATTAAACTATTTAGTTTAATATTATTATCAAGTTCAAAAATAATTAATTGTACAATTAATTAATGTACTAATTAATATATTGCATTTTTATCTTGTAATATTGAAAAAAAACTTTACTTTTACTATTATTAACACATCATGATGTATGGCAAAAAAACTTAAAGGTGATTCTTTCTTTCTTTCTGCAAATGATCTAAAAACGGGAAGTGTTGTTTATTACAATGGAGATGATTGGTCAGAAAAAGTAGATAAAGCAAAAAAAATCAATCGTTCTGAAATTGAAGAATATGAAAATATAGCAAAAAAATTTGAGGATGAGTGTATAATTATATCACCATTATTTGTTGAGTTAAATGATGATGGAACAATAAAGAAACTAAGAGATATTATTAGGAAAAATGGTACAACCTTTTAAGTTTAATTATGTATCAATATTCAGATAAAGATAAACAAATAGTAAAAAATAGAACAAGAGAGTTTCTGTCTCAGGTTAAAAGAAGAATTGATGGTAATTTAACCGAAGAAGAATTCAAACCATTAAGACTGATGAATGGACTTTATCTGCAACTACATGCTTATATGCTGAGAGTCGCAATTCCATACGGAGAGCTGTCTCACATTCAGCTAAATAAACTTGCAGAAATTTCAGAAAAATATGATAAAGGTTATGGACACTTTACAACTAGACAAAACATTCAATTTAATTGGCCTAAACTTGAGGATGTTCCAAAGATTTTAAATGAACTAGCTGATGTAGAGATGCATGCAATCCAAACATCTGGAAATTGTATAAGAAATATCTCTTGCGATCACCTTGCAGGTATAAATAATGAAGAAGTTGAAGATCCCCGTCCGTGGTGTGAAATAATTAGAAAGTGGTCAACTTTTCATCCAGAATTTTCTTATCTCCCAAGAAAATTTAAAATTGCTGTAATCGCAAGTGAAAAAGATAGAGCAGCTATGAAAGTGCATGATATTGGACTAAAATTAATAAAAAAAAGAAATGAAACAGGTTTTGAAGTTTACGTTGGCGGGGGGCAAGGTAGAAGTCCTTTTATTGCAAAAAAAATAAATAATTTTGTTAAAAAGAGAGATTTATTGAACTATTTAGAGGCAATTTTATCGATCTACAACGAAATGGGTAGAAGAGATAATATTTATAAAGCCAGAATAAAAATTTTAATTAATGAACTTGGCGAAGAAAAACTAAAATCCTTAATAGAAAGTAAGTTTAAAAAATTTGCAGATAAAAACCTTTTGCTTGAGGAAGACGAAATAAAAAAAATTAAAAATTACTTTAAACTTCCAATCAATAATCCAATTAAGTCTTCAATTCCAGTGAAAAAAAACAAAGAATATAATATCTGGTTAAATCAGAATGTTATTAAACACAAGTTAGCCGGTTATTCTATTATAATGGTCTCGCTCAAACATTACAATCAACCTCCCGGTGACGCGACTGCTGAACAAATGAAAAAATTATCTATAATTGCAAAACAATATTCTCATGGAGAAATAAGAGTTACTCATGAACAAAACCTAGTTCTTCCACATATTAAAAATTCTGACTTGTTCAGTGTGTGGAATAAACTAAGCGCACTAAAACTTGCCACACCAAATATAGGGCTTATAACAGATACAATTTGCTGTCCAGGAATGGATTATTGTGCATTAGCAACAGCACGATCAATACCTATTTCTCAAAAGATTAGTCAGCATTTTAAAGACCAATCAATACAAGACAAGATTGGAAATATTAAAATTAAAATTTCTGGTTGTATAAATGCTTGTGGTCACCATCATGTTGGAAATATTGGTATCCTGGGTTTAGATAGAAACGGAGAAGAATCTTATCAAATTTCACTTGGTGGGTCTGCAGATGAAAAAACAAGTATTGGTAAAATCGTTGGACCATCCTTTTCAGAAAAAGAATTGATCAAGGCAATACAAACAATTATTGAAACTTTTGAAAAAAATAAAAAAAACAATGAAGATTTTTTAAGTGTATTTAACAGAGTTGGAATTGATCCGTTCAAAAAAGATCTCTATGACAAAAGTAATCCTTAACAAAAATAAAGTTTTAAAAAATGAATATTTTTTTGTAGATAACTTAACTAATTTAACAAAATCAAATTCAGAAAATTTAATAGTTACACTATCTCAATGGTTAGATAATAAAAATACTCTAAGTAAAAAAAAAAATATTGGGATAAAATTAAACTCTGATGAATCCTTAAGCTTAATTAAGGAAGAAATTAGTTTTTTCAAAATAATTCAATTTAACTTTTTAACCTTTAAAGATGGAAGACCATTTTCGGAAGCAAAGAAGTTAAGAGTTGAGCTTCAATATACCGGTGAAGTTAGAGCTTCAGGGTATATACTTCCTGATCAATATATTTTCTTATTAAGATGTGGTTTTAACTCAGTGGAAATAGAAAGCGAGAAGAAGAAGTTTTGGCTGGAATGTTTAAAAATGGATACGGGATTGTATTATCAACCTTAAAAAAAAAACCCAACATACTAGGTTGGGTTTTTTTTAAGTGCGCGGGAAGCTGCAGGATCTTAGAAATCCATTCCACCCATGCCGCCCATGCCGCCCATGCCGCCCATTCCACCTCCTGGCATTGGTGGCATTGGTTCTTTAGGTTCTGGTAACTCAGCAACCATAGCTTCAGTAGTCAATAACAAACCAGCTATCGAGGAAGCATTTTCAAGGGCCGTCCTTACGACTTTAACAGGATCAATAATTCCTGACTTAACTAAATCAGTGTATGATTCAGTCTGAGCATCAAAACCGAAATTAACGTCCTTTTGCTCTGATAATTTACCAATAACTATTGAACCTTCAACACCAGCATTTTCTGATATTTGTCTGCACGGAGCCTCTAAGGCCTTTCTTACAATGTCAATACCAGCATTCTGGTCAGGGTTTGCTCCCTTTAAACCTTCAAGAGATTTTTTTGAGTAAAGTAGTGCAGTACCACCACCAGGAACAATACCTTCTTCAACAGCGGCTCTGGTTGCGTTTAACGCATCATCAACCCTGTCTTTGCGTTCTTTAACTTCAACTTCTGTTGATCCACCGACATTAATGACAGCAACACCTCCGGAAAGTTTCGCCAGTCTCTCTTGAAGTTTTTCTTTATCATAATCAGATGTAGTGGTTTCAATTTGCGTTTTTATTTGTTCGCATCTTGCTTTTACATCAGATGTTTGACCGCTGCCTCCAACTATCGTGGTGTCTTCTTTATCAATTCTTACTTTTTTACAAGAACCAAGGTCATTAATTGTTACGTTTTCAAGCTTTATACCCAGCTCTTCACTAATTACCTGACCACCTGTAAGTATAGCAAGATCCTCTAGCATAGATTTCCTTCTATCACCAAAACCTGGTGCTTTAACTGCTGCTACTTTTAATCCACCTCGAAGTTTATTAACAACTAATGTTGCAAGCGCTTCTCCTTCAACATCCTCAGCAATAATCAGAAGAGGTTTACTTGATTTAACAACTGACTCAAGTAGTGGCAATAAATCTTGAAGGTTTGAAAGTTTTCCCTCATTCAAAAGAATGAAAGGATCTTCAAATTCACAAATCATTTTCTCTGCATCAGTAATAAAGTATGGAGAAAGGTAACCACGATCGAATTGCATACCTTCGGTGGTTTCAAGAGTCGTATCTCTGGTTTTAGATTCCTCAACAGTAATAACTCCGTCTCTTCCAACCTTATCCATAGCTTCGGATATTTTTTTTCCTATTTCTTCCTCTCCGTTGGCTGAAATTGTTCCCACTTGAGCAATTTCACCGGAAGAACCTAGTTTTTTAGCTCTTGTTTTAAGATCTGACAAAACCTTGTCCACAGCTAAATCAATTCCCCTTTTTAAATCCATTGGGTTCATCCCTGAAGCCACAGCTTTAGCACCCTGTTTAACAATTGCTTGAGCTAGTACAGTAGCAGTTGTAGTTCCGTCACCTGCGGCATCTGAACTTTTACTTGCAACCTCTTTAACCATTTGAGCGCCCATGTTTTCAAATTTGTCTCTAAGCTCTATTTCTTTAGCAACAGAAACTCCATCTTTTGTAACACGAGGTGCGCCGAATGATTTATCTAAAATTACATTTCTTCCTTTAGGTCCTAAAGTTACTTTAACTGCATTAGCCAAAGCATCTACACCGGCAATCATTAAATCGCGTGCATCAGAACCAAATGATATTTTTTTTGCTGACATAATTTTTCCTTTCTATTCTAAAATTCCCATGATGTCTGACTCCTTCATAATCAAAAGATCGTCTCCATCAAGTTTAACTTCGGTCCCAGACCATTTCCCAAAAAGAATTTTATCACCCTTTTTAACATTCATAGGTTTTAATTTTCCATCCTCTGTTATTTCTCCTGGACCAACAGCCAAAACTTCTCCTTCACTTGGTTTTTCTTTAGCTGTATCTGGGATAATTATGCCTCCTGATGTTTTTTCATCACTCTCAAGGCGTTTAACGACAACTCTGTCGTGAAGTGGCTTGAATTTCATAGAATCTCCTTTGTTAGACAATTCAAGATAGGCAGAACCTTATTAGCACTCATACCTAACGAGTGCTAATTTAATAACTTCACAACATTTGTCAACAATTTTTTATGCTGAATTCGGAGGAGATATAACTTTCAAGTTTTAAGACACTTTTTTCTATATTTTCATTTTCGGTATCAATAATTAGATCCGGGTTAGTTGGCGCCTCATATGGAGAAGATATTCCTGTAAAATCTTTTATTTCAGACTTTATAGCTTTAGCATACAATCCCTTTACATCTCTTTTAACACATTCCTCTAATGATGCCTTAATGTAAATTTCTCTGAAATATTCTGGTCTTATATCTCTAGCCTTCTTTCTTTCGCTTCTGTAAGGTGAGATAAGAGAAACAATAACTATAAATCCAGCATCTGAAAATAGTTTTGCTACTTCAGCCGTTCTTCTAATATTCTCTGTTCTATCTTCTGGTGAAAAAGAAAGCCCTTTATTTATACCCATTCGTAGGTTATCTCCGTCTAAAATAAAAACATTAAAACCCTTAAAAAATAATTTCTTTTCAACTTCTTTAGCTATGGTACTTTTTCCAGCACCAGAAAGTCCAGTCATCCAAATAACACCTGACCTATGATTAAATCTAGATGCCCTATCAACTTCACTTACATTAAAATTGACAGGTGTAATATTTGGATTATTGGTCAGTTCTTTTTGATCAGGGTAATTTTTTAAGCTTGCAATACCGCCAGAAACGATTTCATTTTCATCCAATAGGCAAAATCTTGCTGTTTTTGTTGAAACATTAAAATCATCAATTGGTATTAACTGAGAAGAATGGATCACCACCTCACAGACATCGTTTTTATTAGGTATTTTTTTATTACTAGATTCTAAGTTTTCAGTATCAATTATTTTATTAACTTTTCTTATATTTATGCTGTACTCTCCAGTATTAACTTTTAATGTATACTTTTTATTTAGATTCATCTTTTTATCGCTTAACCAAAAAAGATTCGCTTCAAGTGTGTTCATTAGTTTAGGGGGATTTTTCAGGTGAGAAATCATATTTCCTTTATCAACAAAAATTTGTTCGGAAAAAGTTAACCCTAGACATTCACCAGTGTGATATTCTTTTTTTGATTTAGGCCATTCCTCAAAAGACTTTATTTTTACTCTCTCATTTGAGGGCAAAACTAATAATTCATCGTCTATGTTTATTTTTCCAGACTCAACTCTACCAACAATTATTCGCTTATCAGAAAGTTTATAAATATCTTGAACTGGAAATCTTAAATAATTTTTATTTTCATTTTGACTATAATTATAGTTATCTAGAACATCTGTTAATGGCTTGCCATCATACCATTGTGTTTTTTTACTTTTTTTTACTATATTGTCCCCAATTTTTGCTGAAATTGGAATATCATATAGACCCTCTACGTCTATTTTAAGCAAGTAATCATAAAGTTTTTTTTTTACAAATAAATATCTATTCTCTTCATAATTTACTTTATCCATCTTGTTGAAAAGTGTAATCACCCTTTTAATACCCAACAATTTTAGAATGTATGCGTGTTTTTTTGTCTGAGCTTTTATTCCTTCATCGACGTCAATTATGAGAATTGCAATATCCGCAGAAGCTGCCCCAGTAATCATATTTTTTATAAATTCTTTGTGACCCGGCGCATCAATAAATACATAATTTCTTTTTTTGGTTCTAAAAAAAATTTGAGTAGTATCAACTGTTATTCCTTGATCTCTCTCTACCTGAAGTGCGTCTAACAAAAAAGCAAATTCAAACTCCATGCCTCTCTTTTCACTTACCTTTTTCAACTCTTCAAATTTACCCTCAGGAACTTGGTCAAGTTCATACATCAATCTTCCAATCAAGGAAGATTTTCCGTGATCGACATGTCCAACAATAACAATTTTAGGGGTATCTTGAAGATGCTTGGTTTGTTCCATTTACATATATCCTGTAGATCTTAATTTTTCAAAAATATCTTCTTGTTCATGGTCCATCGCTCTACCAGATCTCTCAGATACTTTTGTTGTCTTTAATTCTTCAATGATTTGATCGATATTTTTTGCTTTGCTTTTTACTGGGAACGTAATATCTTTATCTCCTAAAGATCTATATCTTTTTCCTTTTTTTGAAAAATACAAGTCGACTATAGGAATCTTTTGACTTTTAATGTATTTCCATATATCAATTTCCGTCCATCCCAGAAGTGGATGTATTCTTATGTGCACTTCTTCTGGATAGTTAAAATTGGATTGATCCCAAAATTCAGGAGGTTGATTTTTAATATCCCACTTACCAGTATCATCTCTTGGACTAAAAACCCTCTCCTTAGCTCGGGTTCCTTGCTCATCTCTTCTGATACCAGCAACTACTCCTTTAAAGTTATATTTCTTTAAAATTTTTTTTAAGCCCTCTGTTTTTCTGGCTGCTGATCTTGCAGCCGGCGGGAGAGAAGGGTCAATTTCATTTACTGGGGGGCAGTCTCCTTTAATAAGATTTAAATTCCATTCCTTTTCATACCTATCTCTAAATTCATACATTTCTTTAAATTTTTTTTTTGTATCAACATGTACAAGCGGAAACGGTATTTTGCCAAAAAAAGCTTTAAAGGCAAGCCAGACCATGACATTTGAGTCTTTGCCTAAAGACCAAAGCATTGCCATGTTATTTATAGATCTATATGCTTGTCTAAAGATGTAAATACTATCATTTTCTAGTTTTTTTAGGTGTGAATCCATAGTTAATCTTTTTTATAATGAATTCCACACTCAGTTTTTGTTTGATTTATCCACCGACCTGATCTTGGATCCTCTATATTTTTTGGCTTGAAAGTACAGTGGGTGCAACCAACTGATAAGTACCCTTCCTTTACAAGTGGATGTTTAGGTAGATTATTATTATTAAAATATAACAAAACTAATTTTTTTTCAAAATTTGCTAAAGGATTCACAACCACTTTTCCATTATTAATTTCAAAAGGTTGAACGTCAAACCTCTCACCTCCTTGATATGATTTTCTTCCTGATATCCATGCATTATATTTTTTTAAGAACTTGTTAAGCGGTTTTACCTTTCTGAGCTCGCAACATTTTTCAACGTCACTTATCCATAAATTATTATTAGGATCATCTTTTTGTAAATTTGAATTATCTGGAAAAATTTCTACGAAGTTCTTAAGATTGAAACTTTTTATTAGTTTGTTTTTATAATCCAAAGTTTGCCTAAATAAAAAATGTGTATTTAAAAGCGCAATAGGAAAATTTTTATCAATTTGAGAAATCATATGAAGTATAATTGCTGATTCTATTCCAAATGATGATATGTATACTATCTTGTCTTTAAATAAATTCTGGGACTTTCTAATAATTTCCTTAGGTGAGGATTTATGAAATTCTTTATTGAGTTCTTTGACTTCATTTTGATCAAAATTCATTAAAGTAATTAAAAATATATCTTTGAATTTGTCAATCTTTTATGTAAATTTATTTAATATACATAAAAATTATGTATTTTTATTTCTTTTTAAATAATTATTAATTTATTATGCAATCTGAAATTGATAATCCAAAAAAATATTGGATGGGACTAAATATTATCATGGTCGCCTCTATGGTTATAATTGGAGGAATTACAAGAATAACTAATTCTGGCTTATCTATGACAGAATGGAACCTAATCAGTGGTATTATACCGCCTCTCAATTTACAGGATTGGAACTTACTTTTTGATAAATATAAGTCTACTCCTGAATATGAATTTAAAAACTTTAATATTACACTATCCGAATTTAAATTTATATTTTTTTGGGAATACTTTCACAGAGTATGGGGCCGTTTAATAGGTTTCACATTTATGATTCCTTTAATTTATTTTTGGATTGCAAAAAAACTGTCAAGCGTTGAAAAAAAATTTTTTGTCATTTTGATTGGTATCGGATCTTTTCAAGCATTTATGGGATGGTTCATGGTTAAAAGCGGCCTTATTGACCAACCAGATGTCAGTCATTTTAGACTTTCAGCTCATTTAACCACAGCATTTATTATTTACATTATGTTGGTTTTTTCCTTTTGGAATTACTTGCATAAAGATAGCGCCTTTGAAAGATCTGTTAGAAACTCACAATTAAAAGGTCATAGTAATAGAATAATCTTTTCAATTATAATTCTGATATTAACAATAGCCTCTGGTGCTTTTGTTTCCGGGACAAATGCTGGATGGGCCTACAATAACTTTCCATTAATGGGTGAAAATTTTTTACCACCGATTATCTCAGAAGGAAACGAGTTGACTCTGCAAAATGCCTTTAATGATATTGGGTTCATTCAGTTTTTTCACAGAACATTAGCCACTGTAACCCTTTTTACAATTCTTTACACAGTCTATAAGGCAATAAGTGATTCTGTATTTGTAAAATTAAGAAAATATTTCTATTTTTTGGGGGCTTTTATAATTTCACAGTACGTATTAGGAGTAATAATTTTGAAACTATTTGTCCCAACCATTTTGGGTCTATTTCATCAGTTTGGATCTTTGATAGTTTTAACTAACTTGGTTATAATATTTGCTGAAACGAGAAATAGAGGGGCAAGATATCGCCCCTCAATTCAATAAAAAAAGGAATTAAAAACTAGCTGAAACGTAGCCAACTACATGTTGACCACCAGCAGTATCATCTGCATCTTCACCACTAGCTGCGTAGCCAGTTGTTGTTGTATACTCAATACCCCAGTCTAAACCAAAGATTGAGGTTGTTGTACCAACTTTATAATCAGTGAAACCATAGCCGGTAGTGGTACTAGCTGTATCGGAATCTGTGAAACCAACTCCACCATATAGTGTGAATGGTGTACTTGGAACAGGTATTTCAGCACTGATATTATGGTAAGTGTAGTCGTAGTTCTGAGCAAATCCCGTTGGTGAATAACCAAAGTAATAGGAAATGCCTAAATCAGCAGGTAAACCAGAAATACCAACTGAACCATACCACTCTAAGAATTCCATACCTTGGGTACCTGACCCACCAGTACCGTCAACATTATCACCACTATTTTGTGATGAAGCTCCTGGATAATCATAGTAAAGCATACCAATATCGTAAGATAAATAATCTTCAAGTGCAGGTATAGCTCCTGTAAAACCACCATAATAGTCTAATTCCATGCCAAATCCGTTCGTATTTAGGTTCGCAGCCCAAGTACCAACGTAAGCATCAATATAAGTATCTAACAACGTAACAGAGTAGTCAAAACCACCTTGAATAGCTAAACCACCTGTTTGTTCTTCGCCTCTCCAAATGTAGTTAGTATAATAACTAACATTCGCAGAAAGCTCTCCAAATGGTGGTTTGTCTGGAAATTCAAAAGAATTAGCTCTGTCAGCCAATGTAAAAGGTGCTATTAAAGCTCCTACAAGTAAATATTTCTTGATCATTTTTTAATTCCTTTCGAGTTGTATGCCTAAAATTTGTGCAATAAAAATTCTGTGCAATTATTAATCAATTAAGTCTAATTTACCAAAAAATTCCTGGTTTTCAAGAAAAAAAGAAAAAAATTTCACAAAACTGTAATAAAACAGTTTTTTGTTGTATTTTTACAACCTTAGAGTTTGTCAATGCTGTATATTGTGGAAATAATGTTATCAATAATCCCTTTTTTTGCTTGGTTTTACTTGCTTTTTTTTTATGCGAATAGAAAACTTCAATTCAATGAACTATTCTGGAAAAGCAATATAAAGATCGAAAATCAAAAAATTCATAGAGGCGTATTAAAACAAAATTTTTCTATATGTTTCATAATTCCTGCAAGAAATGAACAAAAATATATAGCACAAACTATAAAATCTATACTATCTCAAAAAATTAAAAAATTTGTGTTAATTATTGATGACAACAGCTCAGATAATACAGAAAAAAAAGCAAAACAAACTTTTAGAAAGGCTAAATTTAGCCAATTTAAAATTATCAAGGGAAAAAAACTTCCAATGAATTGGAGTGGCAAGGTCTGGGCTCTCAAACAAGGCGTAGATGCAGCCATTAAAAAAAAATTCTCTCATTTTGTTTTTATAGATGCAGACATAATTCTTAAAGATAAGGTAATTGGCAAAACACTGAACTTTATGACTGAGAGAAAACTGTCTATGCTATCTTTGATGGCTAAACTAAGATGTGTCACATTTTGGGAAAACCTTCTTATTCCATCATTTATTTATTTTTTTCAAAAATTATATCCTTTTAGCAAGGTCAACAACCACAACGATAATGTTGCTGCTGCTGCTGGAGGATTTATTATGTGCAAGACAGAATTATTCAAAAAAATAAATCTATATGAATTAATTAAAGATAAAATAATTGACGATTGTAACTTAGCAAAAATAATTAAAGATAGTGGGAATCATATTTGGCTTGGGTTAACAAATTTAGTTGAAAGTCAAAGAAATTATAGCAGGTTAGAACAGGTCTGGAAAATGGTTACAAGAACTGCTTACGAGCAATTAAATAATTCTATTCTTATTCTAATAACTTCAATCTTAGGAATGGTGATGATTTATTTGATGCCATTTATTAGTTTGATACATCAAAATTCTATAAACCTAATCATCATAAATTTAGCATCAATCTTTTTGATGTTTTTGTCATTTTTACCAACTGCAAAGTTTTATAATCTTACTTTTGTTTTTTATTTTTCATTACCCATTTCTAGTATAATTTATATGTTAATGACGATAAATTCAGCGTATAACTATTACTTAAAAAACGGTAATGTTTGGAAAGGAAGAAAATATTAGTACAAAAAGAAAGGATATTGGAAATGATGTTTCCCATTTAATGTCTGGTAAATCCTACTCTGATGAAAATTTTCCTGTTGCCTCTTTTTTAATGACAAAAAAAATTAGAAGTATAGTCAGAGTATTTTACTTTTTTGCTAGAATGGCAGACGATATTGCTGACCATCAAAAGCTTTCATCAAATCAAAAAAAAAACATTTTGTTATTTTTTGACAATGCTATTTCAAAAAGTAAGAAAACCAATAACAAGGTTCTAGACAAAATGATTGCAAAATTCAAAGAATTACCCTCGGGAAAAGAATATTCAAGAAATCTTCTAAAAGCATTTATGATGGACGCCTCAAATAAAAGGTACAACAATTGGAGAGATTTACTTTACTATTGTAAATTTTCAGCCAATCCTGTTGGAAGGTTTGTAATTGATGCTGTTAATGAAAGAAAAAATGTTGAGAAAATTTATGAGGCCTCAGATAGCTTATGTACTGCTCTGCAAATAATAAATCACATTCAAGATTGTAAAAAAGACTTCAAAGAGCTCAACAGAGTTTATATACCCGAGTCATTTTTTAAAAAATATTCCTTAGATAAAAAAACCCTAAGAAAAAGTAAATCAGAAGAAAATTTTGAAAGACTAAAAATTGAAATAATTGATAATGTGCTGACATCATTAAGAAAAACAAAATTGGGATTACGTGAGATTCAATCTTGGAGACTTAGAAAAGAAACATTAATAATTTTAAATATTGCCAAAAGGTTATGTAATTTGTTAAAAATAAAGGATCCATTAGAAAAACAAATTAAATTGTCACGTATTGATTTTATTTTTTGCTTCTTTAAAGGAATAATGTATGATTAGTAATAATACCACTTAAATATTCAAGAGATTGTTATGAAAAAAGGTAATAACCTACTCGATAAGATTAAATACCCAAAAGACCTGAGAAAATTAAACGATAAGCAGCTAAAAACTGTTTGCAAAGAGCTAAGAGATGAAGTCGTAGATGCCGTATCAGTAACTGGCGGTCACTTAGGAGCAGGTCTTGGCGTGGTTGAACTAACGGTGGCTATCCACAGTGTGTTCAATACGCCTAATGACAAACTCATTTGGGATGTTGGTCATCAATGTTACCCGCATAAAGTAATAACGGGAAGAAGAGATAAAATCAGAACAATCAGACAACCAGGCGGACTTTACGGTTTTACAAAAAGATCAGAAAGCGAATTTGATCCATTTGGTGCTGCACACTCCTCAACATCGATTTCAGCTGGTCTAGGAATGGCTGTTGCCAGAGACTTAAAGAAAGAGGACCATCAGGTAATTTGTGTAATTGGCGATGGAGCCATAAGTGCTGGCATGGCTTACGAAGCAATGAATAATGCAGGGTCCATGAATGCAAGACTTATTGTTATATTAAATGATAATGATATGTCTATTGCTCCGCCGGTTGGAGCAATGAGCGCATATTTGTCAAGACTTCTTTCAGGAAAAACTTTTCAATCAGCTAGAAGCTTAGCTAAGCATATGGCTAAAAAATTTCCAAAAAGTTTCCAAAATATGGCGGCTAAAGCAGAAGAATATATGAGAGGCATGGTAACAGGCGGAACATTATTTGAAGAACTTGGGTTTTTTTATTTAGGACCTGTGGATGGACACAATTTAGATCACCTACTTCCGGTACTTAGAAATCTACAAAATTCTAAATGGGATGGGCCAGTCTTCCTTCACGTTGTTACCAAAAAAGGATACGGATATGAACCAGCAGAGAAGTCTGAAGATAAGTATCATGGGGTAAGTAAATTTAATGTAATAACTGGAGAACAAGTTAAATCTTCTTCAAAAGCTCCGAGTTATACAAAGGTGTTTGCCAATGCTTTGATCAAGCATGCAAAAAAAGATAAAAGCATTGTTGCGGTAACAGCTGCAATGCCTTCAGGCACTGGTTTAGACTTGTTTGAAAAAGAATTTCCAAAACGAACTTTTGATGTAGGTATAGCTGAGCAACATGCGGTAACTTTTGCAGCTGGTATGGCTACAAGGGGGATGAAACCTTTTGCAGCTATATATTCGACATTTCTGCAAAGGGCATATGATCAGGTTGTTCACGATGTAGCTATACAATCACTACCTGTAAGGTTTGCAATTGATAGAGCTGGACAAGTTGGAGCTGATGGGGCAACTCATGCAGGTTCATTTGATCTAACTTATCTATGTACACTTCCTAATTTCATAGTAATGGCACCTAGCAGTGAAAACGAGTTATGTAACAGCATTGCAACTTCTTTACACATTAATGACAGACCTTCAGCGTTTAGATACCCTAGGGGCGAAGGCATTGGAGAAAAAATTAATGAAAAACCTGAAATCTGGGAAATTGGGAAGGCTAAATTGATCAGAGAGGGAAGTAAGGTTTGCATTTTATCTCTTGGAACCAGATTAAAAGATTCACTTGTAGCATCCGAAATTCTTGCTTCTTATGGACTTCCCACAACGGTTGTAGATGCTAGGTTTGCAAAACCAATCGATGAGTTGCTTATCACACAACTAGCAAGAGATCACGAAGTTTTAATTACAGTTGAAGAGGGATCAATTGGAGGTTTTTCTGCTCAAGTTATGTCATTTCTTACAAAAACAGGAGCTTTAGATAAAGGACTAAAATTTAGACCAATCTTTTTTCCTGATGTCTTTATAAATCATGGAAAACCTGAGCAACAAAACTCAGAATGTGGAGTTGATTCTGAGGGAATCATAAAATCTGCACTTGGTGCTTTAGGGATTGCCACTCCTGCAAAATTTTCATTAGAAAGAGCATAAAATAAATTCAAATTATATTGATGAATTTGGATGATACATTACAAGTTGAAAAAAATGTAAAACAGTCTGGCTCTTCCTTTTACTGGGGGATGAAACTGTTACCAAAAGAAAAAAGGAGAGGAATGTTTGCTGTTTATGCTTTTTGTAGAGAAGTTGATGATATAGCTGATGATTTAAAAAATTCACAAATAATTAAAAAAAAGAAACTTAATCAATGGAAAAAGGATATTGGTAAAATATTTAAAAACTCATCTCTAGACAATAGTTTAAAGAGAGAATTAAATTATTCTATAATAAAATTTAAATTAAAAAAAAAAGATTTCATTTCCATAATTGATGGAATGTTAATGGATGTCAAAGAAAATATTCAATTCCCATCTTCAAAAAAATTTAAACTTTATTGTGAAAGAGTTGCCGTTGCAGTTGGTTATTTATCAATAAAAATTTTTGGTATTCATACTAAAGTTGGAAGCCACTACGCTTATGAACTTGGAATGGCCTTTCAAATTACAAACATTGTTCGAGATTTCAAAGAAGACCTAAATAATAAAAGATGCTATATTCCTTCAGAGAAACTTTTTGAACATGGCTTAAGAAAAAAGCTAAGTGTTCTAACAAATAATTCAGAAAAAATTCAGTCAATATTACAAGAGATGTTGGAGGATGCCAATAAACACTTTAAAAAATCAGACTATTTGTTAAAAAGCTTAGACCAAAAAAAATGATTGGATCAGAAATAATGAAGCTTTTTTACAAAAAAATTCATGGCAAGATGTATAAAAAAAAGATTAATTATAAAAAAAAGATAAGATTAAATTTTTTTGATAAATTTTTAATTTTTTTTAAATTTTCTTTTAGGTGAGATCAATTACAAATAAAATTCACATAATTGGTTCGGGCTTGGCTGGTTTGTCAACAGCTATAAATGCGATTAAAAAAAAAATTAATTGTGAGATCTACGAGTCTTCAAAAAATGCAGGGGGAAGATGCAGATCATTTTTCGACAAACAAATAGATCTTGAAATTGATAATGGTAATCATTTAGTTTTTTCAGCTAACAAAAACTTTTTAAATTTTTGTGAGACAATTGGATCTATGTCAACTTTTAAGCTAATTTCACAAGATCTAAAGTTTTTTGATATAGAAAGTTCGCATTCCTGGGAGTTAGGCTTTAAAGAAAGTTTACTAAAAAATATTTTTTTTAAATGCCCTATTCCCAAAACTTTATTTTTTGATTATTTGTCTTTTTTAAAGTTTTTGTTTGTAAAAAATAATACGACAGTTGATGAATTGGTTGGACGGTCAAAAATTTTTACAACATTTTGGGAACCTTTTACATTGGCTGTTATGAATACCTCACCAGATTATGCTTCCGCAAAGGTTTTATCTAATGTTTTAAAAGAAACTTTATTTAAGGGAAAAAAAAATTGTCTAATTTATCAACCCATTAAAAACTGGGGAGAATCTCTAATAGATCCAGCTGTTAGATTTATAAAAAAAAATAAGGTAAGAATCAATTTTAATGAGACTTTAAGAAAGGTTTATACTAGACAAGGAAAAATAGAGGAGTTAGTTTTTACAAATAAAAAGGTAAAAATTAAAGATGGAGAAAGAGTAGTTTTTGCAATCCCTCCCTCAAACATAGTAAAGTTATTTCCTGAGTTCTCTTTACCATGTGATTACAATACTATATTGAATATTCATTATAAAGTTTCATCTAAAAACCAAAAATTATTCAAGAATGAAATTTTAGGATTTATCAATACCATTTCTCAATGGGTCTTCATAAAAAAAAACTGTATTTCAATCACAGTCAGTGACGCAAATAAATTTAATTCTCTTGACTCAGATGAAATTACTAAGGAAGTTTGGAAAGAAGTATGTGCTTTTCTTGGAAAAAAAATTCAATACGAAAATGCAAAGATTATAAAAGAAAAAAAAGCCACATATATTCAGTCACCAAAAAATAATGCTTTAATTCAAAAGTTTAATGAAAAAAAAATAAATAATATTTTTGCCGGTGACTGGACCCAAAATACTTTACCTTGCACTATCGAGGCGTCAATTTTATCTGGAAAAAAAGCTATTGAATCATTATGATGTCATAAAAATGCACAAACTTAAAAAAATAATTAATTCATTTGAATCACAATTAGGTAAAAAATCTAAACAACAAAATAAAAATAGGTTAAGTGAGGGGTGTTTTGTATATGAATTAGAGGCAGACTCCACAATTCCATCAGAATACGTACTTCTTATGCATTTTCTGGGAGAAATAAATTTAGATTTAGAAAAAAAAATTAAAAATTATTTATTATCAAAACAGAATAAAGACGGAGGCTGGCCATTATATTATGATGGTGAATCCAATATAAGTGCATCTGTAAAAGCATATTATGCACTCAAATTATCTGGGGTCAGTTCCAACAACAAGTTAATGAAATTGGCAAAAGAATTTATTATAAAAAATGGTGGAGCTGAACAGAGCAATGTTTTCACAAGAATAACTCTTGCTCAGTTTGGTCAAATTTCGTGGGAAGCGATTCCATTTATGCCTATTGAAATAATAAATTTTCCAAAATGGTTTCCATTTAACATTTATAAAATATCTTATTGGTCAAGAACAGTCCTTATCCCATTACTAATTATAATGGATAAAAAACCTTTAGCTAATAACCCTAATGGCATTGATATTCAGGAATTGTTTATAAAATCTGGACGACTTATAAATAATATAAAACCAGCAGATGACAAAAAATTTTCTATTGTTTTTAAATATTTAGATAAAATTTTAAGGATATTTGCACCAAAGATTTTCTCAAAAAAATTTAAACAAAAATGTATAGAAGATACATATTTGTGGGTTTTAGAGAGATTGAATGGAAAAGATGGACTTGGTGGTATTTTTCCGGCTATGGTAAATGCTTTGATCGCCTTACAAATTGATGAAAAACAAAGATTTAAAAAACAAATAGAAGTATGCAAAAAGTCGATAGATAATTTAGTGGTAGAAAATAAAAATTATGCCTATTGTCAACCCTGTGTGTCTCCAGTTTGGGATACAGGATGGATGGGACATGTTTTGTTAGAAAAAGGGAATGAAAATGTCGAAGATCTTGTGCGGTGGTTTCTTAAAAAGGAAATTAAAATTAAAGGAGATTGGTGTATCAATAAAAAAAATACAAACCCTGGTGGATGGGCATTTCAGTTTAATAATGATTACTATCCAGATGTAGACGATACAGCATTAGTTGGAATGTTTCTGGATAGATATAATAGAAAAAAAAAAAATATTAAAATTACTAAATGTCTTGAGAGAACAAGAAAATGGATTATTTCAATGCAATCAAAGAATGGTGGATGGGGAGCCTTTGATATTGATAACGACAAGTACTATTTAAACTCCATACCTTTCGCCGATCATGGTGCTCTTTTAGATCCGCCAACAGTCGATGTTTCAGCGAGATGTTTAAGTTTTTTAGTCCAACAAAATGACAAAAAAAATAATTTGAGTATTGAAAAAGGACTTAAATATATTTTATCTGAACAAGAAAAGGACGGAAGTTGGTATGGTAGGTGGGGTACTAACTATATTTATGGTACATGGTCAACGCTGAGCGCTTTGGCTCTTTTAGATTTTCCACAAAAAGAAAAAGTTTTTTCAAAAGCCACCAATTATTTAAAATCTATGCAAAGACCTGACGGAGGATGGGGTGAAGACGGAAAGTCATACTTCAAAGGATTTGAGAATTATTCTAAAAAAAGTACACCATCACAAACTGCATGGGCAATAATGGGACTTTTAGCTGCAGGACAACTTGATTCTATTGAGGTTGAAAGAGGTATAAAATATTTGTTAAACAAAAATTTAGATTGGAAAGAGGAATACTTCACCGCCGTTGGTTTTCCAAAAGTATTTTATTTAAAATACCATGGATATGCTCATTATTTCCCTCTACTGACGATATTCAAAGTTAAAAATTTATTAAATAAAAACTCTCCTGAACCAATTTATGGTGTTTGAAAAAAAACCAAAAATTGGAATTGTAGTTGGCCTCAAAAGTGAAAAAAGAACAATTTCATCCAAATACAATCTATTCGTTGAAAGTGGGTATGGGAAGAAAGCATATAATGCAGCAAAAAGAGTTATTAACCAAAATGTTGACTTTATAGTTAGTTTTGGCTTAGCAGGCTCAATGACTTCAAAACTAAAAAATTCAGAGATAATTATACCAAAGGTAATTTTAAGTGATGGATTAAAATCAAAAAAAACTTCAACATTTAGCAATGATTATTTTAAAAAGAAATCAAAAGAAAACATTTTTTCTGATGTAAAACTTTTTACATCAGAAAAAATTTTAAATAATAATTCAAGATCATTAAAAGTTGATGCTGTTGACATGGAGGCAGGATATGTTCTTAAAGCTGCACAGGAGCATAAAGTTCCATTTACTTCCGTAAAAGTAATTTTTGATGATTTGGACAACCCCATACCAAACTTTTTAGTAACATCAATAAATGAGGACGGCGAATTAAAGATTTGGGATCTGATGTTTGAGATTTTAAAAAATCCACTTCGAATAAAAAATTTGCTAAAAATGAATAAGATTCATAACAGATCTATGCACAAGTTGGAAATAGTGGCTTCACAGCTATTTTAGATATTATGCTTTGCTATTGTGAATTTCATTTAACATTTTTTGTACATGTGTATCGAAAACAAACTCAGGATCTCTAGAGTTAGACAGATCTATTTCTTTAGCCATCGGACCCTCTGTTTTGGGACCGTTAATTGCGACACTGATTGCTTTTATGGGACTTTTAAAGACATCACTAACTGCTGATGCTTCATAGCCGCAATGTGCCATACAATCAGAACACTTATCATAGTTTCCAGTTCCATATTTTTCCCATTCAGTTGTTTCCATGAGCTCTTTAAAGGAGCTAACATAACCTTCACCAATTAAATAACACGGTTTCTGCCATCCAAAAATATTTCTGGTAGGATTTCCCCATGGTGTACATTTGTAAGATTGGTTTCCTGCAAGAAAATCTAAGTATAACCCTGAATGACTAAAATCCCATTTTTTAAAGTTTTTTGACTTAAAAACATTTCTGAAGAATTTTTTAGTATTAGATCTTTTTATAAAATGTTGTTGGTCAGGAGCTCTTTCGTATGCAAAACCTGGTGAAATTGTTATGCCATCAACCTTCAATTCGTATGTGACATAGTCTAAAAACTTTTTTAATGAATCTTCATTTACATTGTCAAAAATAGTGCAATTAATATTACATCTGAAGCCCAGAGATTTAGCTTTTTTGATTGCAGAAACACATCTGTCAAAAACCCCATCTTGACAAACGGCTTTATCATGCTCATTTTTTAATCCATCAAGATGAACTGACCATGTGAAGTAAGGACTTGGTTTGTACTCCTCCATCTTCTTTTCCATCAATAGTGCGTTTGTACATAAATAAACAAACTTCTTTCTTTTAATTAGTTCTTCAACTATCGTTGGCATTTCTTTATGAATCAAAGGTTCGCCCCCTGGAATTGATATTATTGGTGCACCGCACTCTTCTGCTGCTTCAATGCACTGGTCAACTGAGAGTCTCTGATCAAGGATCTCTTTTGGATAATCAATTTTTCCGCATCCAGCACACGCTAAGTTACATCTAAACAAAGGTTCTAACATCAAAACCAATGGATACTTATCTCTACCTAGGATTTTTTGCTTAAGGATGTATGCACCTACTCTAACTTGTTGGATAATTGGAATCGACATTATTTTTTACTCTTAGGATTAGTTAATTTGCAATCTCATAGTTTATTAATTCTTTAGGAAGTTTAAATACAACATTTTCTTCAATTCCTGATTGTCTTTCTATCTCTATGTTACTGAAGGTAGAAATTTGATCTATAACTTCTTTAACAAGTTCGTCTGGGGTAGATGCACCTGATGTGATACCAACAGACTTTACATTTTTAAACCATTCCATGGACATATCATCAGCTGTTTCAATTAAATAAGTATTAACTCCCGACTCGGAGCCAATATCTTTAAGCCTATTTGAATTAGAACTGTTTCTTGCTCCTACAACCAATACAAGATCTACATTTTTAACAAGGTCTCTAACTGCAGATTGTCGATTTTGTGTTGCATAGCATATATCTTTAACATCTGGCCCGATAATATTTGGAAAACGTTCTTGAAGTGCGTTGATTACATCTCTAGTGTCGTCTACCGATAAAGTCGTCTGACTAACATAAGACAATTTATCAGGGTTATTTACCTTCAATTTTTTAACATCATCAGTGTTGGAAACTAAATAAACAGGACCTGATATTCTACCCATTGTACCTTCAACCTCAGGATGCCCCTCATGCCCTATTAAAATCACTTCAAATCCATCCTTTGAGTATCTTTGTCCCTCTTTGTGAACTTTTGCAACAAGTGGACAAGTTGCGTCTAAAACGGGAAGATTTCTTACATTCGCTGTGTCTTCAACTTTTTTTGAAACACCATGAGCACTAAACACTGTGACCGCCCCTTCTGGGATCTGATCCAATTCTTTGACAAAAATAGCCCCTTTAGAGCTCAGATTATTAACGACTCTTTTATTGTGAACTATCTCGTGTCTAACATAAACTGGTGGGCCATAAATTTTAAGTGCTCTTTCAACTATCTCGATTGCCCTTTCAACGCCAGCACAAAAACCTCTTGGTTGAGCTAATATTATTTTAAGGTGTTTATTTTTTACAACTTCGTCCATAATTTACTTATCTAGATGAAAATATTCTTTCATCCACCTAACTGAATCTTTTATAGCATTTTTTGCATCGCGAGGTCTATAATGAAGTTTCTTTTTTGCCTTTTCGGAAGAAAAAAACATTTTTTTTTCAGACATTTTTAAACCATCGACTGTTAAAGTTGGATTATATTTAATAAAGTATTTAGCAAAAAATTCATTAATAATTGCGAAAAAATAGAGATATTTAGGGTTTAATCGAAATTTTACTCTTGGAACATTTCCAAAGTCAGCTACATAGTCCAAAAACTCTTTAAAGACTAAATTATCTCCTCCAATAATATATCTTTCACCAATTTTTCCGTGTTTTAATGCCAAAAAATGACCTTCTGCTGCATCATCGACATGAACAAAATTCAATCCAGTTTCAACATATGCAGGTATTTTTTTTCTTAACATATCTAAAATGATTCTACCTGTTGGCGTTGGTTTGATGTCGCCAGGACCAATTGGTGTTGATGGGTTAACAATAATTGCTTTAAGTTTTTTTTTTTTAACAAGATTTTTGACGATTGATTCCCCAAGGAACTTTGATTTTTTATAGTCACCAGAGATTTCATCAAGATTTGCTTCAAAAGTCTCATCCGATTGTTGTCCTTCTTTCAGAGCTAAAGTCGCTACACTTGATGTGTAAATCAATAATTTTTTTAGTTCCAGTGATTTTAGTGCAACATTTTCTGTTCCGAAAACGTTTGATGAATAAATTTCTGATTTTTTTCTTGCCCATAATCTATAATCTGCCGCCACATGAAATACTACATCACTTTCATAAATTGCTTCATGAATTGACTCGTAGTCTCTTACATCTCCATAAAAAAAATTAATTTTTGATGAAATACTTTTTAAATTGTCAGTATTTGAACTTTTTCTAACCAACGCATTAACTATAAAACCTTTTTTTAATGCCAACTTGGTTATAGCTGAACCTAGAAAACCATTAGCACCCGTTACAAGAATTTTTTTGGACATTAAAAAAAATTAGTTGAATATTAAGATATGAGATATAAACATTAATCGTGGAAAGTTCAATTTCTAGTTTTTTTTTAAAAATATTTAAAAAGTCAATGACTATTGGTTTTTTGCTTTTGTCAACATTTCATGAAGCAAATTCTGATAATTTAAAAACAGAAACAATAGTTGAACTTCAAGACGTTTTAAAGAAAATAAGCCAAAAAGATAATTCACCTTTTTACGAAAATACACTTTTGGCTATTAAATCACTATACGACGCGCAAAAAATGATCCAAATGATTATTGGAGATCACTGGAACATTATTTCGGAAGAAAAAAAAAAAGAGCTTACTCATGTTTTTGAGCAGTATATAACCTCCAACTATCTTAAAATGTTTAAAAATATTCAAGATCCATCTTTTAAGTATATTAATGAAAAAAAAATCGGTAAAAATTATAGATTAGTAAAAACGTCTATGATCATAGATAAAAGCGAAAGTGTAGAAATAAATTATTTATTACAAAAAACAGAAAATAAATGGCGAATTTTTGATGTTCTTCTTGCGGGCTCTGTAAGTGAAATAGCCACAAAAAAATCTGAATTTAGTAAGCATCTAGAAAATGGAGGTGTTGAAGGGTTGATCAAAGCTTTAAAAGCAATTACAAAGCTATAAGTTTTCTCTGACAAAAATCTCCCCTAAACCATTTACATTTTTATCCCCAAAATATCTGACATAATTGTATTTTTTTAATTTATTAATTAAAAATTTATTTTTGAGAAAATTATTCAAAAGACTCAAAAAATTAAAATTTATATTTCCTGACTTGATGAATTTTTTTTCTAATTTAACCGAATTGTCAATCAAAATTATAGTACCCCGTTTCATTGAAACACCTAAGTTTCGTTTTACACCTTTAAAAATAATTAACGTTCCGGCTATCATTTGAAAGCAACAATTTTCATCTACATTACCTTTAATAATAACTAATCCTCTTCTCATTAAAAAACATGAAAACTTTCCCACATTGCCATTAATTAAAATATTACCTCCCCTCATTCCAGTTTTACTTCCTTCAAGTGCAGATGCCAAAAAATCTCCAGCATTTCCTTTTACTTCTATTGAGCCTCCCTCCATCTCTGAGCCTAGATAATTTTCAACTGATCCTCTGATAATTAATTTTCCACTTTTCATTTTGGCCCCAACAAAAGAACCTATACTTGAATCTGCAATCAAAATATTTTTTTCCCACAAATATCCTAAATATTGAAAATTTTTATTACAACCTTGTATTGATAATTCAATTTTACTTTTCTTATTTTTTGAGATTTTTATATCAAAGATATTTTTAATTTTTACCTTTTGATTTTGATACAAAAGGTCAATATCTTCGATATTTTTTTTCGTTATTTCAATATTACTAACCTTAGAAATGTTACTAACATCTAAATTCGAAGAGATAGTAAATTTTGTTGTAAGTAAGATTTTATGCATTTATGACCTCTTTAAGTTGAAATAAATATGGTCCAAGCTTTCCCCCATAATTTCCAGCTGAAATAGAATAAATTTCTTCATTGTTTGTATCTAAAATTGCTTTGATCCCAACCCTCATCGCATTTTTTATATCACTCTCTGATAAACCATCAATTACTATCTCTAAGACACAATTAACACCATTGTTTAGTTTTGAGCTAACTAAACCTTTTAGTCCTGGGCAAAAATCAAAATTAGTTGATGCAATTAAATTCTTATATTTCGAACCAACCTTTGACCCAGACCTCACAATACCTCCTGGAAAAGGGAGGATTACATTTTTAAGCTGATTAATTTTTGACACAGCAAGCTCAGCAGCATTCAAAACACTTTCAATATTCTTTCCTAGTATTAAAAAATTACCTCCACCAATTCCTTTTGTTTGATAGGCGTATTCCTCACAAATAAATTCACCATCCAT
>CACIYM010000016.1 GCA_902590895.1 uncultured Alphaproteobacteria bacterium
AGGAAATGTTAAATCATTAATAACTTTCAGTGTTGAAGATTTTGGTATCGGAATTCCAAATGAAAATATTCCATTATTGACTAAAAGATTCTACAGAGTTGATGAAGCTAGATCGAGAAATTCTGGAAATACTGGTTTGGGTTTATCAATAGTTAAGCATATTGTTAACAGACATAACGCAGAGCTTGATATTTCTTCAATAGAAGGAAAAGGAACAAAATTTTCTATTATTTTTAATAAAGACAAACCCTCTTTGTTGTAAAAATACAACACTAAACTTTAAAAAAAAATCTTCATCCCTTAGTGTCATAAAACTTTAACAATTCATTTTTATTCTCTCCAAACAATTAACTTAATATGAGAGGAATATTATGAAAAAATTTTACGCTGGTTTAGCTGTAATTGGCACTAGCGCCTTCTTTTCCGGAGCTAATGCACAGGATTATGATGCGCAAATTGATGCTTTGCAGAATGAACTATTAAAAATCAAACAAGAAATGGGCAAAAGTTCAAGTAAGGCCTATTTTAAAAAAGGAAAAGGTCTTAGCATTAAAAGCTCAGACGGAAAATATGAATTCGCGATAAAAGGTAGGGCGATGTTTGATATGGCGGCTTTGCTTGGTGGTAACTCATTGGCTGATTATTCAACAACAGGCGCTACGGGTTGTGATAACTGCAGTAGAGCTGATGACATAGGTACTTTTGGTCAAGAGTTTAGAAGACTTAGATTTTCTATCAAAGTAAAGATGGGTGATGGATGGGCTCTTGCTTTCCAACCCGATTTTGCCGAAACAGTTTCTGATAACTCCAACACTGGCGGTAAAGGTGTTGACGTTAAAGATGCCTACATCTCAAAAGCCTTTAAGGGTTTTGGTAAACTTTATTTTGGTAATGCCAAATCCGCTGGGGGTATGTGGGAAAACACTAGTTCTAACAGCATTCTTTTCATGGAAAGACCAATGTATAACGAAGCTGCAAACCTAGCGCACAGAGCTGGTATTCACTACGATTCATCTGGAGCAATGGGACCATTTCATTTAAGAGTAGCTCTAACTGCAGGTGCCGAGGGTGCGTGGAGACAAGAAAACGAAGATTCTGATGCTGTTGAAGACAGATATAATGTTTCTGGTGCTGCCCATTACACATGGTCTAAAATGAATGATTATTGGGGCGGATTGTCTTTGGGTAAAAATCATAAATTAATGGTTGGTGCCTCTTGGTCTTATGAGAATCTATCTGATGCAGGAACAAGAGATATTGAAGCTAGAGCCCAAGGTGTTCACACACTAGGTGAAAAAATTCAAGACGGAGCATTAGCTAATGTTAATGATTACACCTATGGTGGTCCTCAGTTTGCGTATACAAATGGTCCATTATTTGTTGCTGGTGAATGGTTTTATGTAACAGCGGATAGGCACACTACCTCTGCTGTAGGTGATCAATCTTCTAAGCCCTATGGAGATTACCAAGCAAGTGGTGGTTCGGCTTTTGCTCACTATTTCTTAACTGGCGGTGCCAGTGTTCCACTGAGTGCAAAAAAAGGTAAAATTGGTGGCGTTAAGTGTAAGGGAGAATTCGGTTGTACTGCTGTCAAAGTGATGTATGAGCAATGGAATGGTGCCCACTCTGAACTGTCAGTGGTCGGGACTGATGCTAAAGTTATGCACCTGGGTATCAATCATTACTTTAACAGTAACGTAAGGCTAATGATTGACGCTGCAAGAGGTCTGTACATTAATGGTACTGGTCTTAACTCTGATGCTTTAGGTTCTAACCATGAAGGTAACTTGACAAGCGTTCAAGCTAGACTTCACTTTAAGTGGTAAAAAATTCCTACTTATGTTAATTAAAAAAGGGGTTTGATTGGTTTCAAACCCTTTTTTTTTATCTACATCTAGCGTTCACATTTAAAAAAAAAGCCCTAAATATAGTAATTGTAATATTTTTGACATAAAACATTGTTAAAAATTTATCAATGGATGATCACTTATATAAGAAAAAAAAAGGATACAGGACCATCTGGATCTCAGACCTTCATTTAGGTACCCCTGGCTGTAAAGCTGAAATACTTTTAGATTTCTTGAAAGAGATCAAGTCAGAAAACATTTACTTAGTTGGTGATATTGTAGATGGATGGAGGCTTAAAAAAAATTGGTATTGGCCACAATCTCATAATGATGTTGTGCAAAAACTTTTGAGAAAAGCCAGAAAAGGTGTAAAGGTTGTGTTCATTCCGGGTAACCATGACGAGGCTGCTAGAAAATATTTAGGTGTTAATTTTGGAGATATTAAGATTCAACATCAAGCTGTTCACAAAACTGCTAATGGAAAAAAACTATGGGTTGTTCATGGTGATCAATTTGATGGAATAATCAGACATGCAAAATGGTTGGCTTATATAGGCGATAAAGGATATACCATGTTAATAAGACTTAATAACACGTTTAATAAAATAAGAAAATTTTTAAATTTACCCTACTGGTCACTTTCACAATTTATAAAATTAAAAGTAAAAAAAGCAGTTTCTTTCGTAACAGCATTTGAAAATATTATGGTCATAGAAGCTAAAAGAAAAGGTTATGATGGAGTAGTTTGCGGACATATTCATAAGGCAGAACTAAAAGATATTAACGGAATTATTTACGCCAATGATGGAGATTGGGTAGAGTCGTTAACAGCAATAGCCGAAAACTATGACGGTTCTCTTGAGATCATTGATTGGTCAAAAAAGTTAATAGCTCTACATAACCAATTAGTTAAGAAACCTTTCCAACTAGCTAAACAATGAATATTTCAATTATCACAGATGCATGGCACCCTCAAGTAAACGGAGTGGTTCATACTCTAAATAAAACAAAAGACCTTTTGGAAAAAAGAAGACACAAAGTTCAAATTATTTCACCAAATTTATTTAAAACAATTCCATGTCCAACTTATCCTGAAATAAGACTGGCTCTTTTGCCCAGTAGAAAAATTAAAAAATTGTTGGTGGATTTTCAACCAGATGCTGTTCATATCGCAACTGAAGGTCCACTGGGTTTAGCGGCAAGAAATTTAATAGTAAAAAAAGGGTTGTCTTACACCACATCATTTCATACAAAATTTCCCGAATATATTTATGCACGGTGTAAATTACCACTGTCTTTAAGTTATGGATATCTGAGGTGGTTTCATAGCAAAGCCAAAACAATTTTAACACCCACAAAATCTGTTGTTGATGATTTAAAACTATGGAACATCAAGAATACAACCATTTGGCCAAGAGGAGTTGATTTAGAGATTTTCAAACCCCCATCAAAAAAAATTAAAAATAAAAAACCCATCTTAATTAATGTTGGTAGAGTTGCCATTGAAAAAAATCTTGAAGTCTATTTAAACTTGAATATTGATTGTGAAAAATGGGTGGTTGGAGATGGTCCTGATAAAAAAAGACTTGAACAAAAATATCCAGAAGTTAGATTTTTTGGTTCTGTAAAACATCATGAACTTCCTGATTACTATGGTAGGGCTGATCTTTTTGTTTTCCCAAGTAAAACTGATACATTTGGTTTAGTTTTATTAGAGGCTATGGCCTGTGGATTACCTGTGGCCGCTTACCCTGTAGCAGGTCCGATAAATGTTATTGGTGATAGTAACGCGGGAGTTTTAGATGAAAATTTAAAAAAAGCATGTGAAAAAGCTTTATCGATTTCTAAGTCTAAACCCCTAAATTATGTAAAAAAATTTAACTGGGAGAAAGTAGCAGATATATTTGAGTCACAACTACAAAAAATCTAAACAAATGAAGAAGAAACCTTACATACCTGAGAATAATCCTCATAAACAAAATACAGGATTGAAAAGACTTTTTCTCGCTTTTGTAAATAGCATTTCTGGATTCAACTTTGCAATCAAAGAGGAAAGTGCATTCCGGCAGGAACTTTTATTATGTTTGTTTTTAGTACCACTAATATTTATTTTCCCCACATCGCCAATTGAAAAAATCCTGATGATCGGAAGTTTATTATTACTATTAATTGTTGAACTTTTAAACTCTAGTATTGAAGCCGCAATTGATAGGATTTCTTTTTCACATCACGATCTTTCAAAAAGAGCAAAAGATTTGGGGAGCGCAGCTGTTTTGGTAGCTCTTAGTTTAGTTGTTATTACTTATTTAAGTGTCTTAACTAAATTTTTAATATAATAAATTAGCAGTAGTGTTATTTATCTAATTCTTTTTGAAAATATTTATGAACAATTGAATCTTGATTTTCTAATAACCAATCAATTGATGGTTCATTGTCCATTGCCTTTTTAATTGCAGAAGTAGTTGCTTTTCTATGTATATCAAAAAGAATCTTATGATCTAAATTTTCATCATTCGATACTGATGGGTTTAACCAAACCGCAACGATAATACCTAAATCATTCGCCTTCTCCTTTGGGATAATTCCTTCTCTAACCGCGTCCAAAACACCATTCGAAATCGCTCCTTGAACGGTGCCCATCAAAATATTTGTATATTTGTCATCTTTTACCGTAACTTTACTAACCATAATCGTAGCAGGTTTTACCATCACGTCTGTATTCATCAACGCTAAAACTTTTGTATGACCCTTGATTTGATTCCCAAGCAAGGTAGCAAATGCAGTTCCAAAAGGGCCATCCAATTCACCAACTATAACCTCAGGTTCTGCTGCAGTACCTGGTGGGCCACCTCCCAAAAGTGATTCACCTACTTTCATTACAAAATTATTGCTCATTTTTTCTCCTTTGATATTAAATTAGTTTTTTCAATTTTTTCTTTAGTTCCACTGCCTCACATGCCAGCCTTATGTACTTAGGGATCTGAACTTCTTTTTCACCTTTTTTACCTTTTTCATAATATTGAATCATTCTCCGTTTTAAACCCAAAGTTTCAGCAGCTTCAGCTTGGGAAAATCCATTTTTCTTTCTCCATTTTTTAAACTGTTCTTTATTCATAAACTTAAATAATTAACAATAGATTAATAGCAAAAACATATGCCTATTTCAAAACATTATTGACAAAGACGCAACCAGTGCATATATTAATAAAACATACGCAACTGTTGCGTGTGGATAACTTATCAGGAGGTGCTCTATGCTAGGACATTTTATATATTGGAAGTTTGTCTTTAAAGATATGTCGAATAAAAATAAAAAATCAATAAAATGAACTGGGTTTTAATTTTCGTGAGTTTCTTTGGACCACTGTATGATTCAAGTGGATTTATAACTGAGATTAGATCTGAGGAATCTCTCAGTTACAATACGGAAATTTCATGTAATTATTCATCTAGTTTGATTAATGGAAGATTAAAATCTATGTATGCCTTTAAAAATAATTCAGGAAGTTTAAAGAAAAACGCTACAATTTGCGTTTCTTTTAAAGATTGGTCAAATTATAAAGAAGTAAATAATACCGAAGTCTTCGATAAAAATAATTTACAAACTTTATTTAAAAACTTTGAGCTATCAAATTTTTATTGACAATATGCAATAATTGCGTATTATAGTTTGGGTTATGCTAGAAATGCATAAGATCAACTTAACAAAAATGAGGAAATAAATGAAACTACTTAAGAAAACTAGTCAATTGAAAAGCTGGGGGAAAAAAAATAAAATTTCTAACAAAAAATTTTCTAAACTCACCGGCCTAAACTTTAAAAAACTTAGAAAATCAAAAAAACTACCTAAAGTTGTTGGTTTAAGTTGCTTAGCCATTGAAAGCGCTAAAAAAAAATCAGGTGAAGAAAAAATAATTAAAAACTTGAAAAATAAAAATAAGAGCTTGAAAGCTAAAATTATAAAATTAAAAAAACCTTCGAAAAAAGTTGTTAAACTTCAGAAGGCAAAAAAAAACCTTGAAACAAAACTTAAAAAACCAAAAAAGGTTGCAAAGGTATTAAAGAGTAAAAATAAAAAATTAGAAACAAAGCTAAAAAAACCAAAAAAAATAATTAAAGGGCTTAAGAAAACTAATAAAAAATTAAAACAAAAGATTAAAAAAAATACAACATTAGGGAAAAAAAGTACCTTAAAAAAGCAAAAAAAAGATACTAAGCTTGCAAAACCTAAAATTTCTAAACCCAATGGTTCTTTAGATAAAGTTTCTACTCAGAATATAAATATTAAAACTGATATAACAGCACCTAGTGATGAGAAAACTGAATCTCCAAAATAGCTAATTTACCACCCTGTAACTATCAATCTTGCAGGGTGGTTATTAATTCAGCAATATCGTAAGGTCTCAGTAGTAAAGTAGTTTGTAATAAAACTGTAACAACTCAAATGTATGAGTTAGACAATGACTACATATGCAATAAATGGAATCGGTAGAGTTGGTAAATATGTTTTAAAATTCCTGCTAAAAAGAAACTTACGTATCAAATGGATTAATGATGCAGTTGGAACTACAAAGATTCATCGCCATTTATTGGAGTTTGATTCAGTGCACGGTAGATGGCACGCAAATTTCTCTAATGATGATAAAACAATCTCAATCAACAATGTAAATTTGGCATTTACAAATTTCAGTAAAATAGAAGATTTGGATTTAGACGAAATAGATGTTGTTATAGACTGTACTGGAAAATTCAAATCACAAGAAAAATTAAAAAAATACTTTGATGGCGGTGTTAAAAAGGTAATCGTGTCTGCGCCAATAATGGAAAAAGAGGTTGCAAATTTAGTTTATGGGGTGAATCATAAAACTTATGATCATTCAATTCACAAAATTATAACGGCGGCAAGTTGCACCACAAACTGTTTAGCGCCCATTGTGAAAGTAATTCATAATAAAATAGGCATAATTCACGGCTCAATTACTACAATTCATAATGTAACGAATACACAAACTATAGTTGACAAACCCGGGAAAGATCCAAGGAGGTCAAGATCCTCTCTTAACTCTTTGATCCCAACAACGACTGGAAGTGCTACTGCAATTTCTCTAATCTATCCTGAATTAAAGGGCAAACTTAATGGTCATGCAGTAAGGGTCCCTCTTTTAAATTCATCATTAACAGATTGTGTTTTTGAATTAAAAAAAAATACTACAGAATCCGAGGTAAATGAACTGTTTAAAATAGCATCTCAAACTTATTTAAAAGGAATTCTGGGATACGAAGAGGCTCCTCTTGTTTCAGCCGATTTCGTTAATGATGAAAGATCAGCAGTGATAGACGCAAATTCAACAATGGTTATAAATAAAAAACAGCTCAAAGTTTATGCTTGGTATGACAATGAAATTGCCTATGCAAAAAGAGTGGTTGATATCTGCGAGTTAGTCAGCAACTCGTTATGAAGTCATTAAATAGAAAACAATTTTCTTATTTGATAGTTACAGTAGCGTACTGGGCATTTATGTTAAGTGACGGAGCGTTAAGAATGTTAGTATTACTTCATTTTCATCAAAATGGGTTTTCTCCACTTCAATTAGCTTCCTTATTTTTATTTTATGAGTTAGCTGGGATTTTTACCAATCTTTATGCTGGCTGGTTAGCTTCTAAATTTGGGCTAAAGTTCACATTGTATTCAGGATTAATAATACAAGTTGTTTCACTTTACTTGTTATCACAATTAAATGAAAATTGGAGCCAAAATTTTTCAATTTTTTATGTTCTTATAGTCCAAGGTTTAAGTGGAATAGCTAAAGACTTGACTAAAATGTCCTCTAAATCAGCTGTAAAAATTCTAGCTCCAAACAATAAAGAAGGCTTATTTAGATGGGTAGCAGTGTTAACAGGTTCAAAAAATGCAGTCAAAGGTTTGGGGTTTCTAGTTGGTTGTGCTTTATTAGCAACTTTTGGGTTCTTTGCATCATTAATTTTTATGGCTTTAGTAATTATGATCATTTTGATTTGCACTTTGGTCTTACTTAAAGATAACCTTTTGATTAAAAATAAAAATACTAAATTTTTTGATATCTTTTCAAAATCTAAAAATATAAATTTTTTATCTGCGGCAAGAGTTTTTTTGTTTGGAGCCCGTGATGTTTGGTTTGTTGTAAGCTTACCAATTTTTTTTTATAGTATTTTTTCTGATGGCACTGTGGAGTCTAACCAAAAGGCTTTTTACATAATTGGAGGTTTTATGTCTACCTGGATAATTCTTTACGGAATTATTCAAGCTAACACGCCCAAGTTATTTCTTAGAAAAAATAATGAAAAAATTAATCTAGTGGAAATTGGAAAAAGATGGAATATTTTTTTATTTTTAAATCTTTTATTTTTAACAGTATTTATATTAATTTTTAATAAATTAATTCTTGTAAAGATGGTTCTTTTTTTAGGTCTTTTTATTTATTGCGGAATCTTTGCAATTAACTCTTCAATCCACTCTTATTTAATTTTGAGATTTTCAAATAAAAATAGAGTCTCATTAGATGTTGGGTTTTATTATATGGCCAATGCAACGGGAAGATTAATTGGGACTTTTTTATCGGGTTTAACTTATCAATTAGGGGGTCTGGCTTTAAGCTTAACAACTGCATCTTTTATGATTGGTGTCTGCTTATGTTTTACTCATTTGCTAAAGGAAAATTAAAGAAAATTTTTAAAAATTTATAATAATTAAATATGAAATGATTTGTTCAGCTTAATATGAAGAAAAAAAATACTAAAATTGTTTACGATGAAAGAATTAAAAACACTCCCCTGCGTTTTATTAATAGGGAATTATCTTGGTTAAATTTTAACGAAAGAGTTCTGAGTGAGTCAGAAAACAAGGAAAATCCCTTGATGGAAAGGTTAAGGTTTCTTTCAATTTCAGGTAATAATCTAGATGAATTTCATATGGTTAGAGTTGCAGGTTTACATCGTCAAATCAAAGAAAAAGTTTTCACGCGAACTGATGATGGAAGAACAACTAAGCAACAATTTAATGATGTAACTAAATCACTAAAATTACTTATAAAAAAACAACAGGTTGTATGGAATAAACTTAAAAAAGAATTAGGTTTAAAAAAAACTAAAATTTTAGAAACTAAGTTAGAATTTAAAAATGAAAAAAAAAAGATTGAAGAAGTTTTTAGAAAAAATATCTACGCCTCATTAACGCCACTTGCGATAGACCCCGCTCATCCTTTCCCTTTTCTTCCTAGTCAAAGCATAACAATGGTTTGTGCGTTAAAAAATAAAATGAACAAACTTTCCTATTCTCTCGTAATTTTTCCACCAAAACTTGAAAGATTTTTTAAAATTTCAAAACCCAATAATTTTGTTAAGGCCGAAGATATTATTAAAAGTAACATAAAAATTATTTTTCCTGATTTTAAACTCATAAATTTTTCACTTATCAAGATAATCAGAGACAGTGATATAGAATTTGAAGAAGAGGCTGAAGATTTAATTCTTTCTTTTGAAACTGCTTTAAAAAAAAGGCGAAGAGGTGTGGTAATTGGATTATATATACAGGGAAGAGTCGAAAAAAAGTTGTTAGCGTTTATTAAAAAGTCACTTAAAGTAGATGAAAAGAGAATATTTAGGGTTAGTTCACTACTAGATATAAATTCCTTAAATGAAATTGTAGAGAAAAGTGATGAGCAGCTTAAGTTTAAAAAATTCAAATCACGTTTTCCTCAAAGAATTAAGGATTTTAATGGTGATTGTTTTTCTGCTATTAAAAAAAAAGATCTTATTGTTCACCATCCTTTTGAAAGTTTTGACGTAGTTGTAAATTTTATTGAACAGTCAGCTTCTGATAAAAATGTGATTTCAATCAAACAAACACTTTACAGAACCAGTGATAATTCACCAATAGTAAAGGCATTAATCAAAGCTTCCAATAAAGGAAAATCAGTAACAGCCGTAGTTGAATTAAAAGCAAGATTTGATGAAGAGAAAAACATAAAATGGGCAAAGGATTTAGAAAAAGCCGGGGTTAATATTGTTTATGGTTTTGTAAACTGGAAAACTCATGCCAAAATTTCTCTGGTTACCAGAAAAGAACAAAATGAAATTATTTCCTATGTACATTTTGGCACAGGGAATTATCATCCAATTACTGCAAAAGTCTATACAGATTTATCTTTTTTTTCGTGCAACAGTAAGTTAGCCGATGATGCATTGAAAGTATTTAACTTTATTACAGGATATACAACGCCTAAAAAAATGAATTTGATTTCTTATTCGCCAAACCTTCTTCGAAATGATTTAAACAAGTATATACAGCAAGAAATTGAAAACAAGCAAAAGGGGCTACCATCAGGAATCTGGATAAAAATTAATTCATTAATTGACAAAGAAATTATTGATAAACTCTATTTTGCTTCTCAAAGTGGAGTAAAGATTATACTTATTGTAAGAGGAATTTGTGGCTTAAGACCTGGAATTAAAAATTTTTCGGACAATATTGAGGTAAAGAGTATTATTGGAAGGTTTTTAGAGCATAGTCGAGTTTTTTGTTTCTCGAACGGATTCGATATGCCATCTCCAAAGAATAGAGTGTTTATCTCTTCTGCAGATTTGATGACCAGAAATTTAGATCGAAGAATAGAAACTTTTATACCCATAACTAATAGTACAGTACATGAGCAAATTCTTAATCAAATTATGATTAGTTATCTTAAAGATAACCAAAATTCTTGGATACTTCAGCCAAATGGAGATTATTTAAAAGAAAATATAGATAAGTCTTTTTCAGCTCATAAGTTTTTTATTAAAAATCCTTCGTTATCTGGAAGAGGATCATCACTTAAGAAATATGAAAAAAAAAAATAAGTCATTGGCAGTTATAGATATTGGTTCTTCTTCAATAAGATTAGTAATTTTTGAAAAAATTTCATATTCTGCACAAATTATTTTTAACGAAAAAAATACATTGAATTTAGGTTCAATGATTAACTCGGGCGAGTTTATTGAAGAAAGAAAAGCTTTAGAACTTTTAAGTTTATTAAAAAGATTTATTTCATTATGTAAAAACCTTAAAAAAGAGAATATACATATCTTTGCCTCAGCGGCTTTTAGAATTGCAAAAAATAAATATGAAATAAAAACTTTTTTAGAGAGGAATCTAGGTGTTTCAATAAAAATAATCTCTGAAGAAGAGGAGGGGATTTTATCAGCTAAAGGTGTTTTGTTCTCTCACAGAAACCCGATTGGTTTGGTTGGTGATTTTGGTGGGGGAAGTTTTGAGCTTACAGATATAAATGAATTAAAGAGAATTAAATTTATTAAATCTCTTAGTGTTGGTCATCTAGTTTTAAGAAATCTTGGAAGATCAACCGATGAAAAAGTCTTTAAGTATATTAAAAATAGTTTTAAAAATTTAAGCCTTGGATCAAATCAAAACTTTTATGCCGTTGGCGGTTCTTTCAGGGCATTAGCAAAAGCACATATGTCAATCAAAAATCAAGATTTAAAGATAATTCAAGATTATCAAGTTGATGCAAAAATATTTTTGTCTGAAATTAAGGAAAAAATATTCGTTAAAAGTGGTGAAGTAAACAAAATATTTTTGAACGAAATTTCAAAGTCCAGGGCAGAAATAATTCCTTACAGTATAATGGTTTTAGAGAATTTAATTAAAATTGCTAAAGTTAAAAAAATTTTTTTTACTAATTCCGGAGCCCGAGAGGGCGTGCTTTACAATTTAATTAAAAAAAAAAATGATGATCCGTTTATTTTAAATGTCAAAAATATAGCTAAAGATACGATGTGCAAAGACGATGTTAAAAATATTTTAAAATTGCTTGATTCCTCCAATATTCCATTTGCTATAAACAAGAGGATAATTAAAGCTGCTTGTTGGTTGACGAATATTTCAGCATCAGTTCATCCAGAATATAGAAGAATTTTTGCTTTAGAGAGAATTTTATACAATCAATTTTATCACATTGAAAGGGAGGAAAGATATATTTTATCTTTAATACTTTATTTTAGATATTCTAATTCAATAAAAGATAAATTTGTATCATCATATTCAAAAAAAATATCTAGTCGTAAATTATCAAATTGTAGAATTCTAGGTCAATTATTAAGGGTTTTTCATCATATATCAGGAAGGCTTAATTACAGTCAGCTCAATAAGATAGAAATTAAAATAAATAAAAAAAATAAAATGGAGTTAATTCATTTAGACAAAAAAGTTTTAATTAGTGGTCAGTCAATTGAAAGAGGGATAAGAAATATCAATGAGGCACTTAAAACATTATAATAAGTAATAAATCACTTAATTTGTCTTTTAAATTTTCGCCTTAATTGTTAATCTATACATTATGCTAAATTTATCATTAATTAGGCATGCCAAGTCAGATTGGACTAATTTCGATGGAGACGATATGTCAAGACCTATCTCATTGAAGGGTAAAAGAAAAACTAAAAAAATACTGAAATTTTTAGAAAAAAAAGAAAAAAAAATATTGTTTAATGAAATTTTTTGTTCTCCGTCAAGAAGAACCAAAGAAACATTAAAACTATTATTAAAAAAAATTTCCAATGACCCAAAGATCTATTATTTAAAAGACTTATATCATTCATCAGGAATAAATATATTTGATACGGTTATGTTACACGCAAAACTAAACAGGGTTTTAGTAGTATCACATGAACCATTACTATCTACTTCAATTGAGAGTTTTTTTAGTGGTAGCAATAATAAATATTATCTAAATGCAATTGATGAATATACTACTTCTGCTTTTTTTAATGTAAGCTTTAAGTGTAAAGAATGGTTTGAGATTAACAAATCAGCATCAAAAATAAATTTTTATAAAAAACCTAAAGATTTGTAATCTTTAATAAGTAAAAAGTTTCCCAATTAACACTCATACTTCAGGTCCAACTTCTGATCCGACTCGGGCATAAATGAGTCAAGGTTAAACGAATTTTTAAACCTTTATTGTAACATTTAATCAACTAGCGATGAAATTTTCAATAACTTCATAAATAATACAAAATAAGATTTCAACAATTAAAATAAAAAGAATTATAGTAAAATCTCTCTGACTAAATAATCATTTTTAGCTTTTGTTAAGGAAAACTAAAATTATTAAAATAACTGCAGGAACAATTCCAAGAATTGCTAACATATACGAAATACTTAAATATTTATATTTTTCTTTAAGAACAAAGCCTATTTGATAAAAATCAATAAGCAATAATTCATATACTCTCTTAGGACTTTTAATCTGTTCAAGCATATACTTAACATATTTCTCCTCGCTAATATTTGATGATTCCATAAAAAATAAAGGATTTTTACTTTTACTAATATCCTGATTTTTTTTTTCCTTTACTAATCTTGGTGTAATGACCCATACAGCGAATAATAGGGAAATTAGCTCTGACAATGAAAAACAAAAAATTAAAAAATTTTGTATATTTGAATTATTTTGATAGTCGTATTTAAAAAAATTAGTTGCGATTATACTGAGACCAATTATGATTACGCCCATCAGTATGTTAGCTTTCTGATCAGCTAGAGAGATTAATTGAACTTGCTTTTGATGAATTGTTCGCAGCATCCCAATTGTTTCTTTGTCTACATTGTCAGCTTTTACGGAGACCATGTTAAATTTTTATAATAATTTTGTTACAAATTTGTGAATCAAGATTCAACTAATAAACTTTTCCTACCCTTCAAACTTTTTTGCCATAAATATTTTATAAAACTGAAACAAATATTCATTATTCAACCAGTACAAAGTGATAGTTTAAATTATTTCAAAATATGCTGTTTCTATTAAAAAAAAACAATCAAGAAAGCAAGCAAAGTCCAAAGTTTAGTAATAGAATTGGAAAAATTAAAATAATTCTAAAGAAAGTTAAATTTGTTGCTAAGAACGTAATTTATGTAAGAAGCTGGTCTAGAAATTCTAGATTATTAGGAAAAATAAAAACTGAAAATAATTTTTCCACCCACTCGAGAACGCTGAATTTCAATCTAGGTTCTATTGAATTAAAAATAATTGACGATACAGATAAATTAATACACAAAGTTAAGAAACTACGATACGAAAGTTTTTTTGGAGAATCAGAAAAAAATAATTACGATTCAGATGAATTTGATAAATCATGTGACCACTTAGTCGCAATTGATAAATCAGTTTCTGACGATTATGTAGTGGGAACATACAGGTTACTTTTAAAACCAAGATTTGTGAAATCACAAAGATTCTACAGTCAAACAGAGTTTAATATTTCTAAGTTAACTAAAGAAAAATCTTTAACTCTATTAGAAGCAGGCAGATCATGCGTTCATAAAAATTATAGGGATGGAAAAATAATAAAACTGTTATGGAGGGGGCTTGCTACTTATATTGCTAAAAATAAAGTTGATATAGTTTTTGGCTGTGCAAGCTTCCCCTCAAGTAATCATAATTTGTTTAGAAATCAACTTTCATACTTAAGACACTTTCATTCATCCCCACATCATTTGAAAACAAACCCTCTAAAGCAATTAAAAGTAAATTTTAAACCAATTAAGAAAAAATTGCTCGACTCTGATGAAGAGTTTAGAAAGCTGCCCCCCTTGATTAAAGCTTACATCAGAGTTGGAGCATTTATAGGGTCTGGTGCCATTGTGGATAAAAAGTTTAATACTACTGATGTCCTGGTTATTTTAGAAGCAAAAAAAATCCAAAAAAAATACTCTCAATTATATTTAAAAAATATACATTAATGCTTTACTCACCAATACTATCAATTTCAAGACTAGCAATATTGATTCCATGGATTTTATTTATTTCTTCAATCCATTTAATTGTCTCTTTACTTTCTAAAAGATTTTTTTCTTTTTTCTTTAGTATTTTTTTTAAGGGTATAATAAACATAATTGGAGTTAAAGTTAATGTTTCAGGTTTGCCAGAGAAAAGAAACACTTTATTTGTTTCAAATCATGTCTCTTACCTTGATATAATAGTATATGGATCACTGATAAATACAGTTTTTGTCGCTAAGTCAGAAATTAAAAAATGGCCAATGATTAATAAACTTTGTACCATCGCAAAAACGATATTTGTAGAAAGAAATAATATTAGATCATTAAGAAATCAAATTTCATTAATTGAAAAGTCTCTTCAAAAAGGTTCCAATGTACTTTTTTTTCCAGAAGGAACATCTAGTGATGGATCTAACGTTCTCAGGTTTAAGAGCTCCTTATTTTCGATAATTGAAACAAAAAAACTAGGAGATTTTTACATCCAGCCCGTCTCACTATCCTATAATAAACTTGATGGACTACCAGTTAATAAATCTTATAGACCCTTCTTGGCTTGGTTTGGAGGAATGGATCTATTTTCTCATCTTTGGAAATTCTTAGGATTGGGTACAAGTGAAGTTAAAGTTAACTTTCACAAAGCTAAAAAGTTTTCTTCATTCTCAAATAGAAAAGATGCATGCTTATTTTGTTATGAAAAAATATCTGAACAACTTGATAGTGACCATCATTCTATAGAGATTAAAAATAAACTCAAACTTTATGAATTAAAATTCTTGTAAAAATTTACACTTATAAAATTTTCCTATTAGTAGACTGATTATGATTAATCAATGTTTGAATTTTTTATTGCATAATTAATAATGTGAAATAAAAAATTTTGCTCAATAGTTCCATTTAATAGAAATGAAAAAGGACCAGAGCCATATGCAACGACATCTAAACCAGAGTGAGATTCTTTAAAAAGTGGTACAAGGGCTTCATGGTCAAATTCAATATCTCCATAATCAAAATCAGATAACCTTTTTCGAAAAGCATATTGTAAAAAATATTTTTTTTCAAAAACACTTCCAGGTCCATTCAGGTAATTTACAACTGAAAAAGGTTTCCCGTCTAAACCTAAATTAGGTTTACCTAGATGTTTAGATTCTTTGGGGTTAATTCTATAACATATACCATTTATTCTTGATCCTCTTCCACAATACCCATTGATGCCAAGAGAATGAGCGTGGTCAGCGGTAACAATTAACAACGTTTCTTGTAGATTTATTTTTTGAATAATATTTTGAATAAGTTTATTGAATTGTTGAGTTTGTCTAAGAACGTAATTTAGTTTTCCAGCATGGTGTCCATGATCAATTCTCCCGGCCTCTATTAATAAATAATAACCATTTTTGTTTTTATCGAGATATTCAATAGCTAAATTTGTTAAATCTAAAAGGGAAGGTTTGTTTTCTTCCTTTGCTAAATAAGGAAAATGCGAATCAGCAAAAAGACCAATTAACCTTTTTTTAGTATCAATTTTATAGTTTTTGAAGTCTTTTTCACTATTAAGATAAATCCCCCCACTGTTTTTAAATTCCTCAATAAGATTTCTTGAATCTGTTCTTTTTCCTTTTTGATCAAAACCTCTTAGAGGTAAGAAATGTCTTTTACCACCCCCTAATGCAAGATCAATATCAGAATTGATTAACTGCAAAGCTATATCATCTTGTGTGCAGTTTTTTGGAACTTTTGAGTCATCTTCCCAATTTCTATCAAACGAGTGAGCATATAATGCCGCGGGTGTTGCGTGAGTTATTCTAGTATTTGTAACAACTCCAACACTCTTATCTAATTTTTTAAATATATCACTAATACTTTCCGCTTCAGTTCTTTTAGACATGCAATCACCGCGTACAGAACTATCTGTTAGTCCAATAATTCCAGATTTAGTTTTAATACCACTATGTATTGCTGTTGATGTTCCTGCAGAATCTGGAGTTTGTCCATTAGTAGTGTAAGTTTTTATTAAAGCCAAATGGTCTAATTTTTCGTGTGGCAAAACAAATTCATCTCCAAGGCCACCATTTATTTGTCCTTGATTCAATCTGTTTATATAGTTTGTAGTAATGCCATAACCATCACCAATAATAAGAATAACATTTTTGGCTTTGTTCTTATTAATTTTTTTTTGAATTTGATTTTTTACAAATGATTGACCATCGTTAAAACTTTGGTAATTCTTTTGTGGGTTAGCTGATAATTGACTAAAAGAAATTAAAAATAATAACAAGAAGAACATATTTAAATATAAACTTTAAATGTTACAAATTTAAGAAAATAATTTTATTGTAATTCTAGTCCGACTCGAACGGAAATGAGCCCAAGTTCAACGGATTTTGAATCCTTTGTGTTTGATTGTAAGTAGCTTATTTAAATTAAGATAAATTTTTACCATCACACTTTAACTATTACACCTTTTTAAAATATCTTTAGTAGTTAAAACAAAAAAAAAAACAATGTCATAAAATTGTAACAAAAATGTAACAATTATTATCCTTTATTGTTTTAATTTATCTTTTCATTTTAACATTAACAATGAGGAATATTATGAAAAAAACTATACTTGCAGCATCAATATTTGCTTTTACAATAATTGGAAATGCTGATGCTCGTGACCAAATTAAGATTGTTGGATCTTCAACAGTTTATCCGTTTGCTACTGTGGTGGCAGAACGTTTTGGTAAAACTAGTGGCTTTAAAACTCCAGTTATTGAGTCCACCGGATCAGGTGGAGGTCTAAAGCTTTTTTGTAAAGGTTTAGGAACTGAACACCCTGATATTACTAATGCTTCTAGAAGAATTAAAATGAAGGAAGTAAAAAAATGCACTAAAAATGGTGTTACTGATATAACAGAAATTAAAGTAGGTTTTGATGGAATTGCCATGGCCAATGCTAAATCTGGTCCAAAACTTGAGTTAAGTCTTAAAGATATCTATCTGGCCTTAGCTAAAGTAGTTCCTGCTGATCCTGAAGGAAATACAGTTAAACCAAATCCATATAAAATGTGGAATGAAGTTAACCCTGCTCTTCCTGCAGCTCCAATCGTTGTAATCGGCCCTCCACCAACATCTGGAACAAGAGATGCTTTCAACGAATTAGCAATAGAAAGAGGTTGTAAAAAGTTTCCTGGCAGAAAAGCATTAAAAAAGAAAGACAAAAAACTCTACAAAAAAGAATGTAGAGGCGTCAGAGAAGACGGTCCATATGTTGAAGCCGGAGAAAATGATAACCTTATCATTGAAAAGTTAGTAGCTGATCCTGGTGCACTTGGTGTTTTTGGATATTCATTTTTAGATCAAAATAGAGATAAAGTTAAAGCTGCAAAAGTTGATGGAGTTTTTCCTGAATTTGAAGCAATTTCTTCAGGTAAATATCCTGTATCAAGATCTTTATTTTTCTATGTGAAAAATGCACACGCATCTGTAATTCCTGGTGTTAAAGAATACGTCAGAGAATTCACTTCAAACAAGGCGATTGGTTCCGAAGGATATCTAATTTCCAAAGGTTTAATTCCGCTTTCAGAATCTGAAAGAGCAAAGTTTGAAAAAGATGGGAAGACATTAGCTAAATTTGACGGTAAAGTATTAAAAAAATAATAATATTTTATTAAGGCAAGTTAATGGGGTTTTGGTCCTTTTTTACGCTATTGTGTTTAGTTGGATTCTACGTTAATTGGTATGGAACAACTAAAGCTCTTAGAATAAATTCAAATATTGAAAAAGGACCAAAATTACCCTCCCTACCCAACTATTATGGAAGACACGCACTTTTGTCTTTCATTTTAGTTAGTACAACAATACTTTTGGTATGGATTTTTTTAAAACCATTTATTCTAGATCTTTTACTTGAGAATAAGATTAGTGTTGACTTAATTTCTTCATTTGATGGAGACCCATCAATGCTCATTGATACTATAAAAGCAACAGATCCAAATAATTTTTTTCCAGGTACAAATCCACTAATCATTGAATTTGCAAAATACTACGAATACATAAAAGAGACCTCTGACTCCTATGTTTATTTGATGGTTTTATCTGTTGCATTAATATTTAGTATTTTTTCGCTCAGAAAAATCTCAATTTCTTTTCAAGCCCGCCAATCTGTTGAAAAAACAAATATAAACATTTTAATTTTCTGTTCAGTAATTGCTATTATTACAACAATAGGAATTGTTTTTTCGTTAATTTTCGAAGCTATTCGTTTTTTTGAAAAGGTTCCTTTTTTTGATTTTTTATTTGGTCTAGCATGGAGTCCTCAAACTGCAATTAGAGAAGACCAAGTAGCTAGTCAAGGTGCATTTGGAGCTATACCAATATTTTCTGGGACATTGCTTATAACTTTGGTGGCTATGTCAGTGGCCATTCCAATAGGCCTATTATCCGCCATTTATATCTCTGAATATGCAAATTTAAAAGTTAGAAAGTTTCTAAAGCCTGTGCTTGAAATTTTAGCAGGAGTTCCGACAGTCGTTTATGGGTTTTTTGCAGCAATTACGGTAGGACCTTTTTTGAAAGATTTGGTAAGTTTTTTTGGTTTTTCCATTGCCTCAGAGAGCGCTCTCGCCGCTGGAGGCGTAATGGGGATAATGATAATACCATTTATTTCCTCATTATCAGATGATGTGATCAACTCCGTTCCAATGTCTCTCAGAGAAGGATCATATGCAATGGGCGCAACGAAATCAGAAACAATTATAAGGGTTGTTTTACCTGCCGCTTTACCCGGAATAATGGGTGCAATTTTACTAGCTGTTTCAAGAGCTATTGGCGAAACTATGATTGTAGTAATGGCAGCAGGCATTGCTGCTAATCTCACCGCTAATCCTTTTGAGGCCGTAACTACTGTTACCGTTCAAATTGTAACGTTATTAGTTGGTGATCAAGAATTCGATAGCGCTAAGACATTAGCTGCATTTGCGTTAGGAATTACATTGTTTTTTGCAACACTTTTGTTAAATCTCTATGCTTTGAAAATAGTTAGGAAATATAGAGAAATATATGACTAATATCACTGAAAAAATTAAATTATCTTTGAGTAAAAGGCAAAGATCAGAAAAGAGGTTTAAGTTTCTTGGATTCATAGGAATATCATTTGCTATTCTCTTTTTAATAATTATTTTATACTCAATTTTTTCTCAGGGACAGAGTGCATTTAAGAGCACATATATTGAGTTAAATATTTTTTTTGATGAGAAGATTATAGATGTTGAAGGAAAACGAGACATTGAGGATATCAAATTTGCAAATTTCAGAAAAATTATTACTAACTCATTAGATAATTACTTTCCTGAAGTAGAGAAAAGAGAAGAAAAAAGAAAATTACACGAATTCATATCAAGTTCTGAAGAAAAGAATTTAATGAATTTAGTTTTATCCGACCAAGAATTAATTGGTAAATCAAAACGACTCTGGTTGCTAGCTTCATCGACAATTGATGTAATACATAAGAATCCAGAGATGGAAAGGATTGTAGAATCAGACAGGTTGGTTGATGACCTTGAACTAAGCTGGTTTAAAACTTTCAAAGAAAATGGTAACTTAAAGTTTGGATTTAATAAAAATTTTTTTTCAAAAGCTGATTCAACAGAGCCAGAACAAGCGGGCGTTCTTGGATCAATGCTTGGTTCCTTTTTTACTCTTCTCATAACACTAATCCTTTCATTTCCAATAGCCGTAGCAGCCGGGGTTTTTTTAGAAGAACTAGCACCAAAAAATAGATTTACAGACTTTATTGAAGTAAATATTAATAATTTAGCCGCTGTTCCCTCAATAATTTTTGGTTTACTTGGACTAGCAATTTTCTTAAACGTCATGCACTTACCAAGGTCTGCCCCTATAGTTGGTGGGATGGTTTTAGCATTGATGACTCTACCTACAATTATTATTGCAACTAGAGCGTCTTTAAAAGCTGTTCCCCCATCAATAAGAGAGGCGGCCATAGGATTAGGTGCAACAAAATTTCAAACTGTTAATCACCACGTTCTTCCACTTTCAATGCCAGGGATATTGACAGGGACAATTATAGGAATGTCACAGGCACTTGGGGAATCTGCACCTTTGTTGATGATTGGGATGGTTGCATTCATAGTCGATATCCCAGGATCATTTACTGACTCCGCAACAGTATTACCTGTGCAAATCTATTTATGGAAAAGTACGGCAGCACGGGGGTTCTTAGAATTGACAGCGGCGGGGGTAATGGTACTTTTAACTTTTTTAATATTAATGAATGGATTAGCTGTCTTTGTAAGACAAAAGTTTGAGAAAAAATGGTAATGTCAAATAGAATTAAAATAAAAAGTAAAAAAATTAGTGTTTTTTATGGCGATAAAAAAGCTTTAGATTCAATCAATTTAGAAATCCCAGAAAAGAAAGTAACATCCTTAATTGGCCCCAGCGGTTGCGGCAAGTCAACATTTCTTAGATGTTTAAATAGAATGAACGATACCATTGATATTTGTAGGGTTGAAGGAGACATATTCATTGACGAAAAAAATATCTATGAAAAAGGTTTAGACCCTGTTCTGCTGAGAGCAAGAATTGGTATGGTTTTCCAAAAACCTAATCCATTTCCAAAATCGATTTTTGATAATGTTGCCTATGGACCCAAAATTCATGGTATAGTAAATAGTGAAGATGAATTAAACGATTTAGTTAAAGATAGTTTGAAAAAAGCTGGCTTATATAATGAGGTAAAGGATAGATTAGATGAACCCGGAACGTCATTATCTGGTGGACAGCAACAACGTCTCTGTATAGCCAGAGCAATAGCTGTTAGCCCTGAAGTAATTTTGATGGACGAACCGTGTTCTGCACTAGATCCAATTGCAACGGCTGTCATTGAAGAACTAATTGATGAACTGGCGAAAAATTTTACCATTGTAATTGTAACACATTCGATGCAACAAGCGGCCAGAGTCTCACAACAAACAGCTTTTTTCCATATGGGTAATTTAATTGAAGTCGGAAAAACTGAGGAAATTTTCTCAATGCCAAAACAGATAAAAACTCAAGATTATATTACGGGAAAGATAGGATAAAAAAATGAAAGAACATATTGTTTCAACTTATGATGATGACTTAAACACTCTTAAAACAAAACTGCTTGAAATGGGTGTGTTAGTTGAAAGACAAATATTTCAAGCCATTGAAGTTACAAAAATCATAAATCTTTCTAAAGCAAAAGAAATTCAAAAAGGCGATGATGCTATAGATGCGTTAGAAGTAGAAATAAGGGAATTTGCAACAAAAACTCTTACAAAAAGACAACCTTTAGCTGATGATTTAAGAAAAATAATAATATCATTAAAGATCTCAAGTATTTTAGAAAGAATTGGTGATCATGCCGCAAATGTTGCTGGACGTATTCTTCATGTAAAAAAAATGCCAGAGAATTATTTGACTGATTCCATATATCAACTGGGACAACTGGTCGTAAAAAATTATTCAAAAGCATTGAGTTCATTTGATCAAGATAGTCAAAAAATAGCACAAGTTGTACCAACTGAAGATGTAACTATAAACTCTGTTTACGAGACATGCTTTAGAGAGCATTTACACATAATGATGGAAGATAGAGAAATCATTGGTTTTTCAACACAAATGCTTTTCATCGCCAAGGAACTTGAAAGAATAGGGGACTTATCAAAAGTTATTTCAAAAGAAGTTATATATAACTTAAAAGGAAAAATAGTTTAATGGTAAATAACAAAAAACAAATTGTTGTTGTTGAAGATGATACTGCCCTCTTGCCAATGATTACTTACAATCTTGAAAAAAATGGTTTTTCTGTACGAGAAGCCACTAACGGTGAAGATGCGTTAATGCTTATTAAAGAACAGTTACCTGCTCTAGCTATTATTGACTGGATGATACCGGCACCTACGGGTATTGAAGTGTGTAAAATTTTAAGAAGAGGAAAAGAAACAATTTCTTTGCCCATAATAATTTTATCAGCAAAAGGAGAAGAGGAAGACAAAGTAAGAGGACTGAACACAGGTGCCGACGACTATGTCACAAAACCCTTCAGTCCAGCAGAACTTATTGCGCGAGTAAATTCATTATTAAGAAGATCAACTTCCTCTGGTAAAAAGACTTTAGAGTTTATGGATATTTCAATAAATTTAAACCACCATAAAGTTTACAGAGGTGAGAAAAAAATCCACCTAGGGCCAACTGAATATAAGTTACTTAAACACTTAATGGAAAATCCTGGACGAGTTTATTCTAGAGAACAACTTTTGGATTCCGTGTGGGGTCACGGAATTTATGTTGAATCAAGAACTGTTGATACACACATAAGAAGACTTAGAAAAGCAATAAATACCTCCGGCAAACAAAATTATATTAGAACAGTTAGGTCTGCAGGTTATTCTATAGATTCTGAATAATCTTTAATTTTAAACTTGTTCATCCCATACTAAAATTTAAAATTAGTTAATGAGAATTAAAAAAGGCATATCTGTAATCGTTACAGTTTTCAATAAAGAAAAATTTATTGAAAAAACTATTCTTTGTATCTTGAAGCAAATGAAAAAAAATTACCAACTCATCATTGTTAATGATGGATCAACTGATAATTCATCAAAGCTAATCAAAAAAATAATAAAAAATAGAAAATTTGATATTAGGTATATCAAAAAAAAAAATAGTGGTCCCAGCATATCAATAAATATTGCTCTAAAATATGTTAAATACTCTCACATCAAACTTGTTGATGGTGATGATATAATTGCACCGGATGCCTTACACTACATGTTCTCAGAAATGGAAAAACTCAATTTGGACCTATTGTATGGTCATTGGGAGTGGGTAAAAAATACGTTCAAATATAAATTTGTCAAAGATACTTCTCAGGCACAGCTTTTTGAAAATGCCTTTAATAAATTTATACTTAGCGGTTGGGGTGGTTCTAGCAACTTGATGGTAAAAACCAGTTCGCTAAAAACCGTTGGTGGATGTGATGAGAAAGTATTTGTTCAAGATTATTCTCTGCCCTTAAAAATTGCTGGTTATCATATGAAATCAAAAAGTAATAAAAAATTTAGAGTGGGGTTAACCAAAAAGTTAATTTGCGTTGGTCCGCTAGAACTAGAGGAAAGAGTTATGAATAACAACGGTCAAACTCTGTATGATTTATCTTTGGCCACTATAAATTTCTTAGAAACACACCCTCATATCAATAAAGAGGTTGTAAAAAAATGTAAAAAGAAAATTTTATCCAGATGCTGGTACTGGCAAAAAAAAGAATTAGGTATTTCTTACTTTAGCAAAAACTTTTTGACCTATATAAAAAATAAATATTTTGGCGTACTTCCTTTAACTCACATAAAACTTGTCGTCTTTGAAACATGGAGGAGTAACAAGAACATCAAAAAATTTGAAATAGTGGAAAAAAATAAAAAAAAAATCCTCATTTATGTTGGCCTTGATCTGTTAGGAGATGCCTTACTAAAACTGCCAGCGTTAAAATTTTTGAAAGACTGCTTCCCTAACTCAGATATAACTTGGTTTGCAGGTAAGGGAAAGTCTATATTTTCGAATAAACTTAAACCACTTTCAAAAAATTTAATTTATGACGTTCAGGATAAAATAAGTTATGGATCAACCTTTTTTGATTTTTTTAAAAAAATTAATTTTGATCATTATGATATTGTTATAGATACTCAAAAAAGATTCCTAACCACATTACTTCTAAAAAAAATTCCTACAGATCTTTTTATTTCTCCATCAAGTAATTTTTTGTTTTCAGATATACCATTGGCAGCAAAATCAGAAAAAAATCTTAGTTTAAATTTAATTCAGTTAATAGGATTGTTGTCTAATAAGGAATTTGAAAATTACAGTTTAAATAAAAGTAAAACAAAAAAAATAGCAATCTGTCCGGGAGCAGCAGTTAAAGCTAAACGATGGAAACTAAATAATTTTCTTGAAGTAGCAAAATTTTTAAAGACTAAAAGGTTTGATCCAATCTTTATTCTAGGTCCCAAAGAAAAAGAAATGCGTTTATCTATTCAAAAGACAGCCGGTAATTTCAAAATTTTTGAAAGTAACGATCCGTTAAAAACCATAACTTTCTCAAAGAATTGTTTTTTTGGCCTGTCAAATGATACTGGATGTGGTCATCTTATTTCAGCATCTGGAATTCCCACATTAACCATTTTCGGACCTACTGATGCGGAAAAATTTTTACCAATTGGGAACGAGAAAAATGCAGCATTATCATCACAGTTAAATTACAAAGATAAAAACATAAACAAAATAACCCCTGTAGAGGTTATAGAAAAAATATCAAAATGGTTAACATAAAGGAGAATCAAATGTCTAAAATTAAATGGGTTGGTACCATATTTGTTTTAATTGGGATTTTATTAACTAATATAAACATCTATCCTCTTAATATTTTTATTCATGGGTTAGGTGTTTTGTTTTGGACGGCTTTTGGTTTTATGAGTAAAGACAAGGCAGTTATGACAAATTTTGGTTTTCAGATTCCTATTTTTGGATTTGGAATAATCAATTATTTTGTTTAATAAAATTTAGAAAGTCATCTGTTGGTCTTGCCCCATATTGAGTAACTATTCTGGAAGCAACAAGACAGCCAAATTCAGCAGAATCTTTAAGACTACTATCCTTCAAAATCTTGTAAAGAAAACCAGCCGCAAACATATCTCCTGCACCAGTTGAATCTAAAACGTTATCTACTTTATTTGCATTAATATTAGTTGTTTCATTATTATGAATTATTTTTGCTCCGTTTTCTCCAAGAGTTATGGCCGCAATATCCACTGAATCTGTAATTTTTTTTAACGCTTCTTCATTACTATTAGACAATTCATTAAATTCATTTTCATTGCCAATTAATATGTCAACATCGTTTACTATAAATTGCTCAAATTCATTCTTAAACATACCTACCAGTCCAGGATCAGATAAAGAAAAAATAATTTTAAGTTTTCTATCTTTT
>CACIYM010000017.1 GCA_902590895.1 uncultured Alphaproteobacteria bacterium
TTTACTTCTTCAAACTTCGTTTCTTTTTTTTCTTTTATATCTATTATTTTTACAATGTGCCAACCAAAGGTGCTTTCTAGAGGTTCAGAAAATTCGTTGATTGAAATTTTAAAAACATTTTCAACAATTTCTTCCGGAATTTCACTTTTAGTATTCCATCCCAAATCAATATCATCCTCGGTTAAATTAGCCAACTCTTGCGCAACTGTTATAAAATTACTTTTATTAAGCTTTTTAAATATTTTTTCAGCTTTATCTTTGTTATCCACAAGAATTTGTTGGATATACCTCTGTTCGGGTTCTTTTAATAGATCTTTTCTTTCTTCAAATAATAATTTGACTTCTTCAGCAGTTACAGTCAATTTCGAGGCATATTTTTTCGCATCTAACAATAGTGTTTCAGCGCTCCTTCTCTCTTCTGACATAAAACTGGTTTTATTGTCTTCATAGTGTTTTTTTAATAAATCTTCTTCTAATTCCCCTACTTTTTGATCTTTAGAGTCAATAACTATATAATCTACTGACCTTTCTTGAAGATTGTATTCTCCCAAACTATTTTTAATTATTTTCGGAATGATTAGACTAGATCTTATTGTTTCGACCATTTGCTCTCTTGCTAGATCCTGCCTTGTACCTTCAACATAGGAATCCTCTGAGTAACCAGATTCAGAAATTAATTGTCTAAACGTAAGTTCACTGAATTGTCCCAAATCATCTTTAAAGGCGTCATCTTTTAATATTTTATCTCTTACGTTCCTGTCACTAACTGATAACCCAAGTTCAAGAGCTTCATTGTTGAACAAGGCTCTATTGATTAATGAGCTCAGGGCTCTGTCTACATAACCAAACTCTCTAGACCTTTGGATGTCTAAAGATGACCCTAGTAATTTTCTAATTTCTTCGGTTTGTCTGGAGTAGAGTGAATAAAATTCTTGAGCTGAAATATCAATCTTACCAACAGTAGCAACTGAACTTTGTTTTTTCGAAACACCAACCAAATCCTCTGTTCCCCACATTGCAAAGCTAACGATTAGAACGGTTAAAAGAGTGCCTAAAACAAACTTTAATATTGTATTTTTTGAACTGTTTCTTAAGGTAGTAAGCATATTAAATTTTTAGTTAATTTTATATAACATAATTATGACTCAAAATAAATTAATTGTTTCGAATTGGAAAATGAATCTAAAATTGTCTGATTCTAGAATTTTGGTTAAAAAAATTATTAAATCAAGTAAAATAATAAAACCTCACATAAAAAAGATTATATGTCCGCAGTTTCTTTTAATTCCACATATATCTGATCTTATTAAAAAAACTAAGATTTGTCTGGGCTCTCAAAACTGTCATTACCAAGAGAGTGGGGCGTTTACTGGAGAATCTAGTATTGAATTACTGAAGAAATTTAAATGTAAATATGTAATTCTTGGTCATTCAGAAAGGAGGAAATACAATGCAGAGACAAACTCTATGATTTTGAAAAAAATTCAAACTGCTTTTAACCATGGTTTGAAACCAATTGTTTGCATTGGTGAAACAATAAATTTGAGAAAAAAAAACAAATATTTAGAATTTTTAGAAACCCAACTCCACGGAAGCGTTCCTAATATGGAGGAAATTATCATTGCTTATGAACCAATTTGGTCAATTGGTTCTGGTTTAATCCCAAGCTTTTCTGATATTTTAGAAATTAATAATTTTGTCAAAAAATATTTGTATGAAAGAAAGCAACTTAAAAAAGTAAGTTTTTTATATGGTGGGTCGGTATCATCAAAAAATATAAAAGGAATTATTGAAAATTCAGATATCGACGGGGCACTTATTGGTGGATCAAGTCTAAACGCTGAAGAGATATTAAAAATTGTTTCTATTTTTAATTTTTATTGATTTTTTAATTTATTTTAATATTGTTTATGAATGTTTGCTATTGTTCTCTCAATACACATCATAATTTGTCTATTCCTAATTGTGATGATTTTACTTCAAAGATCAGAAGGTGGCGGTCTAGGTATTGGTCAAGCAGGTACTGGGGGCGGTCTAGGTGACTATCTGTCCACCAGAAGTACATCCAATATATTGACGAAGACAACTTCTTTTCTTGCTTTTTGCTTTTTTCTTACGAGTTTTTCTCTGGTCCTGATTTCTAACAAGGAATATAAGAAAGAATCAATAATAGATTCATCAGAGGACTCAATTATTGATAGACTTGATTTAATTCCTGAGGAATTTGATGTTGAAAAACAAGACAATAGCGATGGACTAAGTGTACCTTCAGAATAGCTTAATCATGTTTTTTTACTTATGACCAAATTGATTTTCATTACTGGGGGTGTGGTTTCTTCAGTAGGAAAAGGTATAGTGTCCTCATCATTGGCTTCTTTGCTAAAGTTATCAAATTACAAAGTTAGAATAAGAAAACTTGATCCTTACTTAAACATAGATCCTGGGACAATGAATCCGTCTCAACATGGAGAAGTATTTGTAACAGACGATGGCGCAGAAACAGATATGGATTTAGGCCACTATGAGAGATTTACAGGTATTATATCAAAAAAAAGCGATAATATTACATCCGGAAAAGTTTATGAAGAGGTTTTGAGAAAAGAGAGGAAAGGTGAATATTTAGGTTCAACTGTTCAGGTAATACCACATGTAACAGATGAAATAAAAAAATTTATAAAAAAAGATCTTAAGAGTGAAGATTTTGTGATTTGTGAAATAGGAGGAACAGTTGGAGATATTGAAAGCTTGCCTTTTCTTGAAGCTTTAAGACAATTAAGAAATGAACTTGGTAAATTTAAAACCTTGTTTATACATGTAACTCTTGTTCCTTTTATAAGCTCAGCGAATGAATTTAAAACAAAGCCAACTCAGCATTCAGTTAAAGAATTACTTGGGTTAGGAATTCAGCCAGATATCCTGCTATGCAGGACTGAAAGTAAATTTAACAATGAATCAAGGCAAAAAATATCATTGTTCTGCAACTTGTCTTTAGATTCTGTCATAATGGTTGAAAATGCAAAGTCAATTTACGAGGTACCCTTAAAACTCTTTAATGAAGGAGCAATGGAACAAATCTTCTCGCACTTTAATATAAAAAAGAAAAATAAAATTAAGCTCGGATTATGGGAAAAGTTTTTAAAAAAGTTTGAAAATTTAAAAGATGAGGTAAGTGTTGCAATAGTAGGAAAATATACAAATCTCTCTGAATCTTATAAATCCTTGAATGAGGCACTATTTCATAGTGGAATTTACAATAATTCAACAGTCAATATTTCATGGATTGATTCAAGAAAACTAAAAAATAAAAAAATAACTGAAAAAGTTTTAAAATTATTTGACGGAATACTTGTTCCAGGTGGTTTTGGTAAAGATGGAGCTGAAGGAAAAATTAGTGCTATTAATTTCGCCAAATTAAAAAAAATTCCTTTTCTTGGTATATGCTTTGGAATGCAGTTGGCTATTTTAGAATCCATAAGACATGTTAAAGGTTATGAAAAGTCATCATCAACAGAATTTGGTCCTACCAATAAACCAGTTATTTCAATGATAAACGAGTGGCAAAAAGATAATAAAATACTTAAACAAGATATGAAAAATCTTGGAGGAAGTATGAGGTTAGGTTCTTATGAATCGATTTTGGTAAAAAATACACTAATTGAGAAAATTTATAAAAAATATAAAATCAACGAGAGACACCGTCACAGATATGAGGTAAATTATAACTATTTAGATGTAATTAAAAAAAGTGGTGTTGTATTGTCAGGTTTTTCTCCTGATCAAAAGCTTGTTGAGGTTATGGAAATAAAAAATCATCCCTGGTTTGTTGGAGTTCAATTTCATCCTGAACTAAAATCTACACCTTTTAAACCTCATCCGATTTTCAATTCATTTATAAAAGCTTTAATTATAAAAAAAAAAAGTAAAGATAATGAAAAAAATTAAAATTAGTAATAGCTTCTTTTTTTCAAACGACCTAGATCTAAGGTTTATTTTGGGTCCTTGTCAAATCGAAAGTAAATCTCACGCTTTTGATATCTGTTCAGAAATAGATAATTTATCTAAAAAATTAGACTTTAAATTTGTTTATAAGAGTTCATTTGATAAAGCTAATAGATCGAGTCATAGTACTAAGAGAGGTGTGGGTATTAAAAAAGGATTAGAAATTCTCTCAATGATTAAAGAAAAGTTTGGTTGTCCAGTTACATCAGATATACATGAAGTATCACAATGCGATGTTGCAAAAAATTATATTGATATTATACAAATACCGGCCTTTCTTTGCAGGCAAACTGATCTTCTTTTGTCTGCAGGCAAAACAAACCTTCCTGTCAATATTAAAAAAGGACAATTTTTATCACCATGGGAAATGGGTAATGTATGTAAAAAAATTTCCTCTACAGGAAATAAAAAAATATTATTAACTGAAAGAGGAACAACTTTTGGTTATAATAATCTTGTTTCAGATATGAGATCTTTACCAATAATGAAAAAAACTGGTTATCCAGTAATATTTGATGCCACACATTCGGTACAGCTTCCAGGAGGCAAAGGAGATAAATCTGATGGTCAATTTGAGTTTGTAGAGGTTTTAGCAAAAGCAGCAGTCACCTCATCTATATCGGGTTTATTTATGGAGACACACGAAAACCCGAAAAATGCTCCATCTGATGGCCCTAATATGGTACCTTTAAAAGACTTAGGTAAATTAATTCATCGTTTAAAATTATATGATAATTTATCAAAGAGTAGTTTTATTTAGTAATTTAAAATGTCATCAATAGAAAAAATATTTGCAAGAGAAATTATTGATAGTAGGGGGACACCTACTGTTGAAGTCGAGATTCATCTTGAGGATATTTACTCAATAGCTTCTGTCCCCTCCGGCGCCTCAACAGGAACTTTTGAAGCTCATGAACTTAGAGATAATGATAAAAAAAGATTTTTTTTTAAAGGAGTATCTAAAGCAGTAAATTTTATAAATACAGAAATTAGGGAAACTATTCAAGGTTTTGATGTCACTAAGCAGACAAAAATTGATAGAACATTGATTGAACTTGACGGTACCTCTAACAAGTCAAGACTTGGTGCTAATTCAATTTTAGCTGTATCTCTGGCTTGTGCTAAGGCAGCAGCTAAATTTTTGAAAATTCCTCTTTTTAATTATATTGGAGGAATTTCATTATCTTTACCAACGCCATTGATGAATATTGTAAATGGTGGGTGTCATTCAAATAACAAATTGGACTTTCAAGAATTTATGATAGTTCCTATGGGATTTAAATCCTTTAAGGAATCATTGAGAGCTGGGTGTGAAGTTTTTCACTCTCTCAAAGATCTTTTAAATAAACACAACTTTTCAGTATCAGTCGGTGACGAAGGAGGTTTTGCACCAAATTTCAAGAGCAATAAAGAGTGTCTTGATTTTATTATTAATTCTATAGAAAAAGCTGGCTACAAACCTGGTAAAGATATTTTTATTGCACTTGATGTAGCTTCATCCGAGTTTTTTGATGGAAAAAAATATAAAATTTTAAGTGAATCATTGGAAATGTCAGCTGATGGACTTATAAAATATTATAAGAATTTAATTAAAAATTACCCCATAATTTCTATTGAAGATGGTTTAGATGAGAATGATTGGGAAGGATGGAATGCCATGACAGAGGAAATTGGAAATAAATGTCAACTGGTTGGTGACGATCTTTTTGTTACTTCAGTTAATAGACTAAGAATTGGTATTGATAGAGGTAGTGGAAACTCAATCTTAATCAAACCCAACCAAATTGGGACCTTGAGTGAGACCATAGAAACAATAAATGAGGCAAAAAGAAATAATTTTGGAACTATTATTTCCCATAGGTCAGGAGAAACTGAAGATACATTCATTGCAGATCTATCAGTTGCAATGGATTCTGGTCAAATTAAAACAGGTTCATTATCAAGATCTGAGAGAATAGCAAAGTACAATCAATTACTAAGAATTGAAGATCAGAATGCTGACATCAAGTTTTCTGGTAAAGAACCGTTTAAAAATTTTTTTTATGCTAGTAAAAATTAAAATAAATAATCTTATTTTTATATCTATTTCCTTAGGCTTATTTTTTTATATTTTTTTTAGTGAAAAAAATATAATACTCTTATTCAAAAATAAAAAAATAATTCAAGAAAATAAAATTATATTCACTAACAAAAAAAATATAATGAATGAACTTGAAAATAAAATTAATAGATTTATAAATAGTGAAATTTCCAAGGAGTTAGTTTTAAAAGAAAAATTATTCTTAAAAAATAGAGGTGATAAAGTTATTTTATATGAATTAGATAAATGAGTTGCACAACATAATCATTTCTTTGATTGTTCTAGAAATAATTTGATTTCTAGCTAAACCTTTAAAAACTTTTTTTTTAACTCTTATATTTTTATTAAAATATGCTGCAAAAAAAACAGTACCTGTGCTCATTTTTGATAAATTTTTATTTAAAAAGTCTGATGCTAATCCTGTGCAAGAGACACCCATTGTTTTGTGGTGTTTCGAGTAGCTTGTTATATTTATTGCCATTTTTTTGGCAATATGTTCACTCACAACGTCATTTTTCTTTAAATCATTTTCTAAATCTAAAAAAATTTTTTTTGAATCTTTGCTGTAACAAACTAGTGAAAAGTCAACATAGCTTGACGCTCCTTTATTTTTTATAAACTCGTATGCGAAGTTTCCACCTGTCATAGATTCTGCAATGCATAACTTTATATTTTTTTTTTTTAACTTTGTTATTAATTCATTCTTTATTGTTGTTTGCTTCATAAAATAAGAAAGATTATTAGACCAGATATTATTCCAGCTAGTATATCATCTCCAATTACTCCAAATGGATTTTTAATGTTATCAAAATAATTAATTGGAAATGGTTTAAGAATATCAAAAAATCTAAATAATAGAAATGCAAAAAAATATTCAATCAATACTTCATCGCAGAACAACAAAGTAACAGCTTGCCCTAAGTGTTCATCAACAACAATATAACTCGGATCTTTGTTAGATTGATTAGTAATGCAAACTTTAATTAAAAAGTATGAAATTATTAGATAGATAGCAATTACAATTAAAAAAAACTCCACAGATTGATTTTTCTTTATAATCCAAATAATTGGTAGAATTGATAAAGATGCTAAAGAGCCAGGGAAAAAAGGAATTTTTCCAACTCCAAAACCTGTACAAAATATTTTAGAAATTAAAATCATTTTTCTTAGAAACAGTTACTGTTGATTGACAAGCAATACCTTCTTCTCTTCCCAAAAAACCTAACTTTTCTGTAGTTGTACCTTTTATATTTATTAAATCGCTATCAATTTTGAGTATACTTGAAATTTTATTTTTCATTTTTTTTTTATAATTTATTATTTTTGGTCTTTCACAAATTAAGGTAATATCAAGATTATTAATAGTAAAGCTTTCTCTTTGCAGTAAATCATTTGCATATTCTAGAAAAAATAATGAATTTTTGTTCTTCCATTTTTTTTCAGTTGGAGGAAAGTGTTCGCCAATATCACCTTTGCCAATAGAACCAAGTATTGCATCAACAATAGAATGAAACCCAACATCTGCATCTGAATGACCATCAAGCGATTTATCAAAAGGAATTTTTATTCCAAAAAGTAATATTGATTTACCTTTTTTAAATTTATGAACGTCAAATCCATTTCCTGTTCTTACATTAACATTATTCATCACACCCTCTAAAAGTTTAATAGATTTATTTAAGTCGTTTTTCTCAGTAATTTTAAAATTTAAAATTTCACCTGGCATTAATAACACATTTTTTTCATTGTGGAATACCAATAATGAATCATCAGTAAAATTAAATTTATTTGCATTTTTATGAGCATTGTAAATTGTATCAAATTTAAATCCTTGTGGTGTTTGAATTAATTTGAGATTATCTCTTTCAATATTTTTGTAAGTATTTTTACTGTAAAATCTAATTGAATCATAAACATTTAAAGACGGAATAACACACTTATTTTTTTTTAAATTCTCTAAAATATCATTAAGTAATTTTTTTGAAAAAAAGGTCTAACAACGTCATGAATAATAATATTTTCAGACTTGTATTTTTTACATCTTTCCAGTCCATATAAAACCGATTTTTGTCTCGTTTCACCACCAGTAACAATTGTTACCTTAAATTTTTTTAGTAATCTTTGGGTTTCAGTTTTATGTTTTAAAGGACAAACAACGATTACATTATAAAATAGACTAGATTTTATAAATTTCTCTACAGTTATTTCTAATATTGTTTGTTCATTAATCTTAAAAAATTGCTTGGGCTTACTTTTATCAAATCTTTTTCCTTCACCACCGCTAAGAATTAATGCTATATTTTTTCTATTCATGTAAATCAAGATATTTATTTATGACTAGTAATTTTTACACAGAATTTTTAACTTTAATATGCTTTTTATTATTTTTAATTACAAGCTTCATCAATATCAATAATAGAGAATCAATTAATAGGTTGATTTATTTATCTAACCTTCTTTTTTTTAGTATTGTCAATTTTCTTTACTATAAATATATATCATCAATAAACACCTCCTATTTGAGTCAGGTAACTAGCTTGCTTCTGGCAGTTTTACTTTTTTCGTATTTTTTAATTTCCATACTCTATTTTGAATTTATAAGATTGAGACTTATTTTTATTCCTTTTTTTATTGTAATGGTATTATTTAAATATCTAACTTTTCTAGATTATGGTTCCAGTCAAAGTACACTTACATTGTTCAAAAATAAATATTTACTTTTTCACATTTTTAGCTCACTTTTTGCTTACTCAGTTTTGACTATATGCGCAATCAGCTCATTTAGTGTTTACATAAAAAGTCGTTTCTTGAAAAGAATTAAATTTAATTCAATTCTTGTGAATTTTTTACCTTCTTTGCACCAAAGTGAAATTTTGACAATTAGATTTTTATATTTAACAATGTTTTTTTTATTTTCATCAATAATTTCAGGTCTTATTTTTCATATAACTCAATATGAAACTTTTTACTCTTTTTTTAATTATAAAGTTTCCTTGAGTATATTGAGTTTTTTTTTAATTATCCTATTTTTGATTTATAGAATGATCAGGGGATGCTCAAGCTTTACAACTTTCAAATTAGTTTTATTATCTTATTTATTTATTAATATTGCTTACTTTGGTATTAAAATATTAGAAAAATGATTGAAATCGGTAATTTAAAACTAAAGAGTGATTTGTTACTTGCGCCAATGTCCGGTGTATCAGATTATTGTTACAGAGAAATCGTTAAGAAATTCAAACCAGCCTTAGTTTTTTCAGAAATGATCGCAAGTAGAGCTTTAGTAGAGAAAAATAAAAAAACCTTAAAAATGATAAAAAAAGATTCTGGTGATATTTATGCAATTCAAATTGCAGGATGTGAACCAAATGTAATGGGTGAAGCCGCGAAACTTTGCCAAAATGCAGGTGCTGATATAATAGACATTAATATGGGATGTCCAGTTAAAAAAGTTGTTAATGGTTATGCAGGTTCGGCTTTAATGAAAGATGAAAAATTAGCTTCACGCATTATAAAATCAGTAGTCAGTAGTGTTGATATTCCCGTTACTTTAAAAATGAGAAAAGGTTGGGATGAAAAAAGTCTTAATGCTCCTGATCTTGCTAAAATTGCTGAAGACGAAGGTGTAAAAATGATTACAGTCCATGGCAGAACAAGGAATCAAATGTTTAAAGGAAATGCTGATTGGAGCTTTATAAAAAAAGTGAAAAAATCTGTAAAAATACCTGTTGTTGTCAATGGAGATATTAATGAAATAAATGATTATTATGAATCAAAGTTTAAATCTGGAAGTGACGCGGTAATGATTGGAAGAGGCTCTTATGGCAGACCATGGATTTTTGAGGAAATAAAACATTATAAGGAAAATAATCTTGAAAGTTTTAAATTAGAGATGAGTGAAAAAAAAAATATTATTATAGAACATTTTAATCTTGCTTTAGAACATTATGGTAATGAGGTTGGATTAAAATCTTTTAGAAAACATTTAGGTTGGTACTCAAAATCATTAAAAAACTCAAATGAATTTAGATTCAAAGTTAATAATTGCACAGATAAAAAAGTAATAGAAAAATATATAAACGATTTTTTCTAAGCAATTATGAAAAACGATAAGGATTTAAATTTTTTTAAAAACTTTTTGGATTTAGTACCAGAGCCTCTAATAATTGTAGAGAAAAATAATTTAAAAATTTTTTTTGTGAATTTAGAATTTCAAATTCAATTTGGGAAAAGTCAGTCAAAATTGAAAGATATTTCTGTGGAATTAATATTCAGCAAAAGCTCCTTTTTAATAAGTAATTTAAAAAGATTAAAAGAAAAAGTTGGAATGTTTTTAATCAAAGAAGCCACATTATTTAAAAATTACTCCTATGAAGTTAGGTGTATAATCCCTGATAATATAAATAAATATATGTTAATGATTTTTAAAAAAATTGAAGACCAAAGAAAAATTAATGAAAACAGTCAATATACCATTTTTGACGAAACATTCTCTATTCTCAGTCATGAAATTAACAACCCATTAAGTTCAATTAAAATGGCTTCACAATTAATCACAAAATCTAAAAATTATGACAAAGAGTTAATAGATATAATTTCTAGTGAAACTGAAAGAGTTTCAAAAATTTTTAATTCTCTTTCATTTGTAAATTCTAAAATTGATTTATTAAAAGGGAAAGATGAAAATATTCACGAAATTATAAGATATTCAATATTCAGATTAAAAAAATTAGATAAAAGTTTGAAAATTCATGAAAATTTTGATCCTTCATTACCACTTGTTAACGTTGACAAGAATGCAATGATTCAGGTTTTTGATAATTTACTATTAAATTCTACGGAAGCTTTAGAAAAAAATTCATCTTCATATATAAGAATCACCACAAAATTTCTTTTTGGTCAATCCATAAAAATTCCAAATTTGATGGATAATTTCAAAAAAAATTTTCTTCAAATAGTTATTGAGGATAATGGAAAGGGTATAGCAAAAAATGATTTAGAAAAAGTTTTTGTCCCTTTCTATTCAAAGAAAAAAAATGGTACTGGGGTTGGTCTTTTTTTGGTAAAAAAAATAATTAACTATCATAGTGGTGAAATTTTTATCGAAAGTGATAATGACTGTACAAAAGTGTATATTAAATTACCATTATAATAATTAGGTATGGAAAAAAGAATTTTAATAATCGATGACGATTTTTCATTGAGAAAAGTCATAACGAGAGCCTTAAGTAGTTCAAAGATTTCAGTAAAAAGTGTTTCAACATTGTCTGAAGCTTGGGTGACAATTGAAAAAAGTAACTTTGATTTAATAATTTGTGATGTAATGTTGCCAGATGGAGACGGATTAGAGCTTGTTAAGAAAGTTAAAAAAAAAAACAAAAACCAAGCTTTCATAATTATAAGTGCTAAAAATAATATTTTAACTGCTATTAAGGCAGATCAACTTGAGGTTTTTGAGTATTTGCCAAAACCCCTTGATTTAAATGATTTAACTATTTCTGTTAATAAATGTCTCAAATCAGAAAGATCCCTGAAATACGAAACGCAAATTGATGAAAAATTACCAATGATAGGTACTTCTTTAGTGATGCAACAAGTCTATAAAAATATCGCTAAAATTACTAAGACAAATCACACAGTTCTTATCACAGGTGAATCGGGTACAGGCAAGGAACTTGTTGCAAGAGCAATACATAATTTCAGTCCACGATCAGAATTTCCATTTGTAGTTATGAATATGGCATCTTTGCCAGAAAATTTAATCGAAAGTGAGTTATTTGGTTATGAAAAAGGTGCTTTTACTGGAGCAGAAAAAAGGACTATTGGTTATTTTGAAAAAGCCAATGGTGGAACATTATTTCTTGATGAAATAGGAGATATGCCTATTGATATCCAGGCAAGGCTTTTGAGAGTTTTACAGTTTGGTGAGTTATCTAGAGTGGGTGGTAGAGAAGTTATTAAAACAGATGTTAGAATAATTTCAGCAACTAATAAAAATTTACTTAATGGAGTTGAAAATCAAACGTTTAGAGAAGACTTATTTTACAGAATAAATGTAATTAATATTGAGTTACCTCCTCTTAGAAAAAGGGAAAATGATATTATATTTTTGTCAAACCATTTCCTTTCAAAATTTTCTGAAAATTCAAAACAACTTGATAACGATGCATTAGGTTTTGTTAAACAGTATGGTTGGCCTGGTAATGTCAGAGAATTAGAAAATTTGTTTAAAAGAGTTAGTGTTTTATGTACTGAAAAAATTGTAACAATTGATACAATTAAAAATTTAATTGATAATAAACCCAAAAGTTTTGAGACTTTCATCGAATCAGAAACAGAGAAGAAATCTGATGGTGTATCAAGTTTTTTTAACGATTTTTTGGAAAAGTTTTTTGAAACGATCGAAGATGAGAATACTGAGTTAAATTTGTATGAAAAATTTGTGTATGAAATTGAAAAACCATTGATATTAAAAACATTGAAATATTTCAAAGGTAACCAAATTAAAACAGCTAGAGTTTTAGGGATAAACAGAAATACCCTAAGATCTAAAATTGCCAAACACAATATACCAAAAAAGTTTTCAAAATAAAATGTTAACAAACGTTAAGATAAATAATTTATATCAGAATATCGAAAATTTATTATTTATTTTTATTTTTTTTATTTCTTTCGTAATAAGTTTAATTATATTCCTCTCATTATCAGGGTACTTGTTAAACTTGGGTCAGGTTGAAGATGTATCAATACTTATTTCAATAAATTTCTTCTTAATAGTTTTATTAATATTAATATCTTTAAATAAAATCTTTAAAATTTTTATAGAAAAAAAATTAAAATCAAAGTTTAGAATACAATTTACATCACTATTCATTATTATCAGCTTTATACCTACATCATTAATTACAATTTTTTCCTTAGTTTTTTTTGATCAAGGGGTTAAAAATTGGTTTAATGATAAAATAAGCAGGGTAATTGATGGGTCTAAGGAAATATCAGAATCCTATTTTAATGAACACAAAAACAGTATAAAAAAAGATATATTATTTATAAACAATGAAATTAGCAGTGAGGAAGTTTTTTTTTTTACAAATAGAGAAAGACTCACTGAATTTTTAAATTACTTTGTCCAAGTTAGAGAACTTGATGAAGCAATTATTTTTGAAAGTTCTGGTCAATTGTTAGCAAAAGTTGGAAGTTTTCTAGCTGAGACAGAAACTGCTCCACCGCTATGGACATTTTTTATTGCTGATGAAGGTGATATAGCTGTTTTCCCAAATAATGATCAAACAAAAGTTAGGGCACTACTCAAAATTCAAAGAGCTCTGCCAACATATTTGTATATAGGAAAGAATGTTGATTCAAACGTTTTAAGCAGAGTTGAATCTGTAAATAAAACTGCCTTAGAATATGTTAATGTGACTAATAAGCTTGATGATTTTCAATATCAGTTTAATAAACTTTTTTTGGCTATTAATTTTTTGATGATAATTCTTTCCACTTGGTTTGGACTAAAATTTTCCAGTAGAATTTTAGGACCTATTTTAAGTATAATTAAAGATTCTGAAAAAATCATTCAGGATAATTTTTCATCCAAAATTCGAGTTATAGAGGGTAATAATGAATTTAATTTTTTGTCAAAAGTTTTAAATAAAATGATTGAAAAACTTAAAGTTCAAAAAAATAAATTACTCAAGGCAAAAGAGATAATAAATCTGAGAAGAAAGTTTACAGAAAAAATTATCAACGAAATTAGTAATGCTATAATTTATATAGATATAAATAATAAGATTTTATTAATGAATAAAAAAACTGAAGAATTCTTAGGACCCAATACAAAAAATAATTTTTTTAAAATAAATAGAAATTTGTCATCTGAAATTAAAAAATTTAAAAATTCAAAAAATGACCACAAAGTAGTTCAAATTAAACATCTAATAGTTGGAAAAATTAAGATTCTCAATCTTAACCTTTCTAAAGTTTATGAAAATAAATTGTTTAAGGGTGTACTTTTAAGTATTGATGATATTACTGAGTTGGTATCAGCTCAAAAAAATGCGGCATGGTCAAATATAGCAAGATATATGGCTCATGAAATAAAAAATCCATTAACACCTATAAAGCTTTCTGCTCAAAGAATTGAAAACTCAGTAAAAGATAGAAAAGTTTCTGATACTGATTTTTTTAATAATTGTACTTCTACAATTGTTAGACAAGTCAATTCAATTGAAAATTTGGTATCTGAATTTTCAAATTTTGCAAGAATGCCAGAAAGAAAATTAAAATTAGTCAGTTTAGATAACTTAATTCTTAATCAAGTGAATACTCAAAAAATAGCGAATAAAAATGTTGAATTTAAGTTGAAAATTAAACCTAAAAAAATAAATATCAGTTGTGATTTTAACCAAATTAATAGACTTTTTATGAATATTCTTAAAAACTCTATAGAATCAAATTCTAAAAAGAAAAAAAAAGTTCACATAACTGTTTCAAAAAAATCAAATTTCTTTTTAGTGGATATAGAAGATAATGGAGATGGTTTTCCTAAAAACAGAGAAAAACTTTTTGAGCCATATATTACACATAAACTAAATGGTACTGGACTTGGACTTGCAATATGCAAGAAAATTGTAGAGGACCATAATGGTGAAATTGACCTTTTAGATGGAGTTTCTCTTGGAGGTGCACTTGTAAGAATTAAACTTTTCAAAAACATTAATATTTATGACTAAGCTAAATGATATTTTAATTATTGATGACGAAAAAGATATTTGTGAGCAAATATCTGGACTACTTAACGACAAAGGATTTGAAACTAAATCAATGCTTTCTTCAGAGGAAGCAATTAATTCATTTAAAAAAAAAGATTATTCACTTGTAATTTTAGATATTTGGTTGAATAATTCAAAACTTGATGGTTTTCAAACTTTAGAAAAAATACTGGAAATTAACGGTAATATTCCAATCATTATGATCAGTGGGCATGGAAATATCGAAACAGCTGTAAACTCAATTAAAAAAGGTGCATATGATTTTATTGAAAAGCCTTTTGACGGAGACCTTTTAATTTTTAAGGTTAAAAAAGCATTAGAAAATTATGATTTAAAAACTCGTATAAATAACATTTATAAAAATAAAGGCTATAATTATATTGCCAAGTCTGATTGTTCAAAAAATACTATAGCGCGTTTAAAAAAAATTATTAAAACTGAATCATTTATTTTTCTTTATGGGGACAAAGGAAGTGGTAAAGAATTTTTAGCTAAAAAACTTCACAGTGAATCTAATCGGTTTTTCAAAAATTTTAAAACCGTTGATTTAGCCTTTTTAGAAGAAAACTATGTAGAAGAGGAATTCTTTGGAAAAGAAGAAAAACAGATTTTAAAAAAAACCGGAGTTTTTGAAGAGGTAAACGGTGGTACCCTTTTATTCAAAAATATTGATCGGCTAAGTTCAAAAAATCAAGGTAAACTCGTTAGAATATTTGAAGAAAAAAAATACAGAAGAATAGGAGGAGGCTCATTTAAAAAAATTGACTTCCGTGTAATTTGCTCATCTGATTTTTCATTAGACTACTTAAAAAAAGAAAAAATCCTTAGGGATGATCTTATAAAAAATCTCAACTTTTATGAGATATATGTCCCTAAGCTCTCTGAGAGAATGCACGATAAGGTTGATTTAATAAATATATTTATAAATGAGATTATTACTAAAAAGGATATTAGTATTAATAATATTAGTAAAGATTTTTTATCATTCGTTATGGATATTGAATGTTTTAAGAACACATTGCAATTAAAAAAATTCCTTGAGTGGAGTTTATTTGTATTGTGTGATAACAATAAAAATAAAATTACTAGGGAAAATTTGGTTAAATTAATCTTAAATTTTGTTGGTGATAGGAATTTAATTGGTGAAGCTGACTTTTTTAATAAAAATTTAAAAATTGCGAGAGAGATTTTTGAAAAAAGATATTTGGAGTATAATTTAGGTAAATTTAATATGAATATTTCCAAAATGTCAAAACAAATAGGTATGGAGAGAACCGCACTCTATAGAAAACTTAAATCTTTAAATATTAAAACAGAATAAATTATGAAAATTATTATTTGTGGCGCGAGTGAGGTTGGTTCTAATATAGCTAAACAATTAGTTTACGAAGATAATGATGTAACAGTTATTGACGAGTCTGAGGTTCTGTTAAGGTCTTTAAGTAAAAATGTTGATTTAAAAAGTGTTTGTGGACCAACTGCTCTACCAGAGACACTTGAAAAAGCAGGAGCGGATGATGCCGACATTATAATTGCTGTTTCTGAAAAAGATGAGTGCAATCTTTTGAGTTGTGAGCTAGCCAAACATCTATTTAAGATTCCAACAAAAGTTGCAAGAGTCAAAGACTCTGATTATCTAAATCCTAAATATTATAATCGTTTATTTGCTAAAGAAAAAATTGATGTTGACGCTATCATTTCTCCAGAGCTAGAAATAGCAAAAGCTATTATTCGAAAATTAAACACTCCGGGTTCGTTTGATTCATTTTATTTAGGAGATAAAGTTGCAAGAATAATAGGTTTATCTATAAATGAATCTTGTCCAATAATTAATACGCCATTGAGAATGCTACCTGGTATTTTTTCAGGTTTAGAAGTAAAAATCCTTTCAATTTTTAGAGATAATGAAATAATTTTACCATCTGGCAAAGTAGAAATATATCCAGGTGATGATATTTATATTTGTTTAAAGAACAATGATCTTCTTAGAGCTTTAAGAGTTTTTGGTATTAAATCTCAAGAAAATAGAAAAGTTGTTATTGTTGGAGCTGGAAACATTGGAAGAAGTATTATTAAAATTTTAGAAAGTGATTATCAAGATATAAGTTGTAAAATTATTGATAGCAATATAACTAGATCAAAAAGTATAGCATCGGAAATTTCCACTCAAAATACTATTTTATGTGGTGATGCATTAGATGCAGATTTGCTTAAGGAAGCAGGAGCCTCCGCTGCGGAAGCGATAATCTCAGTTACTGATGACGATGAGGTAAATATTTTTTCCTCGTTATTAGCTAAAGACTTGGGTTGTAAGAGATCAATGGCGATTGTTAGAAATCAAAATTATAGAAGACTTTCAAAAAAGTTAAACCTTGATGTTCTTATTAATCCTGGAAACATTACGACCTCCGCGATACTTCAATATGTGAGAAGAGGTAAAGTCAAGGAAGTACATGATTTTGGAAACGAACGTGGTGAAATAATGGAAATAGAAATATTACCAACAACGAAGTTTGCTGATAAAAAAATCACTGAATTAACAATTCCTAAAGGTGTGGTTATTGGAGGAATAGTCAGAAATAACGAGTTAATTTTTCCAGATGAGAATACCACCTTACTAGTTAAAGATAAGTTAATAATTTTTTCTGAACCATCTTCGATAAAAGATATTGAAAAGTATTCAGAAGTGAATATTGAGTTTTTTTAATGACAATCTATTATGTTAATGGTTCATACCAGAGCAGATCAAAGGCATTAATTTCAGTTGAGGATAGGGGGTTTAATTTTTCTGATGGTGTTTATGAGGTTATAGGTTTTTCAAAACAAAAATTATTAAACTTCAAAAAACATACTGTAAGATTAAAGAGATCTTTAAATAATCTGAATATTTCTCATCCCTTTAAAAATTTTAAGTCTCTTGAACTAATAATAAGTAATTTAATAAATCTTAATAGCACTGAAAATGGTTTTATTTATTTACAAATAACAAGAGGAAGTGCAAAAAGAAATCATCTGTTTCCTAAAAATGTCTCACCAAATGTAGTTATTTTTACTTTTTCGAATAAAGATTTAAAAAATTTAATTAAAGGGGTGAGCGTTGGTATTTCGCAGGATCTAAGATGGTTAAGGTGTGACATTAAGTCTATATCATTATTACCTAACCTGTTAGAGAAACAAAAAGCTTCTGATAAAGGATTTTACGAAATTTGGCAATCAAGGAATAATCAAATTACAGAGGGGTCTACTTCAAACGCGTTTATCATTAATACGAAAAATGTTATCTTTACTCACCCAGCTAATAATTTAATTTTGGGAGGCGTGACCAGAGATTGCGTGATTAATATAGCTAAAAGAAACGGTTTTTTAGTAAAAGAAAAATCATTTACAATTAACGATATACAAAAATGCAAGGAGGCTTTTCTTACAAGTACGACAGTCGGGGTGCTTCCGGTAATAAAAATTGATAAGTGTATCATTAATAAGGGTAAGCCAGGAAATATTACACTTAAAATTATGGAATTATATAATAAATATCTAATAAAACAGATAAAATGAACGACAATGATATTTTTGTAATACATCCTTTTTTAAAATTCTCTAAATATAAACAAAAATATTACTTAGAAGAGGCTAAGAGTTTAGTAAAAGCAATTGACTTAAGATGTAGGAAAAGTTTTTCGATTGGTTTAGAAAAAATCAGTCCAAAAACATTCATTAATAAAGGTAACATTTTATATTTTAAAAAACAAATTAAAGAATCATCTGTGGATGTAGTTTTTCTTAACGTAAATTTGACTCCAATACAACAAAGAAACCTTGAAAATGAACTTAATGCAAAAGTAATAGATAGAACTGGCTTGATATTAGAAATTTTTGGTTCTAGAGCTAATTCTAATGAAGGTAAATTAAGTGTTGAACTAGCTAGTCTTCAGTTTCAAAAAAGTAGACTTGTTAGGTCTTGGACACACTTAGAAAGACAAAGAGGAGGTGCTGGCTTTATGGGTGGACCTGGAGAGAAACAAATAGAGTCCGATAAACGACAATTAACAGAAAAAATAAATAGGTTAAAAAAAAAAATAAGAAAGATTATTTCAATTAGAGATATCCAGAGATATAGAAGAAAAAAAAATAAAGTTCCGGTTATTGCATTAGTCGGATATACAAATTCAGGTAAATCAACCTTATTTAATAAATTAACTAAGTCAAATGTTTTGTCTAAGGATATGTTATTTGCTTCACTGGACTCGACCATAAGGAAATCTTTTTTTAAGAATATAAATCTTTTATTTGTCGATACTGTTGGATTTATCAGCGATTTACCTACTACATTAGTTGATTCTTTTAAATCTACATTGGATGAGATTATTTACTCAGATTTAATTCTTCATATAAGGGATGTTTCTAATGATTATTACTTGGAGCAAAAAAAAGAAGTTTTAAAAATACTGCAAGAAATAGGAATTGATAATCATGAGGGAAAAATAATTGATGTAATAAATAAAGTTGATCTTATAGACAATACTAATAAGTTACATAATTTGGTTGATGAAAAAACAATTTTAATTTCAGCATTAGAAGGAATTGGAATCGATAATTTAAAAAATAAGATCTACCAAAAAATATTAACTTAGTTTTTGTTTTAATAATCTTATTAAATTAGAGGTATCCTCATTAGAATAGCCTTTTTCTACTAAATTAGAATAGTAACCTTTAATGATTTTTGTAATCGGCAAATTCATATTAACATTTTTTGTTTCTTTCAGAACAATTTTTAGATCTTTTAACATGAGTTTATTCATGAAACCAAAATTAAATTTATTATTCCACATTGTTTTCGCTCTGTTATCAAATTGCCAAGATTGTCCTGCTCCGTTACTAATAACTTTCATTAAATCATCTACGTTTAATTTTTTTTTCTTCGCAAAGAATAATCCTTCAGCTAAACCCTGAATAATTGATGACACGCAAATTTGATTGACCATCTTAGTGAGCTGACCGTTTCCACTTTTTCCCATATAAACAACTGATTTTGAATAGCTATTACAGATGTTTTTAATCAAACTAATTTTTTTTTTATTACCACCAACCATAATTGAAAGAGTTCCGTTAATTGCACCAATTTCACCACCACTTACGGGTGCGTCATAAAATAAACATTTTTTGATTAAAAATTTCTTGTACAAAACCTCAGTTATTTCTGCTGACGCTGTTGTATGATCAATTATTATGGTATTGTTAGAAACATAATTTATAATTCCTTTTTTAGTTAAAAATATATTTTTTAAATCTCTATCATCTCCAACACATGTAATAATTATATTTGATTGTTTAGTAAGACCTTCCAATGTGTCAAATATTTTTAACTTTTTATTTTTTTTTTGTTTTGAAATAAATTTTAATGTTTTTTTTGAATTTCGCGAAATTATATTTAATTGGTCGACATGATTTATTAAATTTTTTGCCATGTTAGAACCCATAACTCCAAGACCAATAAAACCAACTTTTTTCATCTTATTTTAAATGATAGATCATTATTTTTTGTAGAAACTAAAACTTCTTTATCTTCTTTCAATTCATTACTAATTATCATTAAAGCAATTTTATCTTCAATGAAGTTTTGAATAACCCTTTTAAGAGGCCTTGCTCCGTATGAGGCTGAGAAACCTTCATTAATTAACCAATCTTCAGCATTTTTATCTAAGCTAATTTTTATTTTTTTATCTTTTAATAGTTTTAACAAATCTTGAATTTGAATTTTTAGGATTTCTATCATTTCGTTTTTGGTAAGCCTATTAAATAAAATAATTTCATCAATTCTATTAATAAATTCTGGCTTAAAATTTACTTTAATTTCCTCATAAACTTTTTCTTTAGTGAATACTTCTATTTTACTTTTTTGGTCTTCAGAGAAGTTTATGTGCTCAGCTCCAATATTTGATGTCATAATAATAACGGTATTTTTAAAATTTACCACTCTTCCATGTGAATCTGTTAATCTACCATCATCAAAAACCTGTAATAAAATATTATAAATATCAGAGTGAGCTTTCTCTATCTCATCTAATAGGATAACTTGGTAAGGCTTTCTTCTCACAGATTCAGTTAATTGCCCTCCACTTTCATAACCAACATATCCTGGTGGTGAACCAATTAATTTTGATACGGAATGTTTTTCCATATACTCTGACATATCTAGTCTGTAAAGAGATTTTTCTTCATCAAACAGAAATTTTGATAATGCTTTACATAGCTCAGTTTTACCAACACCTGTAGGTCCTAAAAATAAAAAAATACCAATTGGTCTATCAGGATTTTGTATGCCAGCTCTTGATCTTAAAACTGCCGATGATATTTTTTCTATTGCATCATTTTGACCAATAACCATTTTTTGAAGTTCTTTATTCATTCCCAATAATTTATCTTTTTCACTTTCAAGCATTCTTTCTAGAG
>CACIYM010000018.1 GCA_902590895.1 uncultured Alphaproteobacteria bacterium
AATTTACGAGGATGGAAAAAAAATTAATGTTTTCAATCCTTCTAACGGTAAAATAATAAGTTCAATAAACTGTGCCTCAAAAAATATAATTGAAAAAGCAATATCTAGTTCTCAGAAAGCCTTTGAGGAGTGGAAACTTTATTCAATTGCAAAAAGAACTGAAATACTTTTTGAATACAAAATTTTATTAGAGAAAAATAAAGAGAAGTTAGCTGAGATTATTGGGCAAGATTTGGGAAAAGTTTATGAAGATGCTTTAGGTGAAGTAAGAAGAGGCATTGAAAATATTGAATATGCATGTGGTATTGGTGAGGTTATAAAAGGAGAGTATAATAAAAATATAAGTACTGATATAGATTCTTGGAGTGAATTCTCACCGTTAGGTATAATTTTGGGAATAACTCCATTTAATTTCCCTGCAATGGTACCAATGTGGATGTTTCCATTAGCTCTTGCGACAGGTAACTCTTTTATATTGAAACCCTCAGAAAAAGATCCAATGGGTTCATTATTTATTACGGAGCTTTTCAATGAAACCAAAGCTCCAAAAGGTTTGCTTAATCTTGTTAACGGGGATAAGGATGTAGTCAAATCTTTAATTAATGATAATAGAATTAAAGCAGTAAGTTTTGTTGGCTCAACGCCAGTTGCAAAAAATGTTTATGAACTATCCACTGCATCTGGAAAAAGATGTCAAGCACTCGGAGGAGCTAAAAACCACGCATTAATACTATCGGATGCAAATTTAGATTATACAACAGATCAATTGATATCAGCAGCTTTTGGCTCATCTGGTCAGAGGTGTATGGCACTCTCTGTTGCCGTAGTTTCATCAGACATAAAAGAAAATTTTCTTAAAACTTTGCATAAAAAAGTTTCAGAATTAAAGTTTGGATTTGAAGATTTGAACCTTAATAGTTTTGGTCCCTTAGTAACCAAGGAACACCTTGAATCTGTTGAAAAAAATATCAAGATGGCAGAGGAGGAGGGGGCAAAAATTATCATTGACGGAAGGGACTTTATTAAACGAAAAAATTCTAACAATGGTTATTTCCTAGGACCAACTGTCATAGATAAAGTTAATACAAAAATGCAATCCTATAAAAATGAAATATTTGGTCCAGTTTTGCAAGTGATGGAAATGAAGAATCTATCAGAGGGTATAAGAATAATTAATAATAATGATTTCGGTAATGGTTGTTGTATATTTACCAGTGATGGTCATAATGCTAGACTTTTTGCTGACAAAGCAGAGATAGGTATGGTTGGAATAAACATTCCGCTCCCAGTCCCCTCTGCTTACCATAGTTTTGGGGGATGGAAAAATTCTATTTTCGGAGACCTCAATATATACGGACCTGATGGTGTTCGATTTTACACTCAAAGAAAAACGATTACTCAAAAGTGGCCATCATCAGAAAAATCAACTGGGATTGACTTATCAATGCCAAATAACTTAAAACAATAAAAGGAGAAATAATGAAAAAGATATTTATTTTAATTACTTTATTATCATTTAATTTAATGCACAAACCAGTTTTAGCAGATGGCCATATCAAAGTTCTATGGGAAACTGAAAAGATTTTTGAATTACCAGAATCAGCTATTTACGACAAAAAAAACGATGTTTTGTATGTTTCTAATATTACAGATCATCCATTTAAAAAAGACGGTACTGGATATATCTCTAAAATTGGATTGGATGGAACTGTTATTGAAAAAAAATGGGTTAAATCACTCAACGCACCTAAAGGGATGACAATTAGTAACGACAAGCTTTACATTGCTGATGTTGACGAACTTGTTGAAGTAGACATTGCTTCAAAGAAAATCACAAATAAATATAAAGGATACGGATCTGTATGTATGAACGATGTTACTGCAGACAAATATGGTAACGTTTATGTTGGAGACACTTATACAGACACGATATACAGATTAAATCAATTTGGACAATTACCAGCTTGGTTTTACAGTCCTCAGTTAGCACCTAATGGACTTCATATTGATGACGAGGAGGGAAATCTAATTGTTGGCAGTTGGGGTGCTGTTATGGAAGGGTGGGGAACACCCGAACTCAAAGGTAGTTTAAAAAGCATTAATTTACATACAAAACAGATTAAAAGCTTAGGAAAAAAACCAATTGGAAATCTTGATGGCATTGAATCTGACGGAAAGGGAGCTTATCTTGTAACGGACTGGACAGGAGCAAAATTGTATCGAATAAAAAAAAATGGAAGATTCGAAGTTTTGGCTGAAGTTGGCAAAGGAGCAGCTGACCATGAGGTAATCCTAGAAAAAAATCTTGTGATTATTCCTGTGATGGCAGAAGGAAAGGTAATAGCTTTAGAGCTCGATAAATAAATGTCCTCAAAAAAGCTCGGATTTTTTAATAATTTATCAAAACCATTTGTTAAATTAGTTGAAAATTTTTATCCAGATGCATTTATTTTTGTAATTGTTTTGTCTGTATTGACTTTTCTATTAGCTGTTTTCAATACAGACTCTTCAATTATAGAAACTTTTGAGGCATGGGGAACGGGTCTTCCAAAACTTTTTACGTTTACAGCACAAATTTGTATAATTATGATCACTGCTCATGCGTTAGCTCACACTAAGCCAGTTGAAAATATCTTATCAAAAATAGGTTCGTATCCTGCATCCCAGATACAAGCATATGCTTTGGTGACATTTATTTCTGGTCTTGCAAGTTTATTTGCGTGGTCATTTGGATTGATAGTGGGCGGAATAGTCTCAAAATTTGTAGCTATTGGATGTGCAAAAAAAAGAATTAAAATTCATTATCCTTTACTAGTTGCATCAGCGTATTCTGGATATGTAATTTGGCACATGGGGTATTCTTCGTCAGCAGCGTTATTTGTCTCCTCGGCTGACCATTCACTAATTAATAAAATTGGTATAATTCCCGTTACTGATACTATTTTTAATCCGTTTAATATTACAATAGCAATTTTTACTCTTCTTATCATTACAATTGTTAATCCTTTAATGAGACCGAACAATGATTCTGAAATCAATGAAATAGACTCTAATGTATTTAGATTTACTGATAAAAGTGATAGCGATGATATGAACAAGAAAATTAGAAGCCCTGCACAAGTAATTGAAAATAAAAGATTTATTAGTTTTTTTTTGGCAATATCTCTTCTCTTATTCATTGGTCTAATATTTTATAAAAAAGGTTTTTCGTTAGACCTTAATATTGTTAGTTGGTCTTTTCTAGGAATTGGACTTCTGTTAAGTAATTCGCCTATTCATTATGTGAAACTTGTTAATAGAGCTTCTATAACAGTCGGTCCAATAATACTACAATACCCTTTTTATGCAGGCATAATGGGTATAATGGCGGATACAGGACTGATAAATGTTTTAGCAGAAAAAATTTCAAGTATTGCAACAGCAGATACATTAGGATTTTATTCATTTCTATCAGGCGGATTAGTAAATATGTTTATTCCATCAGGTGGAGGACAGTGGGCTGTTCAAGGACCTGTTATGATAGAGGCTGCAAATTATCTAAATGTAAAACCATATGTTATAGTACTTGGTGTAGCCTACGGAGACCAATGGACAAATATGATTCAACCATTTTGGACTATTCCTCTATTGGCAATTGCAGGATTACATATGAGACAAATAATGGGCTACACGTTTGTTATTTTTATTATAACTGGGATTATCTATGGCTCTGCTATGCTTTATCTGGGCTCAGGTTAAGAATCAATATTTATCGGATAATATATATTATGTTAAATAATATTTATCATTGTTTTATTAATTAACTAAAGTAATATGAAATTTTCAAATAGCTACTTCAATGAGAACTTTAAGATTAATATTATCACTCTTGATAATATCCGTTACAGTCATTTTTACTTACGACCTTGTAAAAGGATTAAATTTTGATTTTTTAGAATATTTAGATGAGAAGTATCAATTTTTATTTCTTACTTTATTAACACAGATATTTGGTGTCTACTTTTCTTCGAAGAGATGGAAAAATTGTGTGGAGAGTTATAATGAAGGAAAAAATATTTTATTTACATTTCACACGTATTTTTTTTTAAATGCTCGCGCAAATATAATTAATAATTTTTTACCATCAATCTTATTTGGAGATTTATCAAAACTTATTTCACCTAATAAATCTAAAATTAGTAAAAAAACTGAATTAAAATTTATTTTCATAGATCGTATCATAGGTGTATTTACACTTTTTAATTTTGGTCTAATTTCTTTTATATATTTGGATCTGATCTCCATAAATTTGTTATTTTTTTTAATTTTATTACAAATTATACTTTTCATATCTTTACGAAATTTTGATAAAAATTTTTTAAATATTCAATCAATTGTTTTTTTTTTAAAGAAATTACCATCTTTTAATGTTTTTGTTTTTAGCTTTTTTTCTCAACTTTTATTTTCTATTTCATTACTTATTCAAATCTACGCATTCAAGGAATCCCTATCAAGTATAAAAGATTTATTTACTTCAATTTATTTAAATTTTATGGGTATCGTTCCTTTTTCAATTAATGGCTGGGGAGTCAGGGAATGGTCAGCTGCAAGAATTTCAATGGATTCTTTCGAACACGACATCTTGATAATTTCTTCTATAATTTTTGGTATTTGTTTTTCAATCTCTAATCTTTTAATATTTGTCTACACAACGATTAAGAAGGATAGTACATTTAAAAGTTAATTTTCAAAAAATCTTTATTGTGCAAATTTTGCATCCTTATACTTTGAGCTAATATGTGCATTATTGATTGATGCAAATCCTCAACAATACCATAATTATTACATGGAACATTTATACTAATATCACTAATTTTTTTTGCTCTCCCTCCATCAAACCCATTAAGACTTACTGTTTTAAGCTTATTTTTTTTTCCCCATTTTATTGCATTTATAATATTTTCTGAATTACCTGAGGAAGATATCGTTATTAAACAATCGCCTCTTTTGGCTAATCTAGATAATTGAAAAGAAAATATCTCATCGTATTTTATATCATTTGCCACAGCAGTAATGATTTCTAAACTTGAAGATAGAGAAAATATTTTTGGTAACAAACTTGTATTAGAACTTGTTCCTTTCAAATGGTCGCAAATGAAGTGATTTGAAATGGAAGCGGAGCCTCCATTTCCACATACAAAAATATTTTTGTTTGATAAATAATATCGTGATATCAGTTTAGATAATTTCTCAATGGAATTAAAATCAATTTTTTTTGATACTTCAGAAAGTGTACTTAAATATTCCTCAGCGTAATTTTTTGAAGTACTTGTTTTTTTTATTGGAAATTTGAACATTATATAAAATTCAAATGAGGTATCTTTTTATTGGTAACTTGTTCGAGACGTTTAACTCCTTTCACATGATTATCTAATGCTTCATTTACCTTGTGCTGTAGACACAAAGTACCACACATAGTTTTAGCATCAAATTGACCTGAAGCCAAATGATTCATAACCTCCCAATACTCTTCAGATTTCCAGATATCTTTAAAACGTTTTTCACAAATATTTCCTATATGGTACCTTTTATATTTTTCATTAAATAGCATCCCGCATGGAGCAACTAAACCAGAACCTGATATTTGGATCATAAAAGGAGCGCCATAACATCTACTGTATGATCTATTTTCTCCAGACTTAATCTTAGACCACTTTATTTTTACTTTATAATTTTCATCAGAATAGGATTCTGCTTTTTCAAGTAATCCATAAATTTTTTCGTATCCTGAGTAATCAACTCCCAAATCACCATCCTCATTGTCACTACAATGCTTAATAATGAGGTAATCTGGTTGAAGTTCTTTACCAAGTTTTGCAAGTGGTATAACTTGATCAGCATATTCTGGCATAAGAACCATTTGCAGACCGATTGTAACAGATAGGTTGTTTCTCCTTTTAATCTCAACCATATCTTTTATATTTTGTATTACTCTATCAAAATATGACTCTTTAACACCCATAATTTCTGCATATCTTTTTTTTTCACCAGCTGATATGTTGATCCTTATGTAAGTTAGATGCGGCAAAACTTCCTCTAACTTAGATTTTGTTAAAACAAAACCATTAGTCCCAACAGCCATTGATATACCTAAACTGTTACCAACTTTAACACCATCAATAAAAGCAGGAGATATAGTACTTTCTCCGTCTGAAACAAAGCTTACCGCCTTGACACCTATTTCGGCAGAATCTTCTAAAAAGTTAGTAATTATTTCTTTGTTTATTACTGATCTATCATTTTCCTGTAACATTGCATAACAAAAATGACATCCGTAATTACAAGCGCGAGTCAGAGCCATATCAATCGTTACTGGAGCGATTCTTTCTCCCCTCTCCCACTTGGCCACCCTATCCATATGCCACTGAATTTTAGTACCATCTAAGATTAGCTCTTCATTTTTATTTTTTTTTGCCATGGCCTAACTAATTATACCAACAAAATGCATTAAATTCATTTTTAATTTAAATTATAACCTTCTTATTTTATTTAAATCTTTTTTTTCTTCGTGTAATACCTGTAACGACTCGTCTATCTCTTTCTTAATAAATCTTTCAAATCTTCTTAATAAATCCGGTTTTTTTCTGGGGTTAATATTCTCTGATGTTGTCACAATTATTCTTATTGGCATTTTATTAATATCATTCTCTATGTTATTAAAAATAATTGAATTGGGTATTTCTTTTTTATTTTTTAGAAATTTTTTTAAGATAGTTTTGCAGAGTTTTTGTTTTTCTTCGAGTGTTTTTTCTTCCCACAACTTTTGCATAACTGGGTTAACGCTAATTTCTGAAAATCTTTCGAATATTTTCTGACATATTTTATTAACAAAAAAAACTTCGTTTCCAAAGTTAAAAGGCAACATGATCCCATTTATAGGATTCCTGCAATTATTTTTAACAGCCATTACAAATTCACTAATACCATGATGTCCTATATGAGATAATTTTTTTTTGAAAAAAATTTTATTGAAAAAAAATAAACAACCTAATAAATACTTATTATCTGAACCAGACCTAATTCTTATAAATTCTTCTTTTTCATTAAAATCTACGTAGATAATTTCTTTGTCTATTGATATTGAAAAATATTCTAATTTCTTTTTTAAAGACAAATTTAAACTAAATTCTTTGAAATTTTTGTAATAATAGTCCAAAAAGAATTTTCTTACTAAATTCTTTGGTTTTTGGGTTTCTAAACTTCCGTATGAATAATTGATTTTAATTTGCTTTTTATCTAAGACTCTATCAATAATTTTTTTCTCAATTTTAATTGAATTTAAATTCTTTACATAGATTAAGTAAAAATCTTTTTTATCTTCTATTTTAATATTTGGAAATTTAGTTTTAAAATTTAATAATGAATCTTTACTAATAAATTTTTTTCTCACATTTAAAATAAAACTATTTACATTTGATGCCTTAATTGATTCTGATAAACTTTCAAAACTTCTTAGAAAATCTTCATCTGGAACCCATAGGCTCAAATAATTGACTTCAGAACCATGTTTTCTCAGTTTATGAATTAAATCAGAATTAAACTTCTTAACAATATCTTCGTAAGATAAAACTAAACTCATAACTAAATTAATTATTAAAAAAAAATTTTATGCAGCTACACACTTTTTTAATGTCCTTTTCATTTAAATATTGGTTAATTGGTAAACTTAAAATTTCACGAGATTGTTTTTCAGTTTTAATTAGTTTTGGAGACTTATATTTAAAAATCTTTTGTTTATGAATCGGTATTGGATAGTGGATATTCGATTCAATTTTATTCTTAAATAAAAATTTCTTTAAATCATCTCTCTTTTTTACCTGAACAACAAATAAATGATATGTATCTCTGCAATGTAATCTATCTTCAGGGTGGTAAAGATTTAAATTTTTAAGGTATTTTTTATATATCGAGGCATTCCTTAATCTCTTATTTATAATATTTTCTAGTTTTTGTAATCTAAAGTTTAAAATTACAGCTTGGATTGAATCTAACCTAGAAACAGTTCCAAAAAACTTTACTTTTTCTCTTGTTATATGACCATGGTTTCTTTTTAACTTTATGAAATTATATAATTTTTTATTATTGGTAATTATAAAACCACCATCACCGCAAGCATTCAGGTTTTTAAGTGGATGTGTTGAAAAAGCTCCAATATCTCCAATTGAACCACTTTTTTTTTTATCATAAATAGAACCAATAGATTGTGCACAGTCCTCGATAACTTTTATATTTTTTTTCTTTGCTATTCTCATGATTTTTTTCATTTCACACATTCGCCCAGTTAGATGAACAGGCATTATAGCTTTTGTTCTGGAATTTATTTTAGATTTCATATCTTCTGCATTCATTGTCTGATCGTCATACACATCACAAAAAACTGGTTTTGCCCCTACAGCGTGAATTGCTGCAGCGGATCCAATATAACTATTCGCCTGAGTTATAACTTCATCTCCAGCCTTAATTCCTAAAGACATAAGTGATAGAATTAATGCATCAGTTCCTGAGTTAACACTTATACAAAATTTTACATCGTGATACTTACAAATCTGACTTTCAAATTTAGATACCTCATCTGATAGTACGTACATACCAGAGGATAAAACTTTTTCAATTCTTGGTAACAGTAATTTTTTTTCTTCTCGAAATTGCTTCGACAAATTTACATATGGAATCCAATGTTCATTTTTTTTCATAGAATTCTTTTACAGTTTTAATTACATAATCCAACTCATCTTTAGATAGATGCTGATCAACTGGAAAAGTAATTATATTTTTCGAATGATAATCTGTAACAGGAAATGTTCCTTTTTTGTATGATAAAAATTTTAATGCCTCTTGTTGATATAATGGAATTGGATAATGAATCTTTGCTTCAATATTTTTTTTATGACAGTATTTTAAAAGCTCATCTCTATTTTCTACAAAAATAACGTAAAGATGATAAACTATCTTCATTCCCTTTGGTCTTGGTGGAATTCTAATTTGATGTATTTTAGAAAAATGTCTATCATAATAATTCGCATTTTTAATTCTCTGACTTGCTATCTTTTTTGTCTGAGGAATTAACCAATTTCCGACAACAGCTTGTATCGTATCTAGTCTTGAATTAAAACCCATTATTTGGATTTCGTCTCTATTTTTCAGTCCGTGGTTCCTTAAAAGTCTCAGTTTTGAATTAAGTTTTGAATCGTTAGTAATAATAACTCCACCATCAGACCAAACATTTAAATTTTTTAACGGATGTAATGAAAAACAACCTGTTGTTCCCCAAGTTCCAGCTATTTTTCCATCTTGAGAAGCAAGGATTGATTGGCATGCATCTTCTATTACTACTAAGTTGTTTTTTTTTGCAATTTTGTTAATTTGCTTCATATCAGTCATATAACCTGTAAAATGAACAGGAACAATTGCTTTTGTTTTATTAGTTATAGCTCTTTCAACTAAATCCACATTCATACAAAATGTATCATCACAATCCACAAAAACAGGCTTTGCACCAACCTCATTAATTGCACCAACTGTGGCAACAAAAGTGTTAGCTGCAGTTATAACTTCATCACCTACACCTACACCAAATGCATTTAAAGATAGTTTTATAGCGTCAGTTCCTGAATTTACTCCAATCGCATATTTTGAATTCATAAGTTTTGCAAACTTCTTTTCAAATTTCTCTAAAGGTTTCCCAAGAGTAAAATCTCCGGTTTTAACAAACTTTTTTATATCTTTTAAAAGATCGTCTATATCAGAAAATTGTCTTGGTAGATAGGAATAACTAACTTTCATTAGAATGGTCCTTTAAATTTTGGGTTTGGAACATCAATCTCATGCGAAGGGAGTTTACTTTTTAATAAATTAATGATTTTTTTTTTTACTTCAACATTTAGATTTAATTTTTTAATTATTACTTTCATTATATCTATTGAATTTGGGTAATAAACTTTAGCTAAACCTCTTGTAGAGGGCGTTGGAGAATCTGGTAATCCTATTCTTGATGGAGGAGAATCAAAAACATTGTGATATTTCTCAAGAATCGAAGCTACTATTTCAGCACCAATGCCGTATATTTTATTTCCAGTCTCAAAAACTATTAGTTTTCTTGTCTTTTTCACAGATTGAATAATAGGTTTAGTATTTAATGGTCTTAAAACTCTTAAATCAATTATTTCCAAATTTATATTAAATTTTTTTAAAATTTCAGAACAAAAAATGATTTCATAAACATTGTACGAACTTGTAACAACAGTTATGTCTTTCCCTTTGGAAATAATTTTGGGTTTCGTTATATCAGATTGATATATTTTTTTTGGTACATTTCCCGTTACATAATGAAACCATCTATGCTCAATAATCAACACAGGATTTGGATCTTGTAATGCAGATATAAGCATTCCTTTTGCATCATAGGCAGAAGAAGGAATTAGTACTTTTAGTCCCGGTATATAAGAAAAAACTGTTTCAAGACTTTGCGAATGAGCAGGACCTTGTCCCCACCCCCTGCCTATAACCATTCTTATAACTAGAGGAACTTTATGTATTCCGTTAGTTACATAAAAACTTTTTGCAGCATTATTAAAAATTTGCTCTACAGAAAGTAATGCAAACTCAACTCTTTGGTGAATTAATAAAACTTTAAAGTTATTTATAGCTAGACCTATGGCAATCCCAGTTATTCCATTTTCTGAAATTGGAGATTCTATTACCCGATTTTTACTATATTTTTTTGAAAGATTACTGGTTGTTCCGAAAATTCCTTTTGGATCATTAATCCCCTCACCAATTATAACTAAATTACCATCTTTTTTCATAAATTGATCAGTAGCCTCAAGAATAGCTTGTGATGCGCTTATAATTCTTTTTTTACTGGGCATAAACATTTTTTCGTAACGAAGAAACTTCAGGAAACTTGTCATTTTTTGCAAATTCAAAACTTTTTTTTATTTGAATTGCAATTTTATTTTTTATAACCTCAATTTTTTTTTTGTCATATTGTTTTCTTTTTTTTAAATATTTCAAAAAGTTCTCTATTGGATCGTCATTTAGCCATTTTTTAACTTCATTTTTATTTCTATAGTTTAAGTGATCATCGTTATCAGGACCACAATGTTCGACATATCTATAGGTATCAAGTTGTAGAAAAAAAGGTTTAGAAGAATTTTTAATTTTTTTAATAATTTTTTGAGATTGATTATAAACTTTAATAACATCATTTCCATTCATTTTAATGGATTCGATATTGTGAGACTTAGCTAGCCTAGTTAAATCTTCAGACGGTTGTCTTTCAGAGAGATCCGTAAAACATGAATATCTATTATTTTCACAAACAAAAAGAATTGGTAGATTGTGTAAAGAAGCAAAATTTGCCGATTCATGAAAAACACCCTCTTCAACTGCAGCGTCACCAAAAAAAACAACTACAACAGTTTTTGATTTATTAATTTTCTTAGACATTGCTGCACCTACTGCAATGGGAATTACGCTTGCAACAATGGGAAGACTAAGCATCATTCCAACAGAAATGTCCATTAGATGCATTGAACCACCCCTTCCTCCGCAACATCCTGATTTTTTTCCATAAATCTCTGATATCATCGATTGAAGATTTCCACCTTTTGCTAAGTAGTGGCTATGGCATCTATGTGTAGAATAAACTTGATCTTCTATTTCCAAGTTATTACATACCCCAACTGCTACGGCCTCTTGACCAATAGACAGGTGAACCGGGCATCTCATTTCTTGATACGAATATCTTTTTGAAATCTCATTTTCAACCATACGGAGTCTAAATAAACTCTCTGCTAAATTTTTATTTAAAAAATTCATTGTAAATTAATTTTTTGCATCATTTTAATATTAAAATATTTTGGGTCTTCAAAACTGTTATATAGTAATTTTTTTTCAAATGCTTGTTTTAAATCCTCTATTGCCTTTTCAATGGAAAATTGAGGTAAGAATCCAAGTTGTTTTCTAATTTTATTAGATGATATATGGTATGATCTATTATCATTGGTTTCTTGATGGTCAATCACAATGTCATCACCAATTTTTTCTTTGACCAATTCGCCAATCTCATCTAATGTGTAATTCTCAAATCCAATATTAAAAATCTCCTCGTTAACAAATTCATTTTGCTGATTTAGAATTTCTAAATATGCATTAACCATATCTTGAATATGGATATTTGGCCGTTTTTGACTACCTCCGTTAATTATAATCTTTCTTTTATTATAGGCGTGGTTAGTTAGAATATTAACTATAACATCTAACCTCGTTCTTTGACTGTAACCACAGACAGTTGCAGGCCGTAAAATTGTTGTACAAAAATTATTTCCTGACTCATTAAGTAAAATATCTTCACACTTTGCCTTGTATTTTGAGTAATCAGTCAAAGGTTCTAAGCTTAAATCTTCTGTAACATTATTTTCATCTTTTATTCCATAAACAGATGAAGAGGAAGCATAAATAAATTTATCAATTTTCTTCTTACATACTTTAACAAGGGGATAAAAGGAATCAAAATTAATCGATTTCCCTAAGTCAGGATTCAGTTCAAAAGACGGATCATTTGATATGCAGGCAAGATGAATAATATTGTCTGATTTAGAAACTAAATTTTCCACTAAATCTATGTCCCTCATATCACCTTTAATTACTTGTAAAAACTCGGATTCATAAAAACCTGAAAAAACTTCTTCAGGTGGAGCGTAAATAAAAAGATCTAGCACCAAAACGTTGATTCTTTTTTCAACTAGTTTTTTAACCAGCAGACTCCCAACGTAACCACCACCACCTATTACTAATATACTCATATATAAATCTAATCTTTATTTAATAACAGATTCAATAAATTTTAAAAAGTGTGATTTTTTAATACTTGAGCTATGGCCTAAAATTTTAACTTTTAATGCACCAGAAACATTTCCTATGAATCCAATATCCATTGGGCTCGTATTTAAATAAGCAAAAAGACTAGAAATTACAAAAAAAGCATCTCCAGCTCCTATTGTATCCACCACAGTATTAGTAAAAGCTGGAATCTCTAAAATTTTTTCTTTAGTTTTAATCAAACAACCGTTCTTTCCCGTCGTAACGATAAAAACTTTTGCCTTTGGGAGATTATTGGAATTAAGTAAAAGTTTTTTTAAAGAAGTATTTTTGTCATGCATGGCAAGTCTAAATTCAGGTTCATCAATACATATATAATCTGCACTTTTATACTTAGTAATTAAATTGTACCCCCGATTTGCACTATTAGTTTGAGCATTAATTGCCAGGAAAGTTTTTGACTTATAAATTTCTTCAATAATCTTATTATTCAAAAGTCCATGACCAAAATCTGTGATAATAATTAAATCAATAAATGGAAGATTTTTTTTTATAGCGGAAATTATTTTTTTTTCTTCATTTTTGTCAATTGGAGAATCATCCATGTCATAAACCTCAAACATTTTTCTCATATAACTTGAATCCACAAATCTTGTTTTTTTTGTGATTGGTCTATTTTTTAATTTGGTTGAGCAAAGTTTAATATTTGGAGACAATTGACTTTTAATAAATTCTTCATTTGTTTTAGTTGTCGAACCTAAAGTTGTTATTAAAAAAACACTTTTACAAAAGTCAGATATATTGTTTGCAGCTGCAATAGAACCTCCTGCAAAAATTTCCTCATTTTTTTTTAGTGTTGCTAATATACTTTCTTTTGCCGACTTTCCCAGTGTATCGGTGTAAATATATTCATCAAGGATTGAATCACCAATTAGCATAACGCGAAGATTTTTTATTTTTTCAATTAAAGATGTAATATATGTAAAACCCAATGATTTGTAATTCTCAAGTATTTTTGAAAGTTTTTTTTCGTAGGAAAAAATATTTTCATTTATTAATGATGATGATGAAAAAGTAATATTATCCGTAAATTTTAGTACTCCACCATTTTTTTTTACTTCTTTTTCCTCTTCAATTATTTTTTTTGTAAAATCGCTTTTTTTATCTTTATAGTCAATTCCCTTAACATATATGTCTGGTTTTATCTTTTTTATTGACGGTATTGCTGACGGGTCGTCAATTACACCCACATAGTCTACATATGATAACGAAGCTATCATTTCAGCACGCAAAAATTGATTAAATAAGGGTCTTCCAGGTCCTTTATTGATAAATTTATCAGAGGTGATAGTCACAACTAAAACGTCGCCTAAATTTTTCGAATCTTGAAAGTGCCTAAAATGTCCAGCGTGTAATAAATCAAATGTACCGTGACATAAAACTATTTTTTTATTATTTATTTTCTTATTCCTTGATATTTTACTGAGTGAATCTACAGTTTGAATTTTTTTTTTTATAAAATTTTCAAAAGTATTTTTATTTTTCATGATTTCTAAATTATAACTTACGAAAGATATTTGAACCAATCTTTTGTTTCATCCTCTATTGATTTAGCATCCCAAACTGGGGCATCCTTGAATTCGTCTATAGAGTTCAATAGTTTGTTAACCCCATCCTTAAACGAAATTTTTGGTTTCCATTTTGTTCTTTTTAAAATTTTTGATATGTCAGCAAAAGTACAGTCAGGTTCACCAGGTCTTTTAGGAATTTTTACAATTTTATTTTTTCCTAATAATTTTATTAGACTGTTTATACTGTATGTTTGACCTGAACCAACATTAAAAATTTCATTGTTTATTCTGTCATCAAGCATTTCTATAAATGCACTCACAACATCCTCTACAAATGTGAAATCCCTCGTTTGTTTTCCATCACCGACGACAGTGAAGGGTTTGTTTGCTAATTTTTGTGCTAAAAATACTCCAAAAACAGCTCCATAAGTACCGGAAGTTCTAGCTCTTGGACCATAAACGTTAAACAATCTTAGGCTGACAACTGGTATTTTGTAGAGTTCCCCAAAATGAAATATAATTTGCTCACCTAACCTTTTAGTCAATGCGTAAGGGTATTGTGGTAGAACAGGACAACTTTCTGAGGTGGGATATTTTTTCGGAATCCCATAGCAAGATGACGATGCAGCATATATTATTTTCTTAATTTTTTTTTTTTCACAACTTCTTATTAAATTAAAAGTTGAGTTCACATTTGAATTAAAATACACGTCAGGATTTTTTATTGAAGGGACTATATCGGCGAGGGCAGCTAGATGATAAACAATATCTACACGACTGAGAATATTACTCAATTTTTTTTTGTCACCAACATCACATCTTAAAAAATTAAAGTTCTTATTATTTTTAAATGATTGAATGTTAGTAAGTTTTCCATTGGAAAGGTTGTCTACACCAATAACTTTATATCCTTTTTTTATAAGAGCTTCACTTAAATGACTCCCAATAAATCCTGCACAACCGGTTACTAAAATTCTATACATAAGACACTAATAAATTAACAGATGAGATTTAAAAATCTATTTTTAAAAAAAAATGGCACATTTTCTGCAAATTATTTTATTATGTATAAAATTTCATGTATTCATCCGACTTGTAGACCGGAGCTAGCAAAAAAAACAAGAGAAAAGTGGCTAAAACGTGCTAAATATTCATCCCAAATTGAATATATCACTTGCTACGACTCTTTCGATACTAAAAAGATTAAGCAAAAAATTTTAAAAAACAAAAATATAACTGAAATTTTTGAGCCATATAGCTTTGGAATTGTTAAAAAATGTAACATTGCAGCAAAATATGCAAAGGCAAATTGCATTATAGTAGCCACTGACGATACAATACCAGAATCAAACTGGGATGAAAAAGTTTTAGATGCTACAAATTGGTCCAAAGAAGTTGTTTTAAACACAAGTGATGGGACAGAACAGACCGATAAAAGGCTGTATATGGTAAAGACTGTGATTCTTTCAAAAAAAAGATATAAAAAATTGGGTTACATATTACACCCACATTTTGCACATGTGTTCTGTGATAATTTTCATACATGGATTTCACATAAAGATGATGTAGTTATTCAAAGAAAAGATATTATGTTTGAACACCTACACCCATCAATAGGTAAATCTAAACCAGATAAGTTTTATATTAATGCATCGACACAGGAAGAATACGACAAAGGAAGTAAAATTTTTTATAAACTGATAAAAGATAACTTTAATAAAACTACTGAAAAAAAATTATTCAGTAGATACAAGCTTCAATCTGACCCTTTTAAAAGATACATTGCAGCTTATCTTTTAATCACAGGTGGATATGACAAAAATAAACTTTTGCGTTCAGTATAAGTAGGATCATTTAAATCTTTATTGTCATACCATCATATGCTGGTAAACAATTCTTTGGAACTTTGGATAATATAAAATCATAATCAACTTCATAATTCATATGAGTCAATATAGTTTTTTTTGGTTTTAGTAACTCAATCCAATTCATAACTTTATCAAAATGTGCATGTGTTTTATGCGGAATGAACCTCAAACAGTCAACAATCCAAAGATCCAAATTTTTGAGCTTTTTAAATTGTGAATCTTCAAAATCAAGGACATCAGTACAATAAGCAAAGTTGTTTATTCTAAATCCTAAAGATTCAGTGAATCCATGATTTTGTATAATACTTGAGATAGTGAGATCATTAATTTTGAAACTACCTTTAATTATTTTTGGGTTTAAGCATGGTTTATAATAAAAGCCATTAGCTTCAGGCACCAATTTTTCAAAAACATAGCCAAACCTTTTCTTTATTTCATTAATGCTATTTTCGGATGCATACAAATTGATATCTTTTTTCATAATTACATTTAAAAATCTAAAATCGTCAATACCGTTAATATGATCAGAGTGAGTATGTGTAACCAAAATAGCATCTAATTTTTTTACGTTAGCATTTAATAACTGTTGCCTTAGATCTGGGGTTGCATCAATAATAATTGAAGATTTATTACTTTTGATTAAAATTGAAGATCTTAATCTTCTATTTTTGGGATTCTTTGGATCACAATTACCCCATGAGTTTCCAATTGCAGGAACACCCGATGAACTTCCGCAACCCAAAATGTTAATTTCAACTGACATCAACTTAAATTCGAGAAAAGATTAAAAAAGTTATTAGTTGTAATTTGTGCCATATCTTCGACTTTTTTTTTCTTTATTTCAGCAATTTTCTTTAAGGTATGCGTGACAAATGACGGCTCATTCCTTTTTCCTCTGAAAGGCATTGGTGCTAAAAAAGGTGCATCTGTCTCTACAAGGATTCTATCTAGAGGAACATATTGTACAACGTCAATTAAATCATCAACTTTTTTGAATGTTATTATTCCTGAAAATGAAATATAAAATCCTTTATCGAGAACTTTTTTTGCTAACTCCATTGTAGATGTAAAACAGTGTATGAGACCTTTTGTTGAATGCTTTTTGACAGCTTTTTCTATGCAATTAATTGTATCTTTTTCAGCATTTCTAGTATGCACAATTGTTGGATAGTTCAATAACCCAGATACTTCTAGATGGGTGTTAAAGTATTCAATTTGATTATTTCTATTTTCTTCATTTCTATAGAAATCTAAGCCAGTTTCTCCAACACCAATAACTTTTTTTTTGTTTAAATTTAAGCTAAGCTTTTCAAAAAGTAATTCATTGTTCTTATTTTCAGGAACATTATTTGGGTGAATACCTGTGGTACAATAAATATTATCATAAGAATTAGCTACTTTGTAAACATTATTAAAATCCTCTAGATTTACTGAAATTGACAACATATGCTTAACATTAGCATCACAAGCCTTTTTGATGACTAAATCTAAGTCATCTTTAAAATCTTTAAAATCCAAATGGCAATGAGAATCTACGATGTTAGTCATATCTGGGAAATAATGGTTTTGGTTCGTTAATACAATGATCTTTATTAATTTTATACTTAAAATTAACAAATTTAAACTTTCTCTTATTTTTTTCTATATTTAAAATATTTAAAATCTCTTCTGATGCATCTGGTATAAATGGCTGAAGCAAAATTCCTATTACTCTAAAACATTCAATTAATGTTGATAAATCATTAGCAGTTTTTTTAGGATTAATTTTTATTGAATTCCATGGTTCAGCTAAATCCATAAACTTATTTAATTTCGTAAGCATGGCGACGATTTCATCAATTGCCTTATTTATTTCTAAGGATTGCATATGTTTTTTTACTTTTGGAAGGAGATCATAAACTTCATTAAGTAAATCTTTCTTACCTAACACTTCAATTTCAGCAGGCATTTTATTTTTAAAATTTTTACTTGTAAACTTTAATGTTCTTTGAATTAAATTCCCTAAATTGTTTGAAAGTTCTGAATTTATTCTCGCTTTAAATGAGTGTTCTGAAAAATCACCATCCTGGCCTAAAGTAACCTCTCGCAAAAGGAAATATTTAAATTGATCGAGTCCGTATTTTTCAATCATTGCATTGGGGTCAATGACATTTCCAATAGATTTTGAAATTTTTTTTCCTTCGTTTGTCCACCAGCCGTGAGCAAATATTCTTTTAGGTAAAGGAATTTCAGCAGCCATTAACATTGCAGGCCAATAAACAGCATGAAATTTTAAAATATCTTTTCCTATAATATGAATGCAGTTTTCCCAAAAACAAAACTGATCTTTTGTTGTTTTTGGAAAATCAATTGAAGTTAAATAATTTACTAACGCATCAATCCAAACATACATTATATGGTTATTAGTGTCTTCAACTTTAATTCCCCATTTAAAACTAGTTCTTGAAATTGATAAATCTTTTAAACCAGATTTTACAAAACTAATAACCTCGTTCTTTCTTGAAGCTGGCATTATAAAATCTGGGTTCTCATCAAAATATTTTAATAATTTTTCATCCCATTCTGATAATTTGAAAAAAAAACTTTCTTCCTCTATCCACTGTACCTCTTCTCCGTCTTGGGTAAAAAATTTGCTTCCTTCTTTTGTAAGCTCTTTTTCTTGATAAAAGGCTTCATCTCTCACAGAATACCAACCTTTGTAATTGCTGAGATAAATTTGATTTTTTTCTTCTAAAAGCTTCCAGAAATTTTTTGCTGCTTTTTTGTGTCTTTCCTCTGTAGTTCTAACAAAATCAGTATTAGATATTTTTAATTTCTTTGATAAATTTAAAAAATTTTGTGAAACTTTATCAACAAACACTTTTGGATCTGTATTATTTTTTTTTGCGGCTTTCTCCACCTTTAATCCGTGTTCGTCAGTTCCGGTAGTAAATAAAACATCATATTCATCCAAATTATAAAATTTAGCTAATGTGTCACAAATTATAATTGTGTATGCGTGTCCAATATGTGGCAAATCATTCACATAAAATATTGGGGTAGTAAAGAAAATTTTTTTCATCGGTTTGGTTTTATTTATTTAAATTAAATCTAAAATATTCAGAAAATATAAGATGTAATATTTTCTTTTTATCAATTTTTATTTCATTATTACTGATTTTTTTAATAAAATCTAAATAATTCAATGCATCTTTTATTTTATCAAGATTATAAATCTGAGACGAAATTTGTGATTTCACCTCAAAAAAAATAACACTCAAAACCATCGAAAAGTAGTTATTGAAATTTTCTGAAATTTTTTCATACAGATCATAGAGTTCATTTAATTCAAAATTAGTTTTTTTTAATAAATAAGTAATCATATTTTTAATAGCTTCACCTTTTTTATCATTTAAAAGATTTAGAATTTTAGGGTTATAGTTGGACATTAAAAAATTTTCTTCATTGATTGCTCTAATCTCATTGAAATCTTCTGAATCATTGACTTTAAATTTTAGCTTTATACATCTAGATAAAATTGTTTTAGGTATATTTCTCAAGTTATGGGTAAAAATTATAATGACTGTATTTTCAGGTGGTTCCTCAATTGTTTTTAAAAGAGCATTTATACAATTGATGTTAAGATTCTCCATTTGATGAACTAAAAAGAAAGTTTTTTCAATCAAAGTCGAAGAATTAGTTAGTTTGATTTTAGAGATTAATTCTCTGATATCATCAATTAAAGCAGGATTTTCAGGATTGTTAACCTCAAAAACGCTTTGATTAAGATTTTTCGAATGACAAATACTTCTTATAAACTCAATCGTAAACTTATATTTACCAACACCACTTGGACCATAAAAAATCCATGAATGAGGGAAATGATTTTCAAAACAATTTTTTAGAAGTTGATAGTGTTCTCGATGATTTTTCATTCTGTAAAATTTACCTTACAGCATAGGGTAAAAAAAAGTTGAAAAATTTTTTTTTATTTAAAAAATCAATAATTTTAATATGAAGATCAATCTCGTTTAAATTTCCATTAAATTCAAAGACATTCTTTTTTTGTGCAATATTATAAAAACCAGCCTCAACAGTTTTATGAAAATTTTTACTTTTTTTTTCAAATCTATTCTCTTTTTTTTTAATTTTTAGACTTCTTTGAATTGAAATTTTTGGGTCAGTTTTAATCAAAATGTTTAAATCAGGAAATAAATTAAAGCCAAAATGTTTATGAAGATAATTTAGGCGAGCTTTTGGGATTTTGTTGGCAAATATTTGATAACAAAAAGTTGAGTAATAAAATCTATCACAAATAACAATTTTATTTTTAAGATTAGGTAAGATAATATTTTTTATATGTTCATACCTTGCAGCATAAATTAACAGTAGTTCTGTGTTTGGGGAAATATAGCTGTTATTTTTCTGCACTAAAATTTTTCTTATCTGCTCAGAAGTATCAGTACCTCCTGGCTCTCTAGTTAACAAAAATTCCTTTTTAATTTTTTTTAATGAGTTTCCTAATAATTTAACTTGTGTAGTTTTACCAGAGCCATCTAAACCTTCAAAAACTATAAATTTTTTCATTTTTTACTAATTACACTTTCACCAAAAAGTAAATACTTAAAGTTGTGAATTATTTTTTGAAAAAAATTGATTTTTCCAACATTTTCGTTTGTATAAAGTTCAAATTTTTTAAGGATTTCTTTATTTTTTTTTATTAAAAA
>CACIYM010000019.1 GCA_902590895.1 uncultured Alphaproteobacteria bacterium
CTTAACCTTTTCTTCTTTAGCTTTAAGCTTTTCTAACGTTTTCTTTTTAGGTTTGTCTTGTTTTGTTTGCTTATTAATTACAGGTTTATCTGCAAGTTTTTCATTAGCTAGAAATTTTTGTACTCTCTCTGTTGGTTTGGCACCAACTGATAACCAATACTTAATTCTATCTTTATTAAGTGTTACTCTTTCAGGATCACTTTTTTCTTTCATTGGGTTATATGTTCCTACTCTTTCGAGGTATCTTCCGTCTCTTGGTGCTCTAACGTCTGCGGCTACAATTCTAAAAAAAGGTCTTTTTTTTGAACCTCCTCTTGATAATCTTAATGCTACTGCCATTTTATTCTCCTTTGGTTAAAATTTGTTTTTATTAAGTAAAGATTGCAAATCACCCATTTGTCCGGACGACATCATGTTTTCAAGGTTTTTGTTTTTACCCATTTTCTTCATCATTTGGCTCATTTTTTTAAATTGTTTTAGTAATTTGTTGATATCTTGCACTGAAGTGCCGGAACCTTTTGAAATTCTAATTTTTCTTGATGCTTTAACTATATCAGGAAAGTTTTTTTCCTTTTTCGTCATGGAGGAAATAATTGCTTTTTGCTTTTTGAAAATATCACTATTTTCCATAGATTGCTCAACTTTTTCTTTCAAACCTGACATTCCAGGTAAATATTTTAAGAAGCCTTGAATACCGCCCATATTAGTAAGTTGATCGAGTTGTTTTGAATAATCAGCTAAAGAAAATTTTCCTTTAAGGATTTTTTTTTGAAGTTTTTCAGCATCCTCCTTATCTATCTGTTCAGACGCCTTTTCAACTAATGAGACTACATCCCCCATTCCCAAAATTCTATTGGCTATTCTATCGGGATGAAAAACCTCAAAGTCATCAATTTTTTCTCCAACCCCAATGAACTTGATTGGCTTATTAATTGTTTCTTTCATTGACAAAGCAGCTCCGCCTCTGCCATCTCCGTCAAGTCTAGTCAAAATAATACCAGTCAAGTCAACTTTTTCTGAGAAGATCGTTGCTGTATTAACTGCATCTTGACCGGTTAAAGAATCACTAATAAAAAAAATTTCTGTAAAGCTACTGAATTTTGAGATTTCTTGAATCTCTAACATCATCTTTTTATCTACATGGTTTCTACCAGCACTATCTAAAATGAGAACATCAAAGTCGTTATTCTCTGCATGCTTTTTTGCAATTTTCGCAATATCTAGTGGTTTTTTTTTATCTTGTTTGGGTAAAACGGCTATGGTGTTATCTGCACCAAGTGTCAAAAGTTGCTCTTGCGCTGCTGGTCTGTAAATATCAAGAGAAGCCATTAGCACTTTTTTATTTTTATTTTTTTCAATCCACTTTGCCAGTTTAGCTGATGTTGTTGTTTTTCCTGAACCTTGAAGACCGACCATTAACATAATTGCTGGCGGTTTTGATTTTAAATTTATTTCATAACTTTCAGAGCCTAAAAGACTAGTTAATTCATCATTAACTATCTTCACAACCATTTGACTGGGCGATACGCTTTTTATTACTTCTTTGCCGAGGGCTTTTTGTTTGACTCTTTCAATGAAATGTTTCGCAACTTTAATAGATACATCAGATTCCAATAATGCTATTCGTATTTCTCTTAGAGCTTCGTTGAGGGAGTTTTCATCAATGATTCCTTTTCCCTTTAGTTTATTGAATACATCAGTAATCTTGTCGGTTAAATTTTCGAACACTTAAATAACTTTCACAAACAAAAAAAGTCAGTGCACGAAACTCGTGGACTGACTGAATTAAAATTGTTGTCTTTATAACAAAAAACCATTAGTTCTTAAAGTAATTTATTAAAAAAATGGAACAAAAAAAATTCATAAAAATGCAAGGGTTAGGAAACGATTTTGTTATATTCTTTTGGGATGGTTCTTTACCAACAAAAAAATTAATTCAAAATTTATCAAACCGCAAAATAGGCATAGGTTGTGATTTGTCTATGTTCCTAAAAAGCTCAGAAAATAATTTAGTTGATTACGAGGCAAATTTTTTCAATTCAGATGGATCAGAGGCAGAGGTTTGCGGAAATGCTCTAAGGTGTGTTGGTAAATTAAACTTTCACAGAACTAAAAAAAAAACTTGTTTAGTAGAGACAAAAGCTGGATTAATTGATGTGGAATATGTTAACGAACATAAAATTATTGTAAATGTGGGGGTAGCGAAGTTTAATTGGAAGGATATTCCTATAAGTAAAAATATTGATACTTCAAACCTTAATTTTAACTATGATTATTTGAAAAATGGCTTTGCTCTAAATGTTGGCAATCCACATTTAGTTTTTTTTGTAGATACTTTAGATTTAAAAAAGTTTAAAAAAGACTCAGAAAAAATAAAAAAAAATTCTCTTTTTTTCGAAGGTGTAAATATTTCAATTGTTAAAGTAAATTCAAGAGAAGCAATTAGTATTATTACTAATGAAAGGGGCGTTGGAATTACTCAAGCTTGCGGAACCGGAGCTTGTGCGAGTGTAGTTGCTTCTAATAAGTTAAATTTTGTTGAAAAAAAAGTAATGGTAACAACATTTGGAGGGCTATTAGATATTGAAATTTGTGATGATAATAACATATTGATGGCAGGTGATGCAGAGATTGTATTTGAGGGAGAGATAAATTTTTCGGGTTTACAGTTATGAAAAAATTAACAAATAAAAGTAAAGTTATAAATCTTGGATGCAGATTAAATTTTTTTGAATCCGAAATTATTGAAAACATTTTAGCAAAAGAAAAAGATGTATCAAAAGTTGTTATCAATACATGTGCAGTCACCAATAATGCAGTACAAAAGTCTATTTATGCTGTGAAAAAAGCATTAAAAGATTTTCCAAATAGTGAAGTAATTGTTACAGGTTGCGCAAGTCAAATCGAGAAGAATCGATTTGAGAACCTTGGAAATGTATCAAAAATAGTTGACAACAAATTCAAAACAAACCCCAATTCTTATATCACTGAGAATTGGGTTCATGAACAAACCTTTAATTTTCCATCAATCGATTATTTATCTACACAGAGAACAAGAGCAATGTTGCAGATTCAACAAGGTTGTAATCATAGATGCACATTTTGTATAATTCCTTATGGAAGGGGAGATGCTGTAAGTTTAAAGTTTACGGAAATATCCAAAAGAGTGAAAAAAATATTAAGTAGCGGTATTACCGAGATTGTTCTTACAGGCGTTGACTTAACATCGTATGGTGAAGATTTAAAAGGAAAGCCTAAACTTGGAAGCATTTTAAAAAAACTATTCAAACTTTTTCCCAATCTACCTAGGCTTAGGTTATCCTCAATCGATCCAGCGGAAATTGACCGAGACTTATTGGATTTATTTAAGTATGAAAAAAGATTAATGCCTTACCTTCATCTATCTCTTCAATCAGGAGATAATTTAATTTTAAAAAGGATGAAAAGAAGGCACAATAGGGAAATGGTTTTAAATATTTGCAACAATTTAAAATCTTTTCGAAAAGATATTACATTTGGAGCTGACTTAATTGTTGGATTTCCAACTGAAACAGATGAAAACTTTCAGAATTCAATTAATCTTATTACAGAATGTCAAATTGCAAACGTACATATTTTTCCATTCTCTCCAAAAGAGGGAACTCCAGCAGCAAGAATGCCCCAGATTAAAAAAAAAATAATTAACGAAAGGGTAATTATAGCAAAAAATATTTCTGAAAAAATTAAAGAAAATATAATGAAAAAAAAAGTAGGAAATAAGGAAAAATTTTTATACGAATCCGATGATCTAAGTTACACGGATGCTTATTTTAAAGTAAATTTACTTTCTAAAAAAAACAAAATTAAATCTGGTTCAATTATTGAAGGTACAGTAATCTCTGTGAACAATGGAAAGTTTCAGGTTGAAGTATAAATGGTATTTGGCTGGTTTAAAAAACTTAAAAGTGGACTTTCAAAATCTTCAGAAAAGTTAACCACAAAAATAAACAAAGTTATAAAAGGAAAAAAAATTGACGAAGAAACCCTCTCAGAGTTGGAAGAAATATTAATATCCTCAGATATGGGAGTTAAATTTTCGTTAGAGGTAATTGAAGATCTTAGAAAATCAAAAATGATAGATCCAACAGTTACAAAAATAAAAAAAGTTATTCAAAAAAAAATAATTAGCTTACTTGAACCTTTAGAAAAAAAAAATATGACAATAACTAGGCCTTATATATTTCTTATTGTGGGAGTTAATGGTGTTGGAAAAACAGCTACGGTAGGAAAAATTGCTCATAATTTTTTTTTAGATGGGAAAAAAGTTGGTTTAGTTGCCGCTGACACATTTAGAGCAGCGGCTGTCGATCAACTTAAAATTTGGTCTGAAAGGACTAAATCAGAATTTTTTTCAGCTAAAGAAAAATCTGATCCAGCAGCATTAGCCTATGAATCAGTGAAACAGGCAATTGAAAAAAAAATAGATATTTTGATTATAGACACTGCTGGAAGATTACATAATAAAAATGATCTGATGAATGAACTTTCAAAAATAATTAGAGTGATAAAAAAAATTGATGAAGACTTTCCAACTGAAATTGTTTTGGTTTTAGACGGAAACATAGGTCAAAATTCTGTTAAACAAGCAGAAGTTTTTAAAGAAATATGTGATATAGACAGTATTATTATTACCAAGCTTGACGGGACGGCAAAAGGTGGTGTTTTAATTCCAATAGCACAGTTACTTAACTTGCCTATAAGTTTCATTGGTACAGGAGAGCAGAAAGAGGATTTGATAAATTTTAAAGCTAAGGAATATACTGAAGCACTCTTAGATTTAAGCTAGTATAGTTAATATTTATTTGGATTGTAATAATGAATGAAGAAAGTTTTGAGAAGCTCCACGGCTTTTTTATTGAAGATTTAAAGGTTGGTCAAAAAGCTGTTTTTAAAAAAAAAATAACTGAGAATGATATTAACCAATTTTCTTTAGTAACAGGAGATGATAATCCAGTTCATATAAATGAAGATTTTGCAAAACATACTATTTTTAAAAAAAGAATTGCTCATGGATTTCTGTCTGCAAGTTTGATTTCTACAGTAATTGCTACAAAACTTCCTGGTCCAGGTAGTATTTATCTAAAACAGTCTCTAAAATTTTTAGCTCCAGTTTTTATTGATGAAGAAATTTCTGTCAAAATTGTTGTTTTGGAAATTAATAATGAAAAAAAAAGAGTAAAACTTTTAACAGAATGTTTTAAATCAGATATCAAAATACTCACAGGGGAAGCAGAAATTTTGGTAAATTCAAAAAAAGAAACTTAAAAATTAGATGAAAGTTTTCAGATCATTTACAATTCCAAAAACATATTTAAATTCAGTTATTGCAATTGGAAATTTTGATGGAGTCCATATTGGTCACCAAGAAGTAATTAAGAAGGCAGTAAGGGTTTCAAATAAAAACAAAGTTGGAGTTCTTACCTTCGAACCACATCCAAAATGTTTTTTTAGAAAAGAATTTTTTTTTTTCAGACTTTCCCCTTTCAGAATCAAGTATCTTCTTCTAAAAGAAATGGGTATCGATTTTATATTAAACATAAAATTTAATACACATCTAGTAAATTTAAATCCTAGAGATTTTATTGAAAACATCCTTGTAAAAAAATTGAAGGTGTCACACGTTGTCACTGGGTTTGATTTTGTTTTTGGAAATCAACAATCTGGAAATGTAAAAACTATGAACGCTTATTCGAAAGAAACAGGAAACTTTTTATTCACAGAGGTACCAGAACTAAGAATCAATGAAACTGAAATATCCTCGTCTCAAATTCGACAGTGCCTTAGGAATGGAAAACTCATTGAGGCAAATAGAATACTATCAAGAAACTGGCAAATAATTTCAAGAGTAATTTCTGGCAATAAACAAGCGAGAGAGATTGGTTTTAAAACAGCAAACATGAAAATTAATGATTACTGTAATTTGCAGTATGGGGTCTACTACGTCAATGTTGAAATACTAAATTCAAAATTTCAGAAAACTTTCGAGGGTATTGCAAATTATGGCGTAAAACCAACTTTTGATAAAAATGAACCACTCTTGGAGGTACATTTATTTGATTTTGATGAAAATATTTATGGAAAAAAACTGAAAGTAGATTTTATTAAACAAATTAGAAAAGAAAAAAAATTTCCATCTATTGAGAAATTAAAGGATCAGATTATAAAGGATATCAAAATAGTAAAAAATGACAGACTTTTCTAAAACAATTAATCTCCCTAAAACAGTTTTTGCAATGAAGGCTAACCTTTCTGAAACTGAAAACTTAAGAACCGACTTTTGGAAAGAAAACAAAGTTTATCAAACTTTAAAAAAAAATAGTCAGAATGAAAAAAAATATATTCTTCACGATGGCCCACCTTATGCCAATGGAGACCTCCATTTAGGCCATGCGTTAAATAAAATTTTAAAAGATATTGTTTGTAGACTAAAGTTTCAGGACAATTTCGACGTTGACTTTATTCCAGGTTGGGACTGTCACGGGCTTCCAATAGAATGGAAAGTTGAAGAAAAGTTTAAAAAAAAAGGACTTGATAAAGACAAGATCGACGTAATTAAATTCAGAGAAGAGTGTAGAAAGTTTGCTGATCACTGGGTCAGTGAACAGAAAAAACAGTTTTGTAGATTAGGAATTCAAACAGATTGGGAAAATATTTATTTAACAATGACAAAAGATTCAGAAATCACAATTCTTAAAGAATTACTAAAATTTTTGGAAAAAGGTGATTTATTTTTAGGCTTTAAACCTGTTATGTGGTCCGTTGTTGAAAAAACAGCTCTTGCTGAAGCTGAAATTGAGTACCATGATAAGATTTCAACTTCAATTTTTGTTAAATTTCCAGTCAAATTTGAAGAAAATTTATCGATTGTCATTTGGACTACTACACCCTGGACAATTCCTTGTAATAAAGGTTTAGCTTATTCTCCAGATTTAAAATATAAGGTCATCGTTATTAATAAAGATTACCCTAAAATTAATTTATCGAAAAATGAAAAGTTAATTTTAGCTGAAGACTTATTATCAAGTTTTACAGAACTTAATGAAGTTGAAGATTTCAGGGTGGTTGAGGATATTTCTGATAAAAAAATTGGAGATTTAATATGCAAACATCCGTTGTTTTCAATTGGATTTGAATATGACGTAAAAGTTTTTCCAAGTAATCATGTCACTAATGAAAATGGTACTGGTTTTGTTCACATTGCTCCAAATCATGGTCAAGAAGATTTTGATTTAGGTCAAGTAAATAGTTTAGGAAATGATCCAACAGTTAACGAGAAAGGAGTTTACGAAGAAAACATTAATTTTTTTAAGGGTATGCATGTGTTTAAATCTGACGAGAAGGTAATAGAGGAACTAGAAAAATTAGGTAAATTAATTTCTAGTTCTAGATATAGTCACAGTTATCCACATTCATGGAGGTCAAAAGCTCCTTTAATTTTTAGAGCAACTTCGCAATGGTTTATTTCAATGGATAAAAATAACTTAAGGAATAAAGCCTTGAAAGAAATTGAAGATGTAGATTGGATTCCTCAAAATAGTAAAAAAAGAATTTTGTCTATGGTTAAGGATCGTCCTGATTGGTGTGTTTCACGTCAAAGAAATTGGGGAGTGCCCATTACAATTTTTGTTTCAAAAGAAACAAAAAAACCTTTAATTGATAATGAAGTTAATAAGAAAGTTATCGAAGTTCTTGGAAAAAATGGGGTAGATGGTTGGTTTACAATCCCTAACGAAGAGTTTCTTCCAAAGAAATATAATGCCAACGATTTTGAAAAAGTTTTTTCTATACTTGATGTATGGTTTGATTCTGGATCCAGTCATGTTTACGTTTTGAAAAATAAAGGGATAAGCAAAGCTGATTTGTATCTAGAAGGTTCAGATCAACATAGAGGCTGGTTTCAAACGTCATTATTGGAATCTTGCGGAGTGTACAATGAAAGTCCCTATAAGTCTGTACTAACTCACGGTTTTGTTATTGATGAAAATGGAAAAAAAATGTCTAAGTCACTTGGTAACGTAATTTCTCCAAAAGATATTATTAATAAATATGGGGCAGATATTCTTAGGATTTGGGTAGCGAGTTCTAATTTTAATGAAGATATAAGGATTAGTTTTGAAAATATTAAAAGACAATCAGAAAGTTACAGAAAAATTAGAAATACATTAAGATTCTTGATTGGAAATTTGAATGGGTTCAATGTTGAAGAAAATGTAAATTATGAGATGTTACCTGAAATTGAAAAATTAATTTTGCATAAGATTTTTTGCTTAAATACTGAAATTAATTCTCTTTATGATTCTTTTAGTTTTAACAAAGTTTTCAAACTAATTTTAAATTTTTGTAATGTCGAACTTTCCTCTTTCCTTTTTGACATTCGTAAAGACTCTCTGTATTGCGACTCATCAAAATCTGAAAAAGTAAAATCAACAAAGTTTGTAATGAAATTTGTTTTCGAATACCTGATAACATGGTTATCACCAATAATTCCTTTTACAACCGAGGAGGCATGGCAATGTTGGAAAAAAGAGGTAAATAAAAACGCAGAGGATAGTTGTCATTTATTGAAAAGAAACATTTGTCCAGATTTATGGAGAAATCAAAAAATAAATGATGATTGGGAAAAAATTTATAAATTAAGAGATTTATTTTTGGGTATTGTTGAGCAAAAAAGGAATGAAAAAGAACTCAAATCAAGTATGGAAGCAAAAGTAAATTTATATTTAAAAGATGAAACCTATGAAAAAATAATTAAGAGAATTGATTTATCTGAGGTACTTATTTGCTCAGATGTAAATTTCTCAGAAAAATTTGATGATTCATTTACTGAAAGCTCTGATAACACAAAAATAAAAATGAAAGTGGAAGTTAACAATGGAGAAAAATGCTTAAGATGCTGGAAAATTTTTAATACTTTAAATACCTCAGCACTTTGTAATAGGTGTCAAAGCGTGGTAGATGAAAAAAATTAAAAATAAAATTTTATTTGTCTCACTCATTGTCATTTTTTCAGTTTTACTTGATCAAGTAACAAAAATAGCAGCTTATATTCAAAAAGATAAAATTGGGGATGGTGTAAAAATATTAGATTTTTTCAATATTGTATATGTGGAGAATAGAGGGATTAGTTTTGGGATTTTCTCGAGCCTTGATGCTTCCTTTTATTTAGGAATTTTGTCTTTTTTAATAAGCGGTTACATAATTTACATAATAAAAATGACCGATGAATTTTGGGAAATTTTAGGTTTATCTTTAATTTTAGGGGGAGCATTAGGTAATGGTTTGGATAGGATTATTAATAATTATGTCATTGATTTTTTCGATTTTTATTTCAACGAGCTTCATTGGCCAGCATTTAATTTTGCTGATTCATTTATAACAGTTGGTGGAATAATTTTTTTTTGGACTATTTTGAAAAAGAACCCTAAGAAAAAGTAGTAAAAATCTCTTTTCAAAGTTAAAAAGTAATGATATTAATGTAGAGAAAAGATACAAAATGTTTGTATTTTAATATAGATCTATACTATATGTAGTGTGTAAATGACTAAACTTAAATTATCTGAGAGAGTTTTATTATTAATTACTTCTTTTTACCTAGTTTCTTGTTCAACAATCGAATCAACATTTGATTCTACAATGGATTCAATCAGTGAAGCAGGTGATTTCATTTACGATTCTGTAAACTTTTGGGATGATGAGACTGACGAACCAGAACAAAGCGAAGCAATAATAATCGAAGAAGCAGTTGAAGTTCCAGATTATGCAATTTCGGATGAAAACTTTTTAACACCGGAAATTTCTCAGCAGAATATTCCAATGCCATTAGCGCAGCCACAACCATACTATGATCCAATTTATAGGAGTGCGAGACAATATTATTTTGTCGGTCCTAATGGAACACCTTTATTAGCTCCACCTCCACCACCTTTCCCGCAATACTCAATAGATCAGGCAAACCCTGTTGTACCTTACTCATATTACAATAGTCTTAATAACATTCAACAACCACAAATACCAAACCAATCAACTCAAGCTCTAGAACAACCTGTAAAGAAAATGCTACCGAAAATGTTATCGAAAGAAGAAGAGATGGAACTTTTTGCAATTCAAAACGACTGTGTTAGAGTTAAAGAAGATTTTGTAAATGGAGGCTATGTTTGTGATGATTTTGAATAGATGTTTAATTTTAGCATTTTTTTTCTTTTCAATCTCTTGTGAAACAATTGGTGATCTAACTGGTATGAGCAAACCTGATATTGATAATAGTCTTGCATCAGAAACTCCTGATTTAGTTTTACCACCAGATTTTGGAAAGGAACCAAGAGCTGAAGTTCTTGAGAGAAAAGAAAATTTTTCGCAAAGAAACAATATTCAACAAATGCAGCAACCTATGATTGGCTATCAAACTATCAACCCAAGAATTACGAATTACATATCACCAAAAATTAATATCCAATCCTCGCCGACACCCTCTGATTCTCTAGAAAAATTTAAGATAAACAAAAAATTTACAATAGGGGAATGGGTTTATAGTCAGTATGTCGACGGCTTTAAAAGAGGAAACTTATACTACAGACCTGTTTATGATAAAGGTTACAATTTCTCAAGAAGGTATGTACCTGGAAGTAATATTTCATCTTTTTCATTACCGCAATCAACACAAATCATTGAAAATAAAACTCAATTACCCAACGTAAGTGGAGATGAAGATTCAAAGTTCAACACTTTTGATCAGTTACCAATTGTTGACTAAATGAAGTTAACCTCACTCATTTTCTTATTTATTTTATTTTCAACAAGTGTTTTTGCAGAAAAAATCTTTAACGCAAAATCTTTTGAATTAAGAAATGGTTTAAAAGTTGTTGTAATTGAGAATAAAAGAGCACCAGTAGTTGCTCAAATGCTTTGGTATAATTTTGGTTCAGGTGTTGAGGAAAATGGTAAAAGTGGTCTCGCTCATTTTATGGAACATTTAATGTTCAAGGGAACCAAAAAATTTCCAGATAGTTACTATTCTGATTTTATCTCAAAGATTGGTGGAAGTGAAAACGCATTCACAAGCTATGATTATACGGCTTATTATCAAGTATTTCCTAAGTATGAACTTGAGAAAATTATGCAAATGGAGTCAGATAGAATGGTTAACCTAACCCTCAGTGAAGAAAATGTAGAAATAGAAAAGAAAGTTATTCTTGAGGAGAGATTCCAAAGAGTGGAAAGCGACCCCTCAGCAAAATTGGACGAGTCAATGAGATCAATTCTTTTTCCTAATCATTACTATGGCAGACCAATCATTGGCTGGAAACATGAAATAGAGAATTTGGGCTTTGATGATGTTATTAAATTTTATAAAAAGTATTACATACCAAATAACGCAACTTTGGTGTTATCTGGAGATGTAGACTTTGAAAATGTAAAAAAATTAAGTAAAAAATATTTTGGTAAAAGAAAAAAAGGCACCCCTCTAATATACGAAAGTGTTATAGATCCGAAGTTAGAAACATCAGTTATGGTGGAGATGAGACATCCAACTGTAAAGCAAAATATTTGGAAAAAATTTTATCGAGTGATTTCATATAAAACTTCCCTTAGAGAAAGTTTGGCCCTTGAAATCGGTTTAAAAATTTTAGCATCGGGTAGTTCTAGTATTTTATATGAAAATTTAGTAAATAAAAAAAAAGTTTTCTCTGCTGTTGGGGGATATTATCAGGGACTGACAAGGGGTGAAGGTAGTGTTTACTTTTATGCAATTCCCAACAAAGAAATAGAATTTGAAAAAATAGATAAGATAATTAACGATGAAATTGATACGATTCTAAAAAAAGGAATTTCAAAAAAAAGATTTGAAATTGAAAAGAAAAAATTTATTTTTGACTCTATTTATGAAAGAGATGGAGTTTTAAATCCTGCACAATCAGTCGGTGAAGCTATTACTATTGGTATCCAGCTAGATGATTTGGAAAGTTTAAATAATAAGATAGTGAATATTAGTTTGCAGGACGTTAGTACAGCATTAAGAAAATTTAGGGATAATAATAATTTTGTTATCGGAGAACTCAATAATTGAAATTAAGATTACTTATATCCCTTTTTTTATTACTTGGTCTTTATAAACAATCTTTAGCAATAGAGTTTGAGGAGTTAACAACCAACAAAGGCATTTCTTTTTGGTTTGTGAAAGATTCGTCATTACCATTAGTAAGTTTAAGCTTTACCTTTAGAGGTGGAGCAGTTTTAGATCCAAAAAATAAAGAAGGCTCAACTAACTTAATGGTATCTCTTCTAGATGAGGGTACTGAAAATTTTAATGGTAATGATTTTAAGTTGTCGTTAAAAGAGAATGGAACTAAGATTTCTTTTTCAGCAGAAAAAGATAAAATAGAGGGATCATTTCAGGTTGTTTCTTCACAGATTCAAGAGGGTTTTTGGTTATTATTTGAGTCAATTAATAAGCCGCTATTTGAGCCTCAAGAAATAGACAAAGTAAAAAAACAGATAGTAGCGAGTATAAAGATTGATAAATCAAACATTCAAACTCAAGCCTCTGAAAAATTCAATAAACTTTTTTTTAAAGAATCTAAACTCTCTAGAAACGTAAAAGGATCTTTAAGTTCGCTAAAAAATATTTCAAGAAAAGATATTTTTGAGATGCATAAAATGAATTTTACAAAAGATAATTTAGTCATTGGTATAGCAGGAGATATTAATCCTGATAAAGCAAAAAAATATGTCGATTATGTATTTGGTGAATTACCAATGTTAGGAAAAAAAAGGCAGATTCCTAAATTTGAAACCTTAGCCAAAGGTGAGAATTTTTTTGAGATGGAATCACCACAATCTACTGTTATTTTTGGTCAAAGAGGAGTTAGTAGAAAAGAAGAGAATTATTTTGCTGTAAGAATTTTGAATTATATTCTTGGTGGAGGAGGTTTTCAATCTCGTCTTTACAAGGAGGTTAGAGAAAAGAGTGGATTAGTTTACTCTATTTATGCATACCTGATACCTTTTGAAAATGATGGTGTTATAATTGGGGGGTTCCAGACAAGGAATGAAACAGTTAAAGAGACAATTTTAAAAGTAAAAGATCAATGGAATACCATGAAAAAAGAAGGAATTAACGCAAGAGAACTAAGAGATGCAAAAACTTATTATAAAGGCTCTTTTTCTCGAAATTTAACTAGTACAATATCAATAGCATCACTCCTTAAAGTTGTTCAATATTATGATCTTGGACGAGATTATTTTAAAAAAAGATCAGAAATTATTGATAATCTTAAACTTAAGGATGTCAATTTATTAGCATCGGAGCTTTTTAATAAAAATGATCTTTTTTTCATGATTGTGGGAAAGCGTGATATTTGATGCTTTTTACACAAAAACTTTCTAATTTGAGTGGTCTTGAAAAAAAAATTAAGTCAAATCAATTTAAACAAGCAAGAAATAAATTTTACTTAAAAATTAAATCAAATTCTTATGGATTTATTAATGATCTCTACGAAAAAAAAATTGAGTATGTTTATTCCATTGCAGATAAATTGAAGAATAATGAAAACATTATTTTTCTTGGAACAGGTGGTTCAAGTCTGGGAGGAAAGACATTAGTGTCGATAAAAACAAACTTTTTTTTAAATGAAAAAAAGCCACAAATTTTTTTTTTAGAAAATGTTGATCAAGTTTCTATAAGTGGTCTTTTGGATCAGTTAAATATGGAAAAGACCTCTGTCGTAGTGATATCAAAGTCTGGAGAGACGATTGAAACATTAGCACAATTCTTTTTTATAAAAAAAATAATTTCAAAAACTAATAATTATAAAAAAAGAATTTATGTTATTACTGAAAATAAACAAAGTACTCTGAAAAAAATCCAAGAAGAAGAAGATTATTTATTTATAGAGCATAATAAGCACATTGGAGGTAGGTATTCTGTTTTTTCAGTAGTGGGATTACTTCCAGCAGCAGTAACCTCTTTTAATATTAGAAAATTTGTTGAAGGTGGAAAAAAATTTTTAAAATTTATTGAAAATGAAAATAATTTTGATTCATTTTTTTTTTCTTCTTTAGCAATGATTTTATTACAAAAAAAAGGTGTCAATATATCTGTAATTATGCCCTATGTGGATAATCTGAATAACTTATCATTTTGGTATAAGCAGCTATGGGCAGAAAGTATCGGAAAAAAAAGGATGGGTACAACCCCAGTTAATTCTTTAGGCACTGTTGATCAACACAGTCAGTTGCAACTTTTCTTAGATGGTCCAAGAGACAAATTCTATACAATAATTGGAAGAAAGAAAATAAACAAACAAACTATCTTAGATTGTAGTTTTGGTAATAAAAATAAGATTGAAGTATTACATAAAAAGTCGTTAGAAATTTTATTGAGAGCTGAAATGGATGCTACAATTCAGACTCTTCAAAATAAAAAATTACCTGTTAGGCTTTTTGAGTTAGAGTCAGTAAATGAAGAATCTGTTGGTTCGTTAATGATGTATTTTTTTGTTGAGACAATTTTTTCTTGTTATTTAGTAAATGTAAATCCCTTTGATCAACCGGCTGTTGAGGAAGGAAAAATACTAACTAAAAAAAAATTAAAAGTTAATGAATATTAAAATTTTATCCGACGATATTGTTAATAAAATTGCCGCAGGTGAAGTTTTAGAAAGACCATCATCTGCTGTTAAAGAGCTTGTCGAGAATAGCATTGATGCTAATGCTGATGAAATTAATATTTTTATAAGAGATGGTGGTAAGTCTGAAATTATAGTATCTGATAATGGAGATGGAATAAATTCTAATGAACTTGGATTAGCTTTAAGAAGACATGCAACTTCAAAACTAAGTTTAGAAAATTTAAACAATATTTCTTCTTTAGGTTTTAGAGGAGAAGCTTTGCCTTCAATAGCTTCTGTATCAGAGATGCTTATTAAAACTAAAACAAAAAACGAAGCACAGGGTACTTCATTAGAAATCTGCTCAGGTGTTGCTAAAGCAATTAAGCCAGTAAACCAAAAAAAAGGTACACATATAACAGTAAGAAATTTATTTTTTTCTACACCTGCTCGTTTAAAATTTTTAAAGAGTGAAAATTACGAATCTCTAACGATAAAAAAAATAACCCAAAAATTAGCTATGTGTAATTTTAAAGTAAGTTTTAATCTTCATATAAACAATAAGTTAATTTTAACTACAAAAAAAAAAAAGGACGAAACTAACCATAATTTGCTTAAAAACAGAGTAACTGAAATATTAGGTAATCAATATTTAGAAAATTGTATATATTTTGATGAAACTGTTGAAGGCTTTAAGTTTCTGGGTTATTTAGGAGTACCAACTTTTCATTACTCCAATACTAATAATCAGTTTTTATTTGTGAATGGAAGGGTTATTCAAGACAAGTCCTTGAATGTTTTGTTTAAATTAGCCTATCGTGACTTTATTTCTTATGATAGATTTCCCCAATTTGTCTGCTTTATTAATTGTCCACGCTCCGAAGTAGATGTCAATGTTCATCCTACTAAGAACGAGGTCAGATTTAAAGATATTAAATCTTTAAGATCCAGAATTATTAATTTAGTAAAAAATAACTTGAAAAAAGTCAACCATTTTGCGAGCACGATAAACACAAAAAAAGCCATAGACAAGTTTTCAAGGTCCCCTTCACAAAGATCTATTGAACTAAAGGATATTTCGACGGATAGCTCATCCAACACAGAATCAATAAATGAAAAATTAAAATCTAAAGAAATAAATGAAGAAAAAATATTACCCCTTGGGTTTGCTAAAAGCCAATTCCACAAAACATATATTATATCAGAAACAAACGACGGTATTATTGTCGTTGATCAACATGCTGCTCACGAAAGAATTGTTTACGAAAAAATAAAAAGTGAAATTTACAAAAAAAAAATTACAACTCAAATATTATTAATTCCGGTTGTTATAGATCTGGATAAGTCAACAATTGATGTGTTAGGTGATTTACTTGATAGAGTTAAAAGCTATGGTTTGGTTATTGAACCCTTCGGAGTTGACTCAATTATAGTACGTGAGATCCCTGGAATATTATCAGGTTGCGATGTTAAAATTCTTACTTTAGACATAATCAATGAACTAATAGAAAATAATGATTCAAAATCAGTGGAAGAACAAATTAATAAAGTTTGTTCAAAAATGGCTTGTCATGGATCAATAAGAGCAGGTAGAGAAATGCAGATAAATGAAATGAATGATTTGTTAAGAAAAATGGAATCAACTCCCTTTTCTGGTCAATGTAATCACGGAAGACCAACATATGTCGAATTAAAATTAAACGATATTGAACGACTTTTTGGAAGAAAATAAATTAATTTAGTTTTTCTAAAAAGTAAAATAGGGACTTTGATACTTTTTTTTTTTTCCAAATCTCATATCCATCTATACAATTAAGTTCTTCTTCAATAGGTAACTCAATAATTCCTAAAACATTATTTGCAAAAATTTTTCTAATTGAAAAGGAAATCAAAATGTTTTTTATATCCATTTTTTTGTAAGGCGGGTCTATATAAAAGAAATTTACTTTTGGTTTGATAAAATTAATTTCTTTGTAGTCAATGTTCAAAAATTTTACTTTTTGATTTTCATTAAATAGAAAATAATTCTTCTTGGCAAGTTCTATTGATTCTAAAGAATTATCCACAAAAATTACTTCTTTTGATCCACGAGAAAGAAACTCTAGCCCAATTGCTCCAGATCCGCAGAAGCAGTCGAGAACAATTAAATCTGAAAAATTTATTTTTTTATCTAAAAAATAAGAATTCAAAGTATTGAAAATCATTTCTTTTGCTCTGTCAGATGTTGGTCTGATTTTATTATTATTAGGTGAAAAAAGTTTTTTACCTTTAAATTTACCAGAAATTATTCTCATCTTTAAATTTTACCTTTTTTAATAATATTGATAACCTTTTATTAGAAATTTCTTTTAGTTTACCAATCCCAAGGTTTCCAAGTTTAAAGGGGCCATATTCAATTCTTTTAAGTTTTGTAATTTTTAAATTAAAGTGACTTAGTATCTTTCTAATTTCTCTATTCTTGCCTTCATTCAACTCAATTTTAAGTGAATGAAAATGACTTTTTGAAAAAATAACGTTTAGTTTAATTTTTTTATAAAATTGACCATCAATTAATAAATTTTTTTTAGTTTTTTCAATAATATTTTTTGTTATTTCTCCATTAACGTTGACTAGGTATTTCCTTTTAATATTATTTTTAGGAGTTTCCAGAAATGATGAGATGCTTGGATTATTAGTTATTATCATTAATCCTTCAGACATAATGTCTAATCTGCCAACGGTAACGACTCTTGGAATATAACTAGGAAATAGTCTAAATAAACTCTTTTGATTTTTTTGTTCTTTGTTAGAGGATACATAACCAACAGGTTTGTTAAAGATCCATAAGCGGTTTTCGTATTTTTTTAATACTTCTCCAGAGACAACTATCGTTTTTATTATATCATTTCTAATAGTGTATTCATTGTAAATCTTACCATTGATTTCAACTTTACCTTTATCTATGAGTTGTTCAGCTTCTCTTCTAGAACAAATTCCAGCATGAGATATTATTTTTGATAACCTAATTATTTTATCTTTCAAAATTTCTGGAACTCTCTATTAAGCTTTTAAAAATTTCTATATCTTTTTTATCAATTAAAAACTCAGGATGCCATTGTACACCAATACAAAACTCTAAATCAGGATTTTCAATTCCCTCAATTACACCATCTTCAGTTGAACAATTTACAATAAGATTTTGACCTAAAGTTTTTACTGCTTGGTGGTGAGCTGAGTTAACAAACATATTTTCAGCCTTTGTAATTTCATAAAGTTTAGTATTTTTAATTATTTTAATTTTGTGACTAGGTTCATTTCTTGGATTGGTTTGTTCATGATTTATCAATCCTTTAATTTCGTCAGGTATATGTTGTATCAATGTACCTCCCAACACCACGTTTAATAATTGTTGACCTCCACATATACCTAAAACCGGTAATCCTATATTCAATGCTTTCTTTGTAATTTCAAATTCAAATTTAGTTCTATCAACTTTTGTAGAAACTTTATTACTTAAGACTTTTTCCCCATAAATTTCAGGATCTATATCAAAGTCTCCACCGGTAATAATAATCCCGTCGATAACTTCAATAAATTTTTCAATCATATTTAAGTTATGTGGGAGAAAAACAGGGGTTCCTCCAGCTAGAACTACAGAGTCTGAATAGTTTTTCCTAGATGCGTACCATGGAAACTTAGAGTAGTTTTGATTATTTTCAGCATCAAGTGTAATTCCAATAACAGGATTTTTCATAATATTTTTAAAATTTAAGTTTAGTGTTATGATCATTATATGCAAAAAAAATGTAAAATCTGTATAAAAAATTATGAGATAATCGTTGATTTAAATGATTCTGAAACAGCAAAAAAAATTTGGGAAAGTTTACCAATAAATTCAAAAGTTAATTTATGGGGTGAAGAAGTATATTTTTATATATCTGTGTCTGCAGCATTAGAAAAAAATGCAAAGGATGTAATAAACTTTGGAGAGATTGTTTATTGGTCGGCAGGTAAAGCAATTGCAATAGGATTTGGAAAAACACCGATATCAGTAGAAAGTGAAATTAGACTGGCGGATAAATGTAACGTATGGGGTACAACTAGTTTTGATTTAAAAAAATTAAAAGACGTAGAATTAGGATGTGAAGTATTAGTTGAAAAATATGAATAAAAAGTTAATGAACAATGCAATTAAGTTGTCACTAAAATCTCTAAAATTAAATGAAGTACCTGTTGGTTGCGTAATTGCCGATGCGAAGGAGAAAATCATTGGCTTTGGTTATAATTCATCAATAGAAAATAATGATCCTACTGCTCATGCAGAAATAATGGCTATAAGAATGGCTTGCAAAAATAAAAAAACACATAAATTAACAGGCTGCTCTTTATATGTAACTTTGGAACCTTGTAAAATGTGTGAGGCAGCTATTTATATTTCAGGAATAAAAAAAGTCTATTTTGGCGCCTATTCTCAAAGTTTAGAAACCTTTGAGTTTAAAAAAAAAAAATTTCACAAAGGACTGGATGGGCATTTATATCACGGAGGGATAAATGAGAAAGAATGTGAGCAGTTACTAAAAAAATTTTTCAAGCAAATTAGATAATTATTTATTTTTTATACCAATATCTTTACGATAAAATCCATTCTTCCAATTCATTGCTTTTATGGCTTTATAGGCTATCCTTCTTGCATTTTCTAGTGTAGTTGACCTTGCCGTTATACAAAGAACCCTACCTCCATTTGAGTAAAATTTATTTTTTACCAACTTTGTTCCTGCGTGGAAGACTTCTATATTATTTGATTTTTTTATTTTATCTAAATTCTTTAATAGTTTATTTTTTTGATAATTTCCTGGATAGCCTAGTGAAGCAAGAACAACACAAATAACTTTCATGTTATATTTAGATATTTTAATTTTAGATAGTTCATCTTCAATTGTAGCCAAGAAAATATCAAGAAGATCAGTTTTTAAATCTCTCAAAAGTGTTTGGCACTCAGGATCACCGAATCTAACATTATACTCAATAATGTATGGTTTATTGTTTTTAATAATTAGACCAAAAAAAATAACGCCCCTATAATCAACTTTATCCTTTCTAAGACCACAAAAGGTTTTTTTTATGATATTTTTATAAATTTGTTCTTCTAGATTTTTATTCATTAACTTTGATGGAGTAAAGCAGCCCATTCCGCCAGTGTTGGGTCCAACGTCATTATCATATGCTTTTTTATGATCTAGTGCATAACCAAAAGGTAAAAAACTTTTTTTATCAAAAAATGCAAAAAAGCTTATTTCAAAACCTTCAATAAACTCCTCAATAATTATTTTTTTCCCGGCATTACCAAATTTCTTTTTACTTAAAATTTCCCCAAGCGCTAAAAGTCCCTCGCTTAATTTCTGGCAAATAACCACGCCCTTACCTGCAGCTAATCCATCAGCTTTAATTACGAGGGGAAAACTACTGTTTTTCAAAAATTTCTTTGCATCAACTAGTGATGTAAACTCTTTGTATGAAGGAGTAGATATTTTATGTCTGTTAAGAAACTTTTTTGCAAAAGATTTTGAGCTTTCTAATCTTGATGCTTTTTTGCTAGGACCGAAAGTTTTAACATTATTCTTAGTTAAAAAGTCACTTAATCCAGCAGCTAAATATTCTTCAGGTCCAATAACTACTAATTCTATTTTCTTCTCATTACAAAACTTAAGTATTGATTTTTTATCTACAGGGTTAATTTCTTCGCAAGATGCAATTTTAGATATACCAGCATTCCCCGGGATACAAAATAATTTGTTTGTTTTTTTTGATTTACTTAAAGACCAACAGATCGAATGTTCTCTAGCGCCACTACCAATTACTAAAATATTCAATTTTTTTTTCATTTTTTTGTTATAGAATAGTTACTTCTATGAATAAACTTTCTAACACTTCTGAATATACTGTAAGTCAGCTAAATAAATCTATAAAAAATATTATTGAAGGAAATTTTGATACAATAAAAGTCATTGGGGAACTCTCTCAAGTCAAAAAACATTCATCGGGGCATATATATTTTACACTAAAAGACAAAGAAAGTAGCCTTTCTGGTGTATGTTGGAGATCACATGTA
>CACIYM010000020.1 GCA_902590895.1 uncultured Alphaproteobacteria bacterium
CCCCAAACATTAAGTGTTTTTAATTTTTCATTTTTGTCAGCAATCTTTAAATTTTCGTATTGATTAAAACCGATCTTAATCAATCTTTCTGCTTCTCTAGCCCTATTTTTACTGGAATTTAATCCATTCAAAACTAATATCAACCTACGCTTATTTTTCATAACTGTTGCAACTAATCCATATCCGCCTAAAGACGTATGTCCAGTTTTCAATCCATCTGAATTGAGTTCTGTAAACAATAGTGGGTTTCTATTTAATTGCTTAATACCATTGTAAGTAAATTCTTTTTCTGAGTAGTAGTAATAAAATTCAGGAAAATCCTCTATTGTTCTTATTGATAGTGTTAATAAGTCATCTAAGGTCATTAAATGTTGAGGATCAGGCCAGCCTGTTGAATTAGTAAAAAAGGAATTTTTTAGACCAATTTCTTTCCCTAATTCAGTCAATTCTTCAGAAAATAACTCTTCGCTTCCTGACAAACCTTCCGCCAAAACAATGCAAGCATCATTTCCCGATTGAACAATTATTCCTCTTATTAAATCCTCAACTTTAACTTTGTCATTTACTTTTACAAACATTTTTGATCCACCCTTTTTCCAGGCTTTTCTACTAACAGTAAATTCATCGTCAAGGGAAAGCTCTCCCTCATTAATTTTTTTAAAAACATAATAAATAGTCATGATTTTACTCATTGAACTTGGGGAAACTAGCTGATCAGAGTTTTTTTTAAAAATAACAGATTTTGTATCCATATCATACAAAATTGCTTGTTTTGCAATTGTTTCGATTGCGTTTACTTTATTAGATAAAATTAAAAATATGAAAAATATAAAGTAAAGTTTTTTCATTAACATTATTTCATTACTAGATGAGATGAAGTATATCCCAGTTCAAAAAGTTTTCTTTTCATGTCGTTAGCCAAATCGAGATTGTTTATTGGACCAATTCTTACTCTGTAAAGATATTTATTATTTATGAAAACTCTATTTATATATGCTTTAAATTCACTGAGCTTTTCAGTTAGTGTCTTTGCATTTCTGCGATCAGTGAAAGCCCCAACTTGGATAAGTAACTCTTTATTTGCTAAAATGCTGTTTTCTAAATTTTCTTCAGTTTTTTTTTCCACAACTTTTTCTTTTGGTTCAGAGCTAGAAAGTAAATTTTTTTTGTTTATTTCGGTAACTTCGGCTGCTTCAGCAACATAATTATTTTTTTGATCAGAAGAGACATACTTCCTTGATTCATCCTCTAATATTTCTACTCTTACTTTTGCAACACCGTTTTTAATGAAACCAAGTTCTTCTGCTGCTTTTTTTGATAAATCTATGATTCTATTTCTTGCGAATGGGCCTCTATCATTTATCCTGACTTTCTCTAAGACTAGGCCATTTTCCAAGTTTGTAACTTTTACAACCGATGGCATGGGAAGAGTTCTGTGAGCTGCAGAAATTTTATTCTGATCAAACACTTCTCCATTAGCTGTTGTCTTACCATGAAAACCAGGACCATACCATGAGGCTATTCCAACCTCATCATATTGATAATCAACTGCTGGATAATACCACTTCCCATTTATTTTATAAGGATTACCTACTTTATATGTTGGTTCATCCCCCCAGGAGCCTATTCTTTTAGCTGAATTAATTAGAAAGGTTGTCTCAGAACATCCAAACAACATAAAAAGACATAAAAATTTGAGGAAAATTTTCATAAAATTAATTATTCATTTCGTTTGTTAATAAAAAAACTGTTAAGGCGAAGTAATTAGATCTATTCCAATCTAAGATAACGTCAAAGTTTTTGGAAACCAAAAAGTACTGATTATCTTTTGAATCTGGTATAACTAATCTCATTAATTGATTCTCATTGTATTTATTTTTAAAAATTATTCCATATCTTTCCCAATATTTAATTTCTTTAAACTCTTTTTCATCTGAAATTTTTTTTAACTCTTTACTAATTTTTATATTTATTTTTTCACCCCAATGGATTTTATTATTCCATCCTACCTTTTTTAAGTAATTTGCTCCAGATGCTAATGCGTCACTTTTCTCAAATAGGTTTATCTTTTGATTACCATCAAAGTCTGTTGCAAATTTTTTAAAAGTGCTTGGCATAAATTGGGTTTGACCAAAAGCACCCGCCCAAGAGCCTTTAAATTTTTGTCTCGTAAAATGTCCTTCATCAATAATTTGTAAAGCATATTTTAATTCTTTTAGAAAAAAATTTTTCCTCCTTCCATCATATGCAAGAGATGCTAATGAATTTAATACATCAAACTTACCTAAATACTCTCCAAATGATGTTTCGACGAACCAAAGTGAAACTAAGATTCTTGAATCAATACCAAATTTTTTTTCTAAATTATCTAATAAAACCTTATTTTCATTATATTTTTTTAATAATTTTTTTTTATTTTTGTTGTTTAAATACCTTTTTAAGTACTGATTAAAACCAAGTTTAAATTCTGGCTGTTTTCTATCTAATTCTATTACTCTTTTATTAAACTTTAGTTTATCGAGATTATTTAAGGTTGAAGTCTTAAAGTTATCTGATGAAAATTCTTTCTTTAAATTTTCTTTCCATTGATTCCAAGAAATCAAATTCTCATTTTTATAATTTAAGTTGGGAGAATCATTACTTTTTGCATAAGAATTATTAAAAAATAAAAGAAATGAAAAAAAAATAAAAATTTTCATGTTAGAATCTCAAATTATCTTTAGAGAGTTGTGAAATTTTTGTCAAACCCATCAGCTTCATATCTCTGGTAAGCTCTGATTTAAGATTATTGATTGATTGAGTTACACCCTCTTCTCCACCGGATGCTAAAGCATACAAGTAAAGTCTACCTCCAGAGCACGCATTAGCACCTTTTGAAATTGCCTTTAAAATATGTGTACCTCTTCTAATACCACCATCACAAATAATATCAATTTTACCCGCCACAGCATCTACAATTTCGTCCAATTGATCAAAAGGTGATCTTGAGCCGTCTAGCTGGCGACCTCCATGATTAGAAACCATGATTGCATCAGCACCTATGTCAACAGCTTTGATTGCATCCTCTTTGGACATAATTCCTTTTAAGCAAAACACTCCATTCCATCTTTTTTTTATCTCAATAGCGTCCTCCCAATTCATATTTTGATCTAACATATTAGAAAAATAGTCAGATACTGAAATTCTAATATCGGTACCTTCTTTTACAAATTCACTTAAAAATGGAAGATCAAATTTTTTTCTTAATAAAAAATTTAACGTCCATTTTGGATGAAATAGAAAACTTAAAAAACTTTTTAAAGTAATTTTTGGGGGAGATGTAAATCCAGTTTTTAAATCTCTTTCTCTATTACCGCCAGTAATTGTATCAACTGTTAGCGCAAGAGCATCTATATTATATGATTTACATTTATCAATCATCGAATTTGTTAGACCTCTATCCTTATGAAAATACAGTTGAAAAATCTTCGGAGCATTAATTTTTTCTATCGCTTCTATTGAGACTGTTGATAAGGATGAAATACCAAAAAAGGTATTAAATTTTTCAGCAGCTTTGGCAACAGCTAATTCACCTTGATGATGAAATAATCTTTGAAGAGCTGTTGGTGAAAGAAAAAATGGGAGATCAATTTTTTTTCCAAGAATTTTTGTTCCAAGATTTATATTTTCTACTGATCTTAGAACCTTTGGAACAAGGTAACATTCATCAAAAGCTTTTGTATTTCTTTTATAGGTAATCTCGTCGTCAGCAGCTCCGTCAATGTAATGAAAAATTGGAGATGGTAGAGATGTTTTAGCCAATTCTCTGAAATCTTTAATGTTATGACATTTATTTATTTTACTCATAAAATTAATATATTAATATTACTTAATGGAAAATTTTCAAAGAAAACTTTTAATTAAAAAAAAAAAAAGACTCACACAACTCGTTAATTATATTCATTCGTTAGATGAAATAAAAGTAACATTTGAGGGAAATTTAAAAAATAGCCTTTTTTTAAAAATTAGAAATTCATATGAAGAAGCTATGGCTCAAAAAAGAAAAATTAATGATTTTATTCTTAATTTAAGTGGCTTGTCTGGTCGAAAATTTAGATCAATGCTTAATAATCTAATTGAAAAATTTAAATCGCCTAGATACCTAGAGGTGGGGTCCTGGCATGGTTCTACGGCATGTTCTGCGTGTTACCAAAATAAAGTTAAGCTTACATGCATTGATGATTGGAGCCAAAACTTTATTGAAGGTAAAGATCCAGAGTTTGAATTTAAAAAAAATATTAAAACTATATTAAATACTAACTCCGACTTACAATTTATTAAAAAGGATTTTAGAAAAGTTGATTACACTAACATTGGTAAACACAACATTTATTTGTATGATGGCCCACATCAACTTGAAGATCATTTTGATGGAATAAAACTTGTACAACCTGCATTAGACGATGAATATGTTTTAATTGTAGATGATTGGAATTGGAATCAAGTTAGAGATGGAACATTATCTGCAATTGATCATTTAGGCTTAAATATAATTTCTAAACTAGAAATAAGAACGACAAGCGATGACTCCAGTGCACTTACAGTAGGTGAACAAAGCGATTGGCATCAAGGATGCTCTTTTTTTGTAATAAAAAAGTAGTTATTTTTTTTTTTTTAATACACCAGACACAACAGATGACAAAAGTTTTGAATCTTTTTTTGTAATGTATTTAATTGATGCTAATTTATCCACAAAAGAATTGGAACTATCGCCCAACATTTTTTTAATTTTATCATTATTTTTTTTCATAATATACCCAATGAAATAATTGTGCCAATTAATCCCTAAAATTTATGTACTGTAAAGGCTGTTTGATATTAAGGTCTTTTATAGTTTGGATTGCTTCCTGTAAGTTGTCTCTTTTATTTCCCGAAATCCTTACTTCATCTCCTCTTATGGCCACTTGAACCTTTAATTTTGTCGATTTAAGTGTTTTATTAATAAGTTGACAAATTTCCTTGTCTATACCTTGTATTATCTTTGAATGCTGCTTTAATAAACCTCCACGTGCATCCTCAATTTTTGAAAATTCAAAAGCACCAGTTGATAGTTTTCTTTTTACACAATGAGTTCTAAAAATTTGTTGTAGCTGATCAATTTTATAGTTATCCTCTGCTAATAAATGTATCTCATCGATTTCTCTTTTAATTGAGGATTGACTATTTTTAAAATCGTATCGTGAAGATATCTCCCTCATCGCTCCGTTAATTGCGTTATCAACCTCTGCAATATCAGTTTTTGAGACAATATCAAATGATGGCATTTCTTAAATTTAGTAATTAATAATTGTTGTATTTAACATACCTTATTATAGAATTAAATTCAAAAATTGAATTTAATATTATATTGATGTTAGAAATTAAAGCACCTTGGAATCAAAGGGTTATTGAAAAAATTAAATTCCAAAAACCTAATCAAATAGAAGAGATCTTAGAATCGGCAAAAACAAATTCACTCAAAAAAGGATCAGATTTTAACATAATTCAAAGAATTGATGTTCTCGAAAGTTTTTGTAGATTAATTTACTCAAAAAGAAACGAGCTTGCAAAATTAGCCTCTTTAGAAGGAGGAAAACCCATTAAAGATTCTATGATAGAAATACAGAGAGGTGCGGAGGGGGTAAAAACAGCCATAGAAATAATTAAATCAGAATCTGGGGATGTGATTCCAATGAATATCAACAAAGCATCGGAAAATAGAATCGCATTCACCCAAAGAGAACCAATTGGAGTGGTATTAGCAATTAGTGCTTTTAATCATCCATTTAATTTGATTATCCATCAAATTATTCCTGCCATTGCAGTTGGTTGTCCAGTTATTGTTAAGCCTTCAGAAGAAACTCCTTTGTCATGTTTAAAAATAATTGAAATGCTTTATGATTCTGGATTGCCAAAAAACAAATGTTATTTTGTTATGCCTGAAAGTTTAGATTTAGCTACAAAATTAGTATCTGATGGAAGAATTGATTTTTTTAGTTTTATTGGATCTGCAAAAGTTGGATGGATGTTGAGATCAAAATTATCACCTGGAACACGTTTTGCTCTAGAACATGGTGGAATGGCACCAACATTTATAACTCAAAGTGCCGATTTAGATTTATCTTCTAAACTATTAATTAGAGGTGGTTTTTATCACGCAGGACAGGTTTGTGTTTCTGTGCAAAGAATTTTTATTCATAAAGATAATTTTAATGATTGTTTAGATTTATTTAATAAAAATCTAAAAGATTTTAAAATTGGTGATCCTCTTGATAATAAAACGGATATTGGCCCACTCATTAGACCAAGTGAGGTTGAAAGGGTTCATAATTGGGTTGAGGACGCGGTTGATGATGGTGCAAAATTATTAACAGGAGGAAAGAAAGTCTCTGAAACTGCCTATGATAAAACAATACTTATTGAACCAAAAGACAGTTCTATAATATCAAAAAAAGAGGTTTTTGGACCAGTTGTTTGTGTTTATTCATATGATGATATTAATGAAGCAATTTATAAAGCAAATTCTACAGAGGTTTCTTTTCAAGCATCAATTTTTTCAGATGAAATTAAAGAGGTATTAAATTTTTATGAAAAAATAAATGCATCCGCTGTATTTCATAATGACCATACTGCATTCAGAGTTGATTGGATGCCATTTGCAGGATTGAAACATTCGGGTTATGGTGTTGGAGGTATAAAATATACAATGGAAGATATGCAAATTAATAAAATGTTAGTTTTAAAAAAATAAAATGAAGGAGAGAAAATGAAAGCATCTGACTTGTTTGTAAAATGCCTTGAAGCTGAAGGTGTTACCAAAATTTTTGGAATCCCTGGGGAGGAAAATGCCGACTTAATGATTTCACTAAAAAAAAGTAAAATAGAGTTTGTTTTATGCAGACATGAACAAGCAGCAGCATTCATGGCTGATGTCTATGGAAGGTTAACTGGAAAAGCTGGTGTATGTTTAGCCACATTAGGACCTGGAGTAACTAATCTAATGACAGGATTAGCTGATGCTAATATGGATAGAGCACCAGTAGTTGCAATAATTGGTCAAGGCTCAACAGAGAGACTTCACAAGGAAAGTCATCAAATAATGGATTCAATTAGCATGGTTGCTCCAATATCAAAGTGGGCACAAACTATTCTTTCAGCAAAAAATGTAACAGAAGTTGTTAGGAAAGCATTTAAAGTTGCAGAAACTGAAAAACCTGGTGTAACTGTTATTGAACTACCTGAAGATGTTGCAAAAGAAGAGGTAAAAGAAAATCCTATAAAACCAAGTTTGATTAGAAGACCAGCAGCTGACTACAGAGCCGTTAATGAAGCTATTGAGTTAATAATTAAAGCAAAAAATCCAATTATATTAGCTGGTAATGGTACAATTAGAAAAAGAGCTTCGCACAGACTCAGAACTCTTATTAAAAACTTAGGTGTAGGAGTAATTAACACATTTATGGGTAAAGGATCTGTATCGTCTGATGATGAACATAGTTTGTTTACCATCGGTTTAGGCAGTGGTGATTACAATAATCTTGCAATAGATGAATCTGATTTGGTTATTGCTATTGGTTATGATCTTGTAGAATACAGTCCATCGGCATGGAATAGAATTGAAAAAGGTCAGAAAAATGTAATTCATATTGATTACACACCAGCTGAGGTTGACCGAAACTATTTACCTAATGTAGAAATTATTGCGGATTTAGCAGGAGCACTTTATCAATTAAACAAAGCTCTAATAGAAAAGGTAGGAGAAAAAAACTTGCCAGTCTTTGATATTAAATCAAGAGAAAAAGCAAGGACAACTATGCTCAATCATTTAAATCAGGATAACGATGATCAATCCTTTCCTATGAAACCACAAAGAGTTTTATCAGATGTAAGAAAGGTTATGGATGGAAATGACATTGTTTTATCAGACGTCGGAGCTCATAAAATGTGGGTTGCCAGAGAATACAACTGTACAGAACCTAATACATGCTTGATCTCCAACGGATTTTGTACAATGGGTTTCGCATTACCAGGTTCGATGGGAGCAAAAATGGTTTTTCCAGAAAGAAAAATTTTATCTATTAATGGTGATGCTGGGTTTTTTATGAATGTTCAGGATCTGGAAACCGCAGTAAGGGAAAAACTAAATGTTGTTGCAGTAGTTTGGCTTGATGGTGAATACGGGTTGATTAAATGGAAACAACAAATTCAATTTGATGGAGATCATTCAAACTTAACTTTTGATAACCCAGATTTTGGTGCACTAGCAAAATCTTTAAATATGTGGGGTATACAGATCAATTCTGCTGATGAATTTTTGCCTGCTTTAAAAGAAGCATTTAAACAAAAAGGACCAGCTATAATCGGTGTACCTGTAGATTATTCAGAAAATATGAGATTGACTAAACACTTAGGAAAAGTATCACAAGTGTTATGATGAGAATAAATTTATTTTTTTTATTGTTTATTCTTTTTTTTGCTAATTTCGCTTTGAGCAAAGTTTGTGAGTTATCGAATATTAAAAATCTAAAAAGTTTAAAAGAAAAACTGAAAATTTGTGATAAAGGAGACAAGTTATATTTAACCTATGATATAAAAATTAAGACAGAAAAATTAATCGTAAACTTGTGTAGTTTAAAAGATACAATTATATCAAAAGAAGAAATAAATATTGTTCACAAAAGAAATTCAGGAGTTTCGTTGATTTGTATTTATGAACCAGACAAAAAGTTTTTTAATTAATTTTATAGTATGGTAATTCTTCAGTATTTGTAACACCCATGGCGGCTATTCTCTCTATTACTTGTAAAGCTTTCTGGAATTTTCTTTCATTTACATCACCGGAATTTCTGCTAAAATTTTCTCCGCATAACGATACCCCATAATTGGTTTGTACTGGCCTGATTATCCTGCCTTTACTTAATCCATCACTCAAATTAGTAAAAATGAATTCCTCTTGTTGTGGTATGGTAATTTCCCTATCAAAAAGAAATTGTCTCACCTTCTTTTCAGCTTCTAATGTTAAATTCCAAAATTCATTTTCGTTTTTTGTTGATTCGCCTGATACGAAATCAAAAGCTAAACAAAAAGTTAAAAATAATTTTTCGTAAATATTAGCATCCCTCCACGCAGAGCTCTCCATATTTTTCCATATATTAATATTCATATCTGAAAAAATTTTTGGAACTCTTTCAAAAAATACTTTATGCAGGCTGTTATCATTTTTAGGTTTGTCAATCTTATTGTCTTTGTACAGGTCTGTTGACGCATAAGACTTACAAATAGGGCAAGCATCATCTGATAATAATTTTTTTTTATAAACTAATGAGCAACGCCTTCCATCCTCTTTTAGTCCTTCACAAAGTAAGTAAGTATAATCTCTATCTTCAACAAATTGTTGTTTGCTAATCCAATTGAATCTATTTTTAAATTCTAAATAAGACTTTCTATGATTCCAAAGTTTCCATGTAAGTTTTTCAACAGGGCCAAAAGTTGTAAAATTTGAGCTTACATCTATCACTACACATTTAGATTTTTCATTTGCTGATCTTAGACCTCTACCGACTGATTGACCCCAAAAAACCTTTGAAAGAGTCGGTCTTAAGTGGACTATTATATTACAATTTGGATTATCCCAACCCTCTGATAATACCCCTACTGATATTAGACATTCAAGCTCGCCTTTTTCATGTTTTTCTAAAATAGTCATTCTTTGTTTTAAAGGTGTTTTAGCAGTAATTAGCTCAACTTTAAGATTATAACTTAAAATTTTTCTTTTTGTTTCTTCGGCAACAAGAACATCCGGACAAAACCATGCAGATATAGGAGGTTTTTCAATTTTAGCTTTTTGTTCCTCGTATACTTTACATGCATAATCAATCATTGAGGACTTAATAATTGCATTAGAAAGTTGTTCAACAGGAAAATCACCTGTTGAAATATCCATTTTTTCAAGTTCTAAATCATGTATAAAAAATGAAAAATATTCCGCAGGTACTAGCACCTTTTCTTTTATTAATTCTTCAATGTCAGCACAGTCAATAATTGCATCAAAAGCTAATCCCAGTTGGTCTTTTTGATCACCTGTTCTTCTTTCTGGAGATGCAGTAAGTCCAAGGAGTTTAGATGTTGAAGGTGCAAAACTATCAAATTGATCCAGAAGTTCTTTGTACGCTTGTCCATTTGGTGAAACTCTATGAGCTTCATCAATTATCAATAAATCACAATTTTTAATAGCTTCTATTAAAAAATCCCTAGATCTAAGATTTGTAGAAATAAGGACATCATATCCGCTAAAAGGTTTACCCTCCTCTGATAATCCTAACTTTTTCACTTTGTGATCAGTAGACAAACCTTTTTCAAGTTGTTCGAGAAGAACTAGTCTATGACATAAGACTACAATTTTTTTTTTTTTATAAAAAGAATTGATAATTTCACTCGCCAATACTGTTTTTCCTGCACCAGTTGGGGCTTTAAGAATAAATTTCCTATAATTTTTTATAATATCGGGAAATTCATCAATAACTTTTTGCTGCCATTTACGTAATTTCATAAACGATAAATTATAATATATTTTTTGTTGATTATCTATGATCATTATGTTTTTAGTATAATAAAAATGATCATCAATATTCTTAAATCAAAACTCCATAGAGCAATTATCACAGATATACATCTTGATTACGAAGGATCCTGTGCTATCGATGAAAATATCTTAAATGCATCGGGAATAAATGAGTATGAAATGATACATATTTATAACCTAAATAATGGTAATAGATTTAGCACCTATGCAATTAAAGCTGAAAAAGATTCAGGAGTGATTACCTTAAACGGTGCTGCGGCTTTTAAGGGAAAAAAAGATGATTTAGTAATTATATGTAGCTTTTCTCAAATAAAGGAGACTTTGGTTTCGAAACATAAACCAAAACTTATCTACTTTAAAAAAAATTCAAATGTTATAGATACCATTAAGTCAAAAATACCAATACAAAAGAAAAATAACATTATTTCTATTTAAAATGCCTAGAACTTCGTGGATAATTATAATTTTGATAACAATTTTGCTTGTCAGCTCATACTTTTTTTCCAGAAATAGAGAGGCACCCGATTGGGTTAAATGCAAAGAATCTCTTTTTGAGCAAGTAGTTTTTAAAAAGTGTACGCCAAGTTCTTTTAATAGACCTAATCTTGATAATACTCCAATTGAAAATCAAGAATTTCCTTTAGAGGGTCCTGAGAATTAAATCAAAAAATGTCTATTGATTAAACCTTAATTTTATGTCATTAAATAATTTTATGCCGCTTTAGCTCAGTTGGTAGAGCAACTGATTTGTAATCAGTGGGTCGGGAGTTCAAATCTCTCAAGCGGCACCACTCAGCAAGGGTTTCATAAAATCTATATTCACAATAATACGCTTGGGCTACACTGGGGCTACAAATTTTAGTTGTCATTTAGTTGTTCCCAACCAATCATACCAAGATGTCCATTTCTTTTCGTATGCATCACATTGATTTGGGTGCGACGGAATATCAGACGGTTTTTTCCCAGATTTAACATACAATGCCCATTCTTTATATGTCTTTAAATTAAGCTTATTTACAAAACTTTTAGCTTTATAATAATCTCTCCATATTTTAAGACGATTGTTGCTTACACTTAACCCTAACCAATCTAAATAAGATATCCATTTATCCTTGTACGCAAGACATTTATTTGGCTTTGCAGGGATATCAGAGGGCTTTTTTTTGGAAACACAGTATAACTCCCATTCTGCAATAGTTTTAAAATGAAGTTTGTGTACAAACTTTTTTGCTTCATTAAAATCTCTCCAGATTCTAAAAGTCCCAAATTTATAATTGATTCCAAAAAATTCAATAAAACCTTTCCATCCATTTTTTTTATATGCTTGCCATGGATGCGTTGGTATACCGAGAGGTAGTTTTCCACTTTTACAAAAGTCTTTCCATTCTTTACGATTTCTTATATTAAGTGTTTGAACAAATTTTCTTGCTTTTTCGTAATCCATAGATTTCCGCAAAAAATTTTTTTCTCTTCCCAAGAAGTCTTTCCAGTCTATCCAACCCTGATTTTTATAGGAAATTTGTGGTCGTGATGGCAGACAATAATTACTATTTAATTTTCTCCATTTTGCATATTCAACAAGTGAAGATAAATTTTGTTTTTGAACAATTTTCTTTGCCTTTTCAAAAGTTTCAAATTTTGTATATTTTGCAGCAATCGTACCAGTACCTAAGAATTTACCATATGAAACCCAACCTTTATTTTTATATGTACGTTCTGGATTAGATGACAAGAATAAGGGTTTGTTTCCAGATTTAATGTACTCTCTAAATTCTTTGACGGATTTTAAATTAAGATTTCTTACAAATTTTTCAGCCTCGGAATAATTAATTGTTATTTTTTTTTGAGTTGCTAAGTTTTCACTACCAAGCCAATGTCCCCAATTAACCCAACCTAAGTTTTTATAGACTTTCTGAGGTGAACTAGGAATATTCATTGGTTTCTTTCCCTTTTTAGCAAAAGAAAACCATTCAGCTTGAGATTTAAATTTAAGAGATTTTGAATATTTATTGGCAACATCATAACTCTCCCAATTTGCTGGCCCTACCATTTCCCAAGTTTTAATATAAAAATTTTCCTTTAAAGTTTTATAATCAAAATTAATTGTATCTATTGATTCAAAAGTCACTATATCTCCATCACTTTTTTGCTTTTTTTCAATTTTCTTAAAATATTCTGCAATTCTTTCATCCTGAGTTGATAATGCAGTTATAATTTTTCTCACGGTTTTAAATTCTTGCGATTTATTAAAATCTTCTAATGATTTATCTTTGGGAATACTGATAGGTAAAATGATATAACCAAATTTTTTATGTTTATGATTTCTCATTGCTCTTCCACAAGCTTGCACAATATCTACTGTACTTTGCTTTGGGTCAGAAAATACCACGCAATCAATTGCTGGTATGTCTACGCCTTCTGTTAAACACCGAGCATTAGTAATTAAAGAATGCTTCTCTTTAATAAAGTCTGATAAAATATTTTGACGCTCACTAGCATTCTTTTTACTTGATACATGAAATGCACTAATATTTATTTCGGGGAAAACTTTTCCAGAAAAAGTATTTTGTAAGTCTTTAAAGTCTTCGGCTTTACTAATACTTTGGTGAAACGAAATAGCGTACTTAATATTGTGTTTCTTAAAACTTTTTTCTAACGCAATATGAGATAAAAAATTACGATTGAGAGAGTTATATTGGACATTGCCTCCCTCAGTATTTAAGTTAAACTTTTCCTGAAATTTTTCTATCTCTTCTTCAGGTATATTTATTGTTATGATTTTATAATCACAAATTAGTTTTTTTTTAATGGCCTCTTTAAAACTGAGTCTATGATAAGTTTTTCCATAAACTTCCACATCATCCATTGAAACAATATCATCGGATTTATCTTTACAAACCCTTTCAGTTGCAGTCATAAACAATCTTTTTTTTATTTTTATATTTTCATCATACAAAAGCGTTGAGAAAACTTTTGCTTTTTCACCCGCAGTTTTATGGGCCTCATCTGCAATTAAAAGATCAATTTCAATATTTAACTTCTTAATAATTTTAGCTAAGCGTGGACTACTATGATAAGTGGTAAATATTATTTTTTGTGTATTTGGGTCAGTTTTAATAAATCTTTCAATAATTTTGGGGTCAGTTGTTGTAGGAATTCCTGATTCATAAATACTCGCTACAATACTATCCATTTTTTTCATTTCACCTACAGACTCATCACTACATACAGCAATCCATTTAGGTACAATTTTTTTGGATGTAAACTCAATTGCCCAATCTTTTAAAGTTTGTTTCACCAAAGCAATACTGGGAACTGAAACTATAATTGTTTTTGATTTAAGTTTTTCAGCAATCCAAAAAGCTGTAAGGGTCTTTCCAGTGCCACAAGGCATAATAAGTTTCCCTCTTTTATTTTTTTTCTTAACGAAGTGGTCATAAGAATCATCAATAGCTTTGGTTTGATGTTTTGGGTTTGGAGTTCTTTCTTTGGGTACTTCTAACTTATTACCATTGCAAATATTAATAATATTTTTCCATTGTGCCTTATCAATATCTAAAAAATCTTGTAATCCTATTTCTTTTACATCATCTCCTAACTGATCTACTTTTTTAATAGGTTTTTTTGAAGTATTTAAAAACAATGCAAAACTTATATTCTTAGAAATACGAAAAGAATTTTTGATAAATCTATCTAAGTCACTTGATGTAAATGCCCTATCAGTATCAGTACGAAATTTTGCTTGGATAGAACAATATTCCCCTTCCCTAGTTTCAGCTATTAAATCAATCCCCTCATCTCCTCTAGGCATATTTAGTTCCTGCCTTACAGATTCTGGTAATTCATTTTTTTTATTCCACCATATGTTTTTAAATTGAGTTCTGTAAATCGGAGATGTTTGCAAAAATAATTGAGTAAATCTCTCAAAATAATTGCCTTGCTCAGTTGAGTTTTTTTTTAAACTTGAAGTTAATTCAAAAAACTCATTCCAATTTTTACATTTTGCAATATTTGTATCAATCAGCTTCATTTTTCGTCTCTACACTAGAAAACTCTTCTCTAGCCTCTTTACGACATTTAGCATAAAGTTCATCAATTAAATCAAAAACCTTTTTAACTGAATCATGATTTGCTTCTGCTTTCACAACTATTTTATTTTTAATTGTATCATCTACGCCTAAATTTGTAATATATTTCATCGCTGTATTTGCTCTTACATTTGGACTGACCTCGTCATTTGTCAAAACATCTTCAACTACACTAAGAGATAAATGATACAATTTTAAAAATCTTTTTTCTAAGTATGAACATTTGCTCTCTGTTTTATTGTTTACTTCATCAATAAACTCTTTTTGTAAACGCCAACGACTTAAGGTTTCAGGTCTTATGTTTAATGTATCAGAAACATTTTTTGCTGACATGCCTGTAGAAAGTAATTCTGCAGCGATAAGTTGATTTTCCTTTAGATTTATTGACATAAGTTTTTATTAAATAAACGAGAGAAGGTTTCCCTTCTCTCGTATGGGTATAAACCCAGGGGTAAATCTATATAGAATGTCCAACCTATAGAACCAAAACAGCCAGTCCTACATTCTAATTTCTGCATCGTGTTCTCTATGTTTTCGTAATACTTGATTATCCTGTTAGACCGATTAGCCATTATTTTGAACCGATTTTTTATTTTTTAAATCATTTATAGTCCATAAACGAGCAATCTTATACTTTACATTAAAGTCAGAATCTTTGGCAATATTAATGAGTCCTCTATCAAGTAATTCATCAAAGATATTCTTAGCTGTTGATTTGCTTTTACCTAAACAGTCTGCTAACTCCCTGCAAGAGAACCTAATTTCATCGTTATTTTTTCCATTAAAGCGTCTTCTTAAGTGTAGGTATCCAGCAATAGCATTAGGGCTCAGAGGAGCTAATTTTTTATCAAAGAAATCATAAAAGATTCTTATAAATTGTTTATTTTTCATCTTTAACCTCCTATACTTGACTACCAAAACCTCTAGAATGATTCTTTAGATGATTAATCCAATTCATAATTTCTTCCTCAATCCATAGAGTTTTATTGGGACCAACAGATATTGGTTTGGGCAAGTGACCATTTCTGGACCAACGATACACAGTAGATGGACTAATATTTAGTTTTCTAGCTAAAGACTTTTTATTTATAAACATGAGACGAGCTCCTTAGTTGTGAGAAAGCAGCCTTTCTCGTTACTCGTCCCATTTGGGACCTGTTTAGTGTCCATTTGGATCTAATTAAATGGTAAGATACTAATTAAAATCTGTCAAATTCAAATTTTAGTTCTGATACACTATAAAGCCTTTTGACCTCAAATGATTAGCTAACCCCTCCTCCCTTTCAGTTGCTTCATCACTTTTCATAGGTCCTTCAAAATTAACTAAAGCCATGCCATAACGATAAACAATTTTTTTACCCGATTGGTAACCAATAAAATGTCTTAAATATCTTTCAAGAGGATGTCTACTAGTCTTACCGATATAAAATTCATAGAAAGTCTTTTTTGTATTTTTATTATCTTCATCAATTAACTTTTTTAAATAAATTTCCTGATTACTTTTTTTAAGTTTAATTTGATAAACAAAGTGTTGACCAGGTTTTGGATTTTTTACTTCTGCTTCTTTAAGAATATTTTTGAAATCTTCAGTTAATTCTTTTTTTTTTAGATTATTTTTTTCGTCATCAATTAAGTTATAAAATTTTTTTCCTTCCTTAAGAATTTTAAATAAATTTTTACTCCAATAAAGAGCGTTGCACTCATCATTTTTACAAATGTGGAGATACCCTTTAATTTCAACTTTTTGTCTACATATCTTGCAAAGTGGAATTTTCATAAAAAAATAATATAATAATTAGACGAGGATAGGAAATTATGTCTAAAATTGTTGATTGCAAAGTTTGTGGGCAAAAAATAAGTATTAGAAAAATGCCTGGTGGTCAATGGGTTGCTTTTGATTACCATACCAGTCAACAACATGTACACGGCAAAACAAATAAAAAAGAAAACAATTCTTATAAAAGTAAAACAAGTGATACCTTAACTGATTATAATGATATTTTAGATGAAATTGAGTATGCTATAGATGAAAAATTAGTGCTTCAGTTGTCCTATTTTGATGTTGATGGAGATAAAACAAATAGAAAAGTAAGACCTATATCTTTATTAGAAAATCACTCTCCACCCTATCTTGAAGCGTTTTGTTTATTGAGAGATGATAGAAGACATTTTAGAGTTGATAGAATTGAAAAATTAAAAACAACATCCCAAAATTTTTCACAAAACTATAGACCTAGTAGAAACGATGTAATTAAGACAGATTCATCAGTCAAGAATACAAATGAAGTAAATTCAGAAGAAGATGAACCACCTTTATCATATCAAAATTGGCAAAAAGCTAATGAAGAGCCCATTGTTAAAGAAACAATTGTTGAAAAGAAAGTTTATATTGAAAAAGAGGAGTCTGGGTGGTCACAGTTGTTTAAATGGATTGGAATCATAACTGTTATAATAATTCTTTTTAGAATGTGTGCGGGTTAAACTCTCCCTTTACATTTAGTTTTAGAATAATTAGTGCAGCCATAAAACTTTCCATATCTTCCACTTCTTAACACAAGGTTTCCATCGCAATTATCAACCGGGCAAGGTTTTAATTCACCATTTGATTCTGTTGAGATATCATCTTTATTACCAAATATTTTATTCTTAACAAATTGATTTTCCCATAGTTCATAACCGCATTTAAATGAACATAAATACCTACCATTTTTATGAATATATCGTGATGGTGGATTAAAAACAGTTAGTGCTCCACAATTACCACAATCTGGATTTTGTTTCTCACTAAGATATTCGGTTGGTGTTTTATCTTTAAGAAATTGAAAGTTTCTAATTTTAAATTGTGATATTTTTTCGGAGAAAACTTTATCTATAATCCGGATCATTGTTTCGCGTGTATTTCCAGTATGTGAAAGAATATTAAGTGAGCCATGATACACTATGTCGTCGTCAATCAATACAGTTTTATCATGAATTTTACCAACTAAATCAACTGTTATTCCCATTCTTTGCATTTCATCAATACATTTTTGAGCTGAGTCTTGTGTTAGTGACTGATCACTTGATGGTGGTACAACACATCTAATTTTTACTCCGTTTTTAATTTTTAATCTAAATAGATCAGAATATATTCCTAGTCTATTTATTGAGCAGAAACCTGAATAAATAATTATCCATTTTTTAGCTTTTTTTACATCATCTATAAACCTATTATCAAAGGTTTTTTCATTAAGGCATGTAAGCGAATCAGTGTTTGGTTTTACTTTTTTTAAGTTAGGAATTTGAAAATCAACTTCTGGTCCCGATTCAATAAATTTATCAGCATCAATTATTTTTCCTTTGTTTTGAAAATCATTTATAAAAGAACGTAATATTGACTGTTTATTCAAATTTTTTAGCAAAAAATCTTTATTACAAACTAGTATAATTAAGCCTCTAGCCCTTGTAACTGCAACATTAAGTAATTTAGCCTGATCAGATGAAATTCCATTATCAGTTACTAATGTTTGGTTTTCCTGAATTTGTCTTTCACCAGGAATACTCTCAGGAATATCAAATATTATTATATTTTTCTCATTACCTTGAAATCTGTGTACTGTTCCCGATTCCACATTATCAAGACCCAACTCTTTGAATATGTTAAACAAAATTTCATTTTGAGCTGCATAAGGTGTTATCACTCCAACGTCACCAACATCCTCAATTACTTTTAATTCGTTTAATAACAAGCAAAGATTTCTTATAACCATAGTGTTATAAAGATTATATTTAGAACCTTTTCTTGATTTGAAATTTTGAAATGGACGGTATTTACTAGTGTCAATTAGAACTAGTTCGTTATTAAATATTTCAGGCAAATCAATAGATCGCTTGAACCGTGATTGACTTCCAGTTTTAAGATTTCCACCGTAAAAAATACTATTTACTAACTCTTGAATAGGTTTTTGCATTCTATATTGGGTACTGAGTTGAACCAAATTTACAGGTTTTTTATTTTGCATAACCTGATCTTCAATTCCGGCTCTTGAGAAAATATCTTCACCCAACCATTTTTTTACTCCTACGTCTTTACTTCTAACAATTGGAGGAATTTGTCTGAAATCACCAGCTATGATAACTCGTTTAGTGGCTAAACCAGAACAATAGAAGACATCTGGTAATCTTAGCATTGATGCTTCATCAATAACTACAACATCAAAATTAGTAAAATCATCTGGCTTTAAGAAGGTTTGAATAGCAGTTGAACCTAAAACCAAACATTCATTTCTTATTTTTTCTTCTAATTTAGAAAGCTCATTATTAATTTCTGTTATTCGCGAAACAATGGGAGCTAATTCCTCTTCATATTTTTTAATGCTTTCGTTAGTTTCATTTTCATCTTTTCCCTTTGTAATTTTATAAATCTCATCTAGCTGATTATTTAAATCCTTAAGTTCCTCTTGGTAATTTTTTTTTCTTTTTTTGTAATCATCAATATCATTTTGAATACTACTTATTTTGCTTTCAGCTTTATTAATATCTAACTTTATTTTTTCAGGGCTTCTTTTCATCAGTTTACCCAAAAGCGATGATTTCTCAGACTTAGATAATTCTTCCTCTAATTCTTTTATGTTCTGTTTTAATTCCTTTTGTTTACTCTCCGAGTCAGAAAGGTTTTCAGTTACCTTTTTTAGAGAGTCATTGACTTCATCAAGTTTTCTTACTTTGTTATTGAGATTTTTAAAAGCTTCACTGATTTTATAGAGAGGTGAAAGTTTTTGATCAATTTTATCTTTTTCTTTTGTTAATTTATTCCTCTCTTCTACTAAAGCTTGAGATAATCTTTCAACAACCTTTTCTATATTTACATAGTCCCCAAACTCTGATTCTAATTCTGGGTCAACAATCTTCTTATAACGTAAAACTTTTCCCTCTTTAAATTTTTGGTCACCTGTTTTATCAAGCCCTTTAGATAATGATTTAATAAGTAAATCAATTGCTGAGTTTGTGTTAGAAACTAGCAAAACCCTTTTTTCATCTTTATAAAAAGAATAAATTACCTCTGCTAGCGTGTGTGTTTTTCCTGTCCCAGGAGGACCCCATAGAAAAGACACTTCGCAGCCATGACTTACTCCCAGAATTTTTTCTTGATCATTATTTAAATTTGTAAGGCCAGATGGTTTGATATTCGCAATTTTTTTTTCAAAATCTTTATCACCCAAAACCTTATTAGCCATTTCTTTGTTAAATGAAATCTCCCCATTAATTAGCTTTTCCAATCTTTCTTTTAATCTTTCAGTGAGATAGGCTAAATCAAATTTTATTTCTACACTAGGTAATGAATCACCTATATCCTCATTTATTGCAATCCTTATAATTTTGTCTTGCAATGAAACAATCTCTGCTGAATTCTCTTTGCCGTTGAATACAACTGTTACCGGTTGGTTTTCTTTAAGCCTTCCCATATCCTCATCTAATCTAAATTCATAATAAAATTTATCAGCTGATTGATCATACTTTTTTCCTCTTTCCAAAATAAATGATCTCTCAGATTGATCTTGTCTTAATTTTGCCAGTTCTATCTCTAGGGCATTCACGAAAATTTGTACTACATCTTCAGATGAAACATCTAACTTGCTTTCTTTTTTATATTCTTTTTGCTGATTGTTATTTGTTTGAGAATTTTGATTACTAGTATTTGCTTCTGAAGCAAATTCTGAATATTTTTTTTGTAATTCCTCTAATAGTTTTTTGGCTGGTGAAGACTTTCTATAGCCCAGTTCTTTAATTATTGCCTTTATGGTATCATCATCGGCACTATCAACTAAATTCTT
>CACIYM010000021.1 GCA_902590895.1 uncultured Alphaproteobacteria bacterium
ATTCCCAAATACTCATTGAAATCAAAAAATATATTGATAAAACAAACAATTGTTTTATTTCTCCTAGAATCGAATAGAAAAAAAAAATTAAAAAAAAGCTTGAAATTGTCCTCAATGTTAAGTTATGCAAGTCAATCCCCTCCAAATCTTCTTTTTCTACTTACATAATTTCTCAGCGCTAAAGAATATCTAGACGTATTAAAATCAGGCCAAAGAGTTTTGGTAAAATACAACTCTGAATAAGCGATTTGCCATAAAAGAAAATTAGACAATCTTTTTTCACCTGATGTTCTAATAACTAAGTCCGGATCAGGAAGTTTAGCCGTCATCAAATTTTTACTGATATCTTTTTCGTTAATTTTCTTTATGTTTTTTTTAATTTTTCTTACTGCACAAAGAATCTCATCCCTTGAGCCATAGCCTAAAGCGAGAACAAAAAAAAGTTTTGAAAAGTTCGATGTTATTTTTTGTAAGTTTATTAATTTTTTTCTAACAACAGAGCTAAATCTGCTAATATCACCAATAAAAGAAAAATTAATTTTTTTCTTTTTAAAATTATCTAATTCTGAATCTAAATAAAACTCAAGTAAACTTTGTAATTTAAGAACTTCACTTTTACTTCTATTCCAATTTTCTGTTGAAAAACTATAAAAAGTTAGGTATTTGATTCCTAGTCTTAATGATTTTACCACTATTTTTTTTATGATTTCTGAACCCATTTTATGTCCCTCGATGACTGGTAATTTTTTTTTTTTTGCCCATCTCCTATTACCATCCATTATAAAAGCAACATGCATAGGAAGTAATTTTGTATAACTTTGACTGAAAGCCATTATACTCTTAGGATATCTTTTTCTTTCTCGCTGAACAACAACTCTATTTGTTCTATTAATTTATCAGTAATTTTTTGCACCTGATCAGAAAATTTGAATGATTCATCTTTTGATATTTCTTTATTTTTTTCAAAATTTTTAATTTTTTCCATAGCTTCTCTTCTAACATTTCTTATTGATACCTTACACTCTTCTGAATACTTTGAAGCTATCTTTACTATCTCTATTCTTCTTTCTTCGGATAACTCTGGGATAGGAATTCTAATCAAATTTCCTTCCAACATCGGGTTTAGCCCTAAATCAGAATTTCTTATTTTACTTTCAACCAAATTAACTAAGGATTCATCCCAAACTTGAACCGTTAATAGTCTAGGTTCTGGAACACTAATATTTGAAACTTGACTTAACGGCGCATTACCTCCGTAAGCCTCAATATATATTGAGTCAAGCAAAGAAACTGATGCTCTTCCGGTTCTTAATCCATTGAATTCTCTCTTTAAAACCTCAATAGACTTATTCATTTTTGTTTCATATTCATTTAAATCAATCATAATAAACTAATCTATAATTGTGTATGATCCTTTACCTTCTATAATTTTTGATAAGGAATCTTTTTCAAGTATTGAAAAAACTAAAATTGGAATATTATTTTCCTTAGCTAATGATATTGATGCTGTATCCATAATCTTTAGATTATTATTAATAACATAATCATAATTTAGGTCATATAACTTTTTTGCATTTTTATAAAATTTAGGATCTTTATCATAAATTCCATCAACCTTAGTTGCTTTGAATAAAATATCACATTTCATCTCGGATGCCCTAAGTGCAGCTGCAGTGTCGGTAGTAAAAAAAGGATTACCAGTACCAGCTGCAAATATAACCACTCTTTTTTTTTCTATGTGTCTAATGGCTCTTCTTCTAATATAAGATTCACATACTGTGTCCATCTTTATAGCTGATAGAACCCTTGTTGGGATACCCTCTTGCTCTAAAGAGTTTTGAAGTATAAGAGAATTTATTACAGTTGCCAACATTCCAGTATAGTCAGCAGAGGTTCTATCCATACCATCAGATGAGGCAGAAACACCTCTGAAAATATTTCCTCCTCCTACAACAATAGAAATTTTGATTCCTTTTTTATAAATCAATGAAATTTGTTTAGTTATTGATTTAATAGTTATCAGGTCTATGCCGAATTCTTTATTACCCATCAATGCTTCTCCTGAAAGCTTAAGCATGATGTGTTTGTTTTTAAAATTTTTCAAAATTACTAAATTTAATCCTGACCAAGTTTATATATAATAAAATTATTAATTTTAAAATTATCGTTATTCTCTTTATTAAAATTAATAATAGACTCTTTAATTGGAGTTTTATTATCAATTACAAAGATTTGTTCAAGAAGACAAACCTCTGTGTAAAACTTTTTAATTTTTCCATCTACTATTTTTTCTAAAATATTATCTGGTTTACCTGAAGATTTTAATTGCTCCTGATAAATTGCTCTTTCCTTATTTATAATTTCTAGGTCTAAATTTTCTACTTCCAACGCTAAAGGATCACTTGCAGCAATGTGCATACATAATTGTTTTGAAAAAAAATCAACTTTTTCATTAAAATTTTTTGCATTAAAAGATAGTAATACACCAATCTTTCCTGAATTTTCTGAGATAGCATTATGTAGATATTTTTGAAAAAAAAGACCCTCTTCGGACTCATAATTAAATTTTTTTATAACAATATTTTCTCCAAGTTTGGATATAACATTTGTAAGTTCATCTTCAACGGTATTACCAGAATCACTGAATTCAGCTTTAAAAAGTGATTCTTTATTGTCTATTTTTTTTAACAAACATAAATTGGTAATGTCTAGACAAAACTTTTGGAAATTTTCATTTCTAGCAACAAAATCGGTTTCAGAATTTATCTCAATGATTACTCCACTTGAATCTTTTATCGATATCGTTATCAAACCTTCTGTAGCTTCGCGTGCTGACTTTTTTTGTGCAGTATTAATACCTTTTTTTCTCAGCCACTCCTCAGCTCTTTCTAAATCACCATCAGTTTCGTTTAATGCTGATTTACAATCCATCATACCAGCACCAGTTTTTTCCCTAAGTAATTTTATATTTTCTGGTTTAACTGACATCACTGGAACCTAGATTATCCTCTTTATTTTTTGAACTGCTCTTTATTGTCTCTGAAATTGTATTGCAGTAATATTCTATTGATCTGATTGCATCATCATTTCCTGGTATTGGAAAGTCTATACCCTCTGGATCAGAGTTTGAATCAATAACTGCGACAATAGGTATACCTATTTTGTTTGCTTCCTTGACAGCTAATATTTCTTTATTCGTATCGATTATAAAAAGAATATCTGGTTTTCCAACCATGTTTTTTATACCGCCAAGAGCTTTATCAAGCTTTTGAGCAGAATTTTCAAATCTCAAAATCTCTTTTTTAGTGTAAGAGTTAATTTTATTTTCAAGAATATCTTCAATTTTTTTAAGTCTTTTGATTGAATTTTGTATAGTATCCCAGTTAGTTAACATCCCTCCTAACCAGCGCTTGTTTATAAAATATTGATTACAATCTAGAGCATATTTCTCAATTATTTCTGAAGCCTGTCTTTTTGTACCAATAAATAAAATATTTTTTCCATTTGATGCATAATCTTTTATAACCTTTAAAGCTTCATTAAAGTAGATAACTGTTTTTTGCAAATCTATTATATGTATGCCATTTCTATGCCCAAAGATATATTCAGACATCTTAGGGTTCCACCTATTTTTCCTATGACCAAAGTGAATTCCCGCATCAAGTAGATCTTTAATTGAAATTTTCGTCATATTTACTCCGGTTTTACATTCACACAACATCATATCACCAGAGTTGTTGTGTGTTTGAAATATCTAGTGAATTTACATTTTTATTTATGATTATCAATACTTTTTTTTAATTAATTTGCGTAACATCCAATATACCTTCAATTTTTTTTAGATTTGATATCTCATTAAAATTAAATTGAAATAATTGATCGCTTTTAACTTCTACTTTATATTGATTATGAAAAATTTTAAATAACAATTCACTATCTCCTGCATTACTTATTTTAAAAAAATTTTTAAACTGCTCGTAATCTATTGAGTTAGAATTAATTAGAACTTCAAATTTTCTTCTTTTTGACTCTATTTTTTCAATATCTGATAGTGAAGCAACAACGTACTTTTTTGTGTCCCTCATCGTCTGTAACACAAGACTTGCGTAAACAATTTTCCCTTCAACTAAATCAAAATTTAAATTATCTAAAACTTCAGAAAAGCAAATTGTATCAATCTCTCCTGTATCATCAGAAAATTTTAAAAAACAAAACTTTTTTCCAGTTTTTGATTTTCTTTCATTTATTTCTGAAATCAAAGCAATAATCTTTCTATTTATTTTATTATCATTATTATCTAATAAATCTTTTACATCCGAATATTTTTTTTCTTTTAATAAGCCTTTATGTAGTTTTGTTGGATGTTCGGATAAATAAAAGCCAAAAGCCTTAAATTCCATTTCTAGTTTTTCACTAGCTTCTAAGTTTTGGTAACCAAATGAATTAAAAATATTATCGTCATTATTTTCTGAAAATAAATTATTTTGATTTTTAGAATTATTTTTATGATGGTTAACGTTAAATAGAATAATTTCTTCCATTTTTTCTAATAAAAAATATTGATTTTTTTCTAATGAAAATAAAGAATTTGAAAAAATTAAAGCTTCAATAATTTTTTTATTTAAAGAACTATTATTTACTCTTTTGAGGAGATCAACAAGGGATTTAAATTTTCCATTTTTTTTTCTTTCTTCAATCATTTCTATCACAGAGTTTTCACCAATATTCTTGATTGCACTTAATCCGTATCTAATTCCTATTGCTTTTTTTTTATCATCGTAAATAACTTGAAAATATGCCTCAGATTCATTGATATTGGGGTTAAAAATTTTAAAATTAGATTTTTTAACTTCATTTATATAACTAGATGTTTTTTCAAAATTACCAATATCACAATTCATAAGAGAACATAAAAATTCTAAAGGATAATTTGCTTTTAAATAAGCAGTCTGATATGCAATCATTGCATATGCTGCAGCATGGCTTTTATTGAAACCATAACCAGCAAATTTTTCTATTTCATCAAAAAGTTCTAAAGCTCTGTCCTTCTTTAGTCCATTCTTTTCGCAACCCAACACAAAACTATTTTTTTGAGCAGTCATCTCAGACTTTATTTTTTTCCCCATGGCTCTTCTTAAAAGGTCAGCTTTTGCTAAACTAAAGCCAGCAACCTTTTGAGCAATTAACATTACCTGTTCTTGATAAACCATTATTCCATAAGTCTCATCAAGAATATTTTTTAACTCTTTATGTATATATTCGTACTTCTCTTTTTTTTGTTTCCTATTAATATAAGTTTGAATATTATCCATCGGTCCGGGTCTGTATAGTGAAACAACAGCAATTAAATCCTCAAATCTATCTGGTATAATATTTTTTAGAGTTTCCCTCATTCCTAGTCCTTCAAGTTGAAAAACCCCTGTAGTATTGCCATTTTTTAACAAAGCAAAAGTTTTTTTATCATTCAGCGATATATTTTCTAGATCTAAATTAACTCCTTGTTTTTTTAAATACATAACTGTTTCATCTATTACTGTTAATGTTTTTAAACCTAAAAAATCAAATTTTATTAAACCTATTTTTTCAACATATTTCATTGAAAATTGTGTTACTGCAACAACTGACTTTGGATCTTTATATAGAGGTAATGATTTAGTGAGGTCCTCATCACAAATCACAATACCAGCTGCATGGGTTGAAGCATGTCGTAATAAACCCTCAAGATTTTTAGACACATCAAATAACTTTTTTATATTGGGTTCACTGGCAATTATTTTTTTAATCTTATCATCTTTATCAATAAGTTCTGAAAGACTAGCTTGCTGCGCAGGGTTAAAAGGAATCATTTTGCATATTTCATCAACTTGAAATAATGGTAACTGCATTACTCTACCCACATCTCTTATAGCAGCTCTGGCTTGAAAGGAACCAAAAGTTATTATTTGGGCGACATTAGATTCACCGTATTTTTTTTGAACATATTTTATAACCTCATCTCTTTTATCCATACAAAAATCAATATCAAAATCTGGTAATGAAACTCTTTCAGGATTTAGAAATCTTTCAAAAAGAAGACCAAATTTTATAGGATCGAGATTGGTTATAAAAAGGCACCATGCAACTAACGATCCTGCGCCTGAACCTCGACCTGGACCAACAGGAATAAAATTTTGTTTTGCCCAATTAATAAAATCAGAAACTATAAGAAAGTAACTTGCAAATCCCATCTTTATAATTACATTTAACTCAAAATTGAGCCTTTCTTTATAAGTTTCATAATTTTGTTTACTAATGGAATTCCTTATTAATCTTCTTTCCAGACCCTCGAGAGATTTTTTTTTAAGAAAACTATTTTCATCATTATCTTCAATATTTATTTTAGGTAGTTTTGGATTTTTTTCTTCTAAAAAAAAACTACATTTTTTTGCAATCATAACTGTATTTTCCAACGCGTCAGGAAAGTTTTTAAAATCTGTAATAATCTCATGATCTTCTTTGAAGCAAAAATTTATATCACTTTTTAATCTATTTTCAGAGTCAAGGTATTTTTGCTCGGATATACTCAGCAATGCATCGTGGGATTCATAAAAACTTTTATCAAGAAAAAAATTTTCATTCGTTGCAACTAAAGGAATGTTTTTACTTATAGATTGAGTTATCAGAAAACTATGTAGTTCCTTATTTTTACTTAAATCTTTCTGAATTTCTAAAAAAAAGTCATTACTAAAAATTTCGTTTAGCCTTTTAATGGCTTCGTTTACTTTACTTATTCTTTTGCTTGAATAGTTTTTAGATATAAAACCAAACTCCCCCCCAGCTAGACAAATTAAACCACCAGAGTGATTTAACAGATCATTAAAACTAATATAGGGATAATTTTTTTTACTATTTTCTAAATAAGAAATTGTTACTAATCTTGAGAGATTCTTAAAGCCATGTTCATTTTTAGCAATTAATAGCAAATACCCATTTTCAAAATTATTATCTACTAAGTAAATATTACAACCAATAATTGGTTGAATTCCGTTAGCTTTACACTCTAGAGAAAACTCCATACAACCGAATAGATTGTCAAAGTCTGAAATACCAATTGCTGGGATGTTATTTTTTAAACATTTGTTCACCAGATCTTTTACTTTAATAGCACCTTTTGAAAGAGAGTATTGTGTATAGTTTCTTAGATGAATAAATTTTTGATTAGATTTCAATTAATTTCCCTTCATTTATCTTAAAACAAATATCAAGCTTCTTAATAAATTTAGTGTTATGAGTAGCGATGATAGTTAATGTATTATTTTTTTTTGACAAATCAGTAATGTATTTAAAAACTATTTCAGCAGTGTTGTCATCCAAACTACCAGTTGGTTCATCAGCTAACAATACTGACGGTTTTTTAATCATAGCTCTTGCTACAGCAACTCTTTGTTGCTCTCCTCCAGAAAGAACACCTGGTTTAAAAGTCATTCTTTTTTCTAAACCAAATAACCTTAAAAAATTCATAGCTTTATCGCAAGCTTTATTATAATTCTCCCCATTTAAAATTAATGGCAGTGCAACATTTTCTTGTACATTAAAATCCTCTAGTAGCTGATTGTTTTGAAAAATATAACCTATATTCTTTTTTCTGAATTCAGTTTTCCTCAAATTAGACAAATCCAAACAATCTAAATTATTAAAAAAATATTTTCCTGATTTTGGTTTTTCAATTAATCCTATAATATTTAAAAGTGAAGTTTTACCAGAGCCCGATGGACCAATTATTCCTATGTTCTTTGGTTTATCAATTTTAAAATCCAAGTTTTTCAATACATTAACGGGTATATTACCTTGTAAATACTTTTGCTCTATTTCTAATAATCTTAACAAATCAGTCCCATTTAATTAAATTTATTGGTTCAACTCTGCTAGCCTTTATCGATGGATATATTGTTGCTAAAAAAGATAAAATTAGAGAAATTAAAACTATTTTTAATATTTGACTAAAATCTAGAATTACCGGAAGTTTTGTAAAAAAATAAATTTCTTCTGAAAAAAGTTCAAAATTTAGTAAATATTCTAAGGTTTCCTTTATATCATTTATATTTACGCAAAAAATGACCCCAATAATTAAGCCTAACATTGTACCACACAATCCAATAAATGAACCATTAATTATAAAAATTTTTAATAGCTGCTTTCTACTCACACCCAATGTCCTTAAAATACCAATATCTCTAGATTTAGTAGATACCAAAATGATCATTGATGAAATTAAGTTAAAAGCTGCAACTAAAATAATTAACAATAGAATCAGAAACATTACATTTCTCTCTACTTCAAGCGCGTTAAATAATGTAGGGTTCAAGTTCCTCCAATCAATTATTCTATAATGATCCGGCAAAATTAACTTTAATTCATTTTTATAAAATTCAATTTGTGAAAATTTTTTTACATAAACTTCAAAAAAATCTATTTTTTTATTTAAATTAAGGAACTTTTGCATTATTGAAGAAGGTATAAATATTAAACTGGAATCATATTCGTACATTCCAATGCTAAAAAAACCAATAACTTTAAAGCTTGCCGATCTTGGAATCGTTCCAAGTATTGTTTCAATATTATCAGGTGAAATTATATTAATTTTATCACCGATTTTAAGATTTAATTTGTCACGTATTTTTTCACCAATTATGACTCCTTCATTATTTTCGAATGAAGCAAGTGAATCTTTATCTATAGTATTACTAAAAATTTTTCTCTCTAAGAAATAGTCTGTCTCAACACCTTTCATCAAAATCCCAGAAGAGTATGAACGATAATTTAGCAAACCCTGACCAACTATAACTTTATGAACATTTATATTTTTGATTTTTTTTTCAATATTTATTTTTAGTTCATCATGTTTTTCTATTTTAAGATTATTAAAAGGTTTGACTTTAAGATGTCCATTTACTCCCAAAATTTTTGAAGTAAGTTCGTCTCTGAAACCATTCATTACAGACATCACAATAATTAAAGTAGCAACACCCAAGGAAATACCAGCGAAGGAAATAGATGTAATGATAGAAAAAAATTTTTCTTTTGTTTTAGGAAAAAGAAATTTGTAAGAAACCCATAACTCGAAAAAACTAATCATCTAATTTTATTAACTTTTTTATTTTATTGATTGCATCATTTTCAGAAATCTCTATTTCCTCATTAGAGTATTTATTTATTATTGTGACACTTTTTTTTTTTATATAATTTTTTCCAATAATTATAACAAAAGGCACTCCTAACAAATCTGCATCGGAAAATTTTATACCTGGTCTTTCGTCCCTATCATCATAAAAAATGTCAATTCCATCTTCTATAAAACTTGAATACATACAATTACAAAACTCTTCTACTAAATCATTTTTTTTATCAAGATTGAGAATTATAGCTCTAAATGGTGAAACATTTACTGGCCATGTAACACCATCTTTTTTATCTGAACCTTCTATTATAGCTGCAGGTATTCTGGAAACACCAATTCCATAAGAACCCATAAACGGTAAAAATTTTTCCTTTTCGCCATCTATAAAAAAATCAAAAGATTTTGAATATTTATCACCGAAGAGGAAAATATGGCCAAGCTCAATACTTTTAAGTTTTTTCAGACTCATTGTAATTTTATTTTCATTATAAAATTCATCTGTATAAGAGTTTATGGACATCACATCATCTATAGAATAATTATTGAAATCCATGGACTCTAAGGACTCATCAATATAAATTTCAGATTCTCCGCTTTCAACAATCATATGAAATTCATGTGATAGATTACCACCAATTTCTCCGGCTGGAGCTCTTACTGGTATAACTTTTATACCCAGCTCTCTAAAAATTTTTAAATATAACTTAAAGAACATCAAATATGTTTCCTCTCCTTTTTTTTTGTTCAAATCAAAACTATAGGCATCTTTCATTAAAAATTCTCTAGCTCTCATTACACCAAACCTTGGTCTTATTTCATCTCTAAATTTTGATTGAATATGATAAAAATATCTTGGTAAATTTTTATAACTTTTAATAAAACTTTTAGCTATCAATGTTATCATTTCTTCATTTGTTGGACCGTATAATAGTTCTTTTTTATGTCTATCAGTGATTCTCAACATTTCTTTACCATAAGTGTCATACCTATTACTTTTTTTCCAAATCTCTGCACTTTGTATTGTTGGCATTAAAATTTGGTTTACTCCAGCTAACTCGTGAAATTTTTCAATTACTTTAATAATTTTCTGTAAGATCCTGAATCCAACTGGTAACCATGAATAAATACCAGATGCTTCTTGTTTTATCATCCCAGACTTAATCATCAGAATATGCGATTTAATTTTTGCATCTGACGAATTTTCCTTTTGAGTAGGAATAAAATATTTAGAAAATCTCATTTTTAATGGTAAAAATTATTAAAGTTACAATAAAAGCAGCAATTGTAGTAATTAAAAATTTTTTTTTTAACATTGGATCATTAGGTGCTCCTGGGTCGTTACCAAATTTAACATTTTTTTGTTTTTTAATACCGGTTGGAAGAATTATAAAAAGGATTAACCACCAAAAAATTACAAAAATTACCAAAAAAGTGAGCAAATATTACTCCTGCTCTAACTCAATTAATGTACCAAAAAAATCTTTTGGGTGCAAAAATAAAACTGGCTTGTTATGTGCACCATTTTTTGGAGTACCATCACCTAGAATTCTAATATTTTTTTTTTTCAATTCTTCTGCAGTTTTGTATATATCTTTTACTTCTAAACAAATATGGTGGATTGCTCCATTCATATTTTTCTCAAGAAAATTTTTTATTGGAGATTTTTCTCCATAAGGATACATTAACTCAATTTTAGTATTCCCTAAGTTTACAAATACTACACTAACACCATGCTCCTCATAATTAATTATTTCGGAAACGTTTGCATTTAAAACGTCTTTGTATTTATTTTTGGCCTCTTCTAAGTCAGGCACAACTATAGCAACGTGGTTAAATCTTGTTAGCATAACTTATTATATTCTAAATTCTTACAATCTCAATATAGGTTAGAGGTTTTAAGCCAATATTTTTATTAACAAACTTTTTAACATTTCTTTTTATTTCATCTGTCATAATATTATCATCAATAAATTTTTTGCCAAATTTAATAATTTCGTCTTCGATTTGATTTTTAATTTCTTTTATCAAAAATTCATTGTTTGTAACCGTTGGACAAAATATGATTGGTTCATTGAGTAGATTATTTTCAAGATCTAAGATTAAATTTACAAATATTTCACCGTCAGAATTTACAAATTTCAAATTTTTAAAAAATTGGTCATTTAATGGGATTAAATTTTTTCCTTTAAGCATATCTCTACCAGTAAAAACTTTATCTTTTTTTTTTATTGATCCCTTATCAATTTCGATAACATCACCATTTTGAATAAGTAATTGTTTATTAACACCGCAAGATTTTGAAAAGTTTACTTGTTCTTTCAAGTGTCTATATTCCCCATGAACTGGAATTAGAGCATCAGGAGAGACCCATTCATACATTTTTTTTAATTCCTGCTTTGAAGGATGGCCAGATACGTGAACTTTTTGCATTCTGTGATCAATATATACACAATCTTTCTTGAGTATTTTTTCTTTCAGAACGTTTATTTTTCCTTCATTTCCTGGGATCTCTCTTGAAGAAAAAATTATCAGATCGTTTTTATTAAGATGTATATATTTGTTATTTCCTTCAACTAATTTTGTAAGAGCAGCATTTTGTTCGCCTTGACTACCAGTACAAATTAAAACTAACTCATCGTCAGAAATAATTTTTGATTCTTTTTCAGAAATAATATTTTTAAAATTTTCAAGGTATTTATTTTCAATAGCTGACTCATAAATTCTATGAATTGATCTGCCTAAAAAAACGCACAATTTATTTAGATCTTCAGAAACTTTTAAAATTGTTTCTAGTCTTGCAATATTTGAAGCAAAACAGGTAACAATTATTTTTCCTTTTTTATTTTTTAAAAAAATTTGCCTAAACACCTCCCTTACTTCACTTTCACTGCCTGAAGGATTTTCGTTAAAAACATTTGTGGAGTCACATATCATTACATTGATTCCCTCATTCTTAATACCTTCTAGTTTATTTTCATTTATTGGTTCACCAACCAATGGGTCAGGGTCAATTTTCCAATCTCCTGTGTGAAAGATATTACCTTTTTTTGTTTTAAGAATGATTGCATTTGGCTCTGGTATGGAATGTGTTAGTGCAAAAATTTGAACTTCAAACTTACCTATAGAAATTATTTTGTTATAATCTAACAGATTTATTTTTGCAGGTTGACTTCCAACAGACAAAAACTTTCTTTTTAAAACAGATGCTGTAAATGCTGTTGTAAATATTGGAACATTTTGAAGTTTGTCGTATAAATATGGCACAGCCCCAATATGATCTTCATGTGCATGAGTTAGGATCAAAGCATCAAGCTTTATATCATTTTCCAAAATAAAATTTATACTTGGTAATATTAATTCATTAGGCGATATCAATGAATTTCCAAACATAACCCCTAAATCAATCATTATCCAACTTCCATCATAATGGTATAAGTTACAATTCATACCAATTTCTCCAGATCCACCCAGTGGAAGAAAAATTAATTCACTTTTTGAAAATCTCATTTGTCAAACTCATTTATTAAATAATATAAACCTTTAGAAGTAAATAAATCGTCAATTATATAAACATTTTCAAACATATTTTTAAAAAAATTTGCATTTCCACCTGTTAGAATGATTTTATGATTGTCTTCAGTTTCTAAATTTATTTTTTTAATTAATCCTTCAATCATTGAAACATAACCCCAAAAAAAACCAGCTTGAATTGCATTAATAGTAGAGGTTCCAATAATTTTTTTTGTTTTTTTAAACTTAACTAAAGGTAATTTAGCAGTCATTTGTTTTAAGGAACTTAAAGAAAGTTCAATGCCCGGGGTTATGACACCTCCATTATAAGTTCCATATTTATTCAAAACATCCAAAGTTGTTGCTGTACCAAAATCAATAACTATAACAGATTTATCAAACTTTTTTTTTGCATAAAGCATATTTACAATTCTGTCATCTCCGATTTCTTTTCTATTATGAATCTTCGTTTTTAATTTAAATTTAGTAACAATATCTTTTAAAAAAAAAAACTTTAATGATTTTTTTTTAAAAAAATCTTTAAGAATTTTATCTACACTTGGAACAACAGAGGAAATTATAATAGATGAAAATCTTCTAAGGTTTTTATCGATCTTTTT
>CACIYM010000022.1 GCA_902590895.1 uncultured Alphaproteobacteria bacterium
TTAATTTATTTTTAGAAAAAAGACAACATTTTCCACCGAAATAAAATGCCTCTTCATAATTGTGAGTGACAATTATAGTACTAATTTTATTTTCTTTTAAAAGATTCTTTAAGTTCTTCTGTAATTTTTCTTTTAAACCTATGTCTACATTTGAAAATGGTTCGTCTAAGAGTAATAGAGATGGGTTTGATAAAAGCGATCTTACAAGAGAGGCCCTTTGTGCTTCACCTGCACTAATTTCATGAGGAAATTTCTTAAGTAGTGATTCTAATTGAAAAAGTTCAATACATTCATCTAACTTTATTTTTCTTTTAATCTTTGATTTCCTTTTTTCGCCAATTATTAAATTCTGACGAACATTTAGATGTGGAAACAAACTATTATCTTGAAAAGATAGAGCAATACCTCTATTTTCAGGCTCAATAAAAAAATCTATGGATGAAATTAAATCATTATTAAGCCAGATCTCTCCTTTATATATTTTTTCCAATCCTGCAATTGCTCTAAGAATAGTAGTCTTTCCAACTCCAGATGGCCCAAGAATAGAAACTATATCACCGGGATTTTTAATATTAAATGAAACATCGTTGCTTGCTTGAATCGCTAATTCGTTACATCTAATAAAAATATCTTTTGCACCCTCAAGTGTTGAGTCCATTAATTGAAGTCTATCATTCGCAAGATTGGCATTCTTCAAAAATTGATCAATTCTCCCAGTAACATCTTTTAATCCAGATAATTCAACTGCACCGACTGGATCGTCAGATGCAAATATTATGTTTTTTCCAGAAGATATTCTTGATTGTATCTTTTGAATATTTTCCATATTCTTTGAAAATTGGTTTATTTGTTGATCATTAAAAAGTCTGTTACTTATTTTCATAACAAAATATTAGCAAAATTTATGCCTAAAGCGGATAATTAAAAGCTTGTGAGCATTTTATTCAAAGAATTTATAGCATGTGTACTTTTTTGAAATGTATAATTTTTAGGAAGAATCTCTTTGTAATAATCAAAACATTGTTCAGCTGAAGGTTGTTTTGGTCTGGTTTTTTGTCCAAATATTGGGTCAAAACCACTTCCAATGTCTAATAACGTAATTTTTTTATTAATTTCTTTCAAGTCGCTACATAACAGGCAAGACATCATCGAACAACAAAAGATATAAATATTGTTATTATCAACACCAAAACTTATCAATTTTTTCAAAACATCATCATATTTTGAGAATGCGTCAATAATGGGTACCTCTACAAAATGATCTAAGTCAATCATTCCACTAACATCTTTAAGTTTTTTTGGGCCTACAAAAATTTTTTTTCTTTTAGAATTTTTCAACAATTTATAAAATTTTAAAAGTTTATTATCATTCATGTTTTCATCAAGAGTTAAAAAACATTCATAATCTGCAAATTTTGGATTTAAGTTATTTATATTTACATAACTTTCTCTTGTTTTAACCAAGTTATCTACCCATTCAGCTAAATAAACATCGTCATAGTTTCTCAACAGTTTTACAAATGATTGTTCTAATAAATATCCTAATTTTTTTGAGTAGGGATGATCATCGCAGTTCTTACCTTTTCCTCCGATCATACAAATAATTTCTCCATCTCCATATTTAACAAAAGTGAAATTTTCACCATAAATTAATTTTTTTGTAAAGAAATCAATTCCTACTTTTTCTTGTGCCTTAATAAAAAACTCATCTGGGTATTTTTTTTTTAAAAAACCTTCAATGTCATCTAATAATTCTTTTGAATTAGAAAATAAAATATCAGAAGAGCTTGATGTAGGTTTAAATGTAATTGATAATTCTTGATTTCTAACTCTAGTGTATGTCATTTTTTTCTCCTACCTTGAAACAACCATCATTAATGAATCAAAAAGCTCTCTAGCTGTTTGAATAATTCTCGCATTAGCTGAAAATGCCTGTTGAAATTGAATTAGCGCAGCAGCCTCTTCATCAAGAGATACACCAGCTCTCTCATCCTCTAACGCCTTCGCCTCGTCTCTTGAAGCCTCTGCATCCTGTACAGACATTTCTCCACTTCTCACAGTTGATCCAATTTCAGCAGCTGTTGCATTAAAAATATCTTGAAAGCTCCCAGAATTTACTCCGTTAACATCCGATTCCTGTAGAGCTATCATTTGCAGAATATTCCGGTTATCACCAACACCCCCAGTATTATTTGTAATTGTAAATGAGTCATTAACAACTGCCTCACCGGTAAACCTTAGAGATTTTCCCGCACCGGTAATAATACCATCGTCTGGAATCAATCTTGTGGCAATACTATGACCACTATCTGCATCTAAAATTTCTACTTTTTTATTATTTGTTGAATTAATTATTAATTTAAATTCAGAACTATCAACTGGGGGCGTTGTTTCACCATATTCAGCAGCAATTTTCTTGGCACCCCCTCCAGTCATTATGATTATTAAATCTTCAGGTGGTAAATTTGTCAAAGACAGATTATTGCCAACTAGAGATTTCACGCTATTATTAGGAACTCCAACACTCACTGCAGAAGAGTCGTTATAATCAGTACTAAATGATTGTATTCTAAGTTCGTCTCCAAGTACATTTAACCGCACCTGATTTGTTTTAAAACCAAAATTTTCTGCCGTAGCACCATCACTAAAATCATTAGTATTTATTGTAACGTTATTTTTATCTGCTTCTTTGATAATTGATATTTGAGCTTTTGTATCACTGACTTGATTAATTTCTGCTGAGATTCCAATTGACGTTGCAGGTGTTGATTTGTTGTCATTTAAATAAGCCTGTGCATAAACAGTTGAAAAAGTGTCTCCAGCATGACCATTCCCACCACCAAAACTTAATAGGGTTTCAGGGGATTCGGTTGCATTAGTAAAAGATGATGCAAGGCTAAAGGTATTAGCATCAATCACTTTTGCATAATATGAGGTACCATTTGTTAGACCATTTAGTGCAGTGCCGCCTGCTGTATATAAAATTTTGTCTCCGGTTTTAAAGCCATGTCCAGTAGAAGTAAGTGTTGTTGAACTTCCTCCAACACCAGTTGTATTTATTGTTTTTGAGTTTGATCTTACAAAAACTCCTATTGGCGCTGTATTACCATCTACCGTAATATGAAAATGAGTTGATTCACTCGCAGCCGGTGTTGTAATTTCAGAACCAGTTATAGTGGTTTCAACAGCAGTTGACTCCAAACCAAATTTTAGAGCATTACTGTCGTTTGCAGAATCAACAGGAAATGAAAACTGTGATGCTGAAATTGTTTTACCTGCAGATATGTAAAGATTTTTTCCTGGATCAAAGGTATCGGCACTATTTCCCCCAACATTACCTGTTCCTATGGTAAGTGGTGAAGGACTAGAATTAGTTGCTAAGGTATAAGTACTGGCTATTTTAAAATTATGATCATCAACTTTAATGGCATAATATGTTTGTCCATCCACTAATCCAGCTCTTGGGCTAGAAAAAGAATCAGTTACACTTCCTCCTGTTCCACCAGTAATAGTAAGTGCAGTCCCTGTTCCAGCATTACCACTTGTTGTTGCAAGTTTAAACGAGTTAGCATCAACACGAATGGCATAGTAAGTAGTACCATCAATTAAACCAGAAATAGGAAGAGAACCACCAGCTTTGTAAACTATTGGATCTTGTGTTGAAAACCCATGGTTAGCCGCGGTAATGGTGGTTGTTGAACTAAATTGGGTTGTATCAACTGTAACTTTTTCAGCAGCATTGTAAGTAACAGCATCCCCAGTCTCTAAACCATGTTCAGTTGAGGTAATAGTTTCTGTTGAATTAAGTGAAGTTGTATTTACTGTAATTGGATCTTCATTTTCAAAGTATGCAGTTAATAGATCGTTTTCCCCACCTGAAATTTCTACTTCACCATTTTTCATGGTTAGTGTGTAAGTCAATCCATCATGATTAATTCTAAAACTTGATCCATCTTCTGGAACATTAGCTAATGAATTTCCTGAAATTTCAATTGATGGACTAGGAGTTCTAAGTTCTTCAGCAAGTTCTTTTGCAACTTCCGCGACAGTTAGGCTGTCAAGTTCTGATATATCAAGTGTTCCAGAGAACGAGCTTCCAGAGCCTGTTGCAGGAATTGATAATCCATATGAGATAACTGCACTAGAAGCAGTTAAACCATCTGGATGTCCAGCTGAAAAATCACCTTCAAGAACAACTGGTTTAATTGTTTTTATTTCACCAGTAGAAGAAGATGAAATTTCAAAGAAACCATCTTTAAATGAATTTTGGCTGGCAGTAACTGTAGTATTTCCACCATCGTTAGACGTACTTATTGCTGATGAAGATTCAATTTGAAGTTCTCCACTAAATCTAGCTGCCGCATAACTATTTCCATCTATATCAATTGATACAGGAGTTGAAAAACTTAGATAGTCATTCTTTAAAACCTCTATAGTAAAAGGATTAGTAAACTTATCTGTTGCGCTTCCCCCAGCACCGCCAATGGTTATTGCTGTGCCACCAGATGCATTGCTTAAAGAACTAGCTAACTTAAAATTATTATCGTCAACTTTTATAGCATAGTATGTTGTTCCACTTGAGAGATTAGTTAGATTATTTCCCCCAGCAGTGTAAATGATTTTATCACCAGTACTGAAACCGTGAGCTGTATAGTTTATAGTATCGCTTGCTGAAGCGCCCAATCCAGTTGTATCTTTTGTAAGTGAATCTGGACCAGTAAAAGATGTGATTTCAATATCATCTCCATCTTTATTTTCTAAAATTAAATGTTTTTTGTCACTTGATAAATTTGCAGTAACACCAGTTCTGCCTGAAAAATTATTTATTGTGTTAGCAAGATTTGTAAGATTTGTAGTTAGGACTGAAGCACTGATAGACGCGTTATTATTAACGCCTGGTTTACTTTTTAGAGTAAAAGAAATAGTACCATCTCTTTTTGGAGGAGGAAACTTTACCCTTGTTACAGCAGTAGATTCAACACCTAATGTTGAAGCATTCGAATTGATTAATCCTGCTACAAATCCAGCAGAGGATTCAATGGGTACGGAAATATCTACCGATTTGTTCGTTGTGGTAGAATTAACTGTTAGGGTATAAGCTGAGGTTACATGACTAGATGGAACTTCTGACGCAGCTCTTTTTGCACTTGCTGCAGTTCCATTTGCTCCGTAACTAATCAAATAATTTCCTCCTGTTGTTGATCTAGATGCTTCTAATCCTCTATAGTTTTCTGTTCCAGTTCCGTTAAGATAATCTGCTCTATATTCTAGATGTTGTGAAAACCCATTTTCCTCTGTAAGGTACTCTGCAATTTCACTATCGCTTAAAACGGTACCCGAAAGATGTCTGCCTTCTCTTGTGAAAATTTGAATTTGGCTAGCATTTTTAATTGAGGGATTATTTACATTACCATTTATTGTGGTGGTGGAACTGATTGATCCAGAAGAAAAATTTTGATCGTTACTTGCTATTGTTAGTGTAGATCCCCCTCCAGATGCAAATAAACCGAGTGTTCTAAATGTGTGCGCATTACCAGATACATCTCTACTTCTGTTTAGAACGTCAGCTATTTCCTCTACCGTTGAAACTCCAGTTAAGTCTACAGTAAGTGAGGTTGTATCTGCTAAGGTAACAGAGAAACTTGTAGCAGATGAAATATCTGATGATGACAAACCAAATTGAAGTTCAGGTTGAGCACCATAAGAACTCAAATTTACCATTGATGTTCCTGCAGGAATTATTGCAGCCCCTCCATCAACGGAAAATTCAGAGGCGGTTATTGGACTCAAACCGTTTGAGAAAACTGAGGTTAGATTACTAATGGTAGTTTTGTCTTCTTGGTTTATTAAAGCAATTTCCTCTAACTTTGCTGAACCTGTATTTGCAGAACTAGAACTTACTAGAGATGTAGCAGCAGCAGCAATATCCTGTGGTCTTGTTAAAAGGAAATTCATTCCCTTAGCAGCACTTGTAGGAACGATGCTAAATTCATCACCGTTTAATGGGTTGCCAAAGAATGAAAGTTTAAACCCATCTGTCTCAACAGTTGTTTTACCTGTTACAGGGGTTTTTAATGTTGTAGCAGATAATGTCCAAAGATCAGTTTTTTCATCATAAATAACATTATACTCGTCGCTTGTAATTTTATCAGGATCAGTTACAAACACTGCTACTCCAACATTTGATCTGTTAGTAGGGTTTTCAACAGCTTCTAGACTTGAGACAGTAAACATTTGCGCTCCTTTTTTACCATCCAGATTGAGTCCAGACATATTTATTTCATTAAATTTTTTTGAAAGAAGTGTCGCCAGTGCGTCAATTTCTTTAAGTGTGTCATCTGCAAGAGCATAGGCATCGACTAAACCGGCAATGATACCACCTTGTATTTGGTTAGTAGCTACATTACCACTCCCAACAACTGGTTGAAGCCTTGAACCTTGTTCAATAACATCAATTGGAATCGTTGAGGGACTCTGATTTGTGCCTGATGAAACCGCCGATTCTGGGTCAACTATAACTGGACCCGAACCAGTATTCCCCAATCTGACTTGAGCAGCTCCTTTGTTAATGTAGTTTACTGAAATTTGGCAAACCTCAGATAACTGATTTATCAAAAGATCTCTCTGATCTAGTAATGCATTGGAACTATTTCCCGATCCACCTGCGGCAAGCAGTTTTGCATTAATAGCTGATATTTGCTTTGACAAAAGATTAACTGAGGTAACTCCGTTTTTTGCCTTATCAAGTATTTGATTTTGTAACCTATCAATCCTATCAGAATAAAGATTAAATTGTCCAGCAAGATCTTTTCCTTTTTCAATTGAAATTATTCTTGGAGCTTGATCATCTGGCGCGGCTGCAATTTGTTGCAGTGAACTAAAAAACTCTCCAATAGCATTACTTAGGTTAGCATCACTTGGTAATAAAAGATTTTCTAAATCTTTTACCTCATCAAGATATGTGTCTGCTTTCTGGTACAATGATTGGGTCTGTCTAACTTTGTCAACCAAAAACTGATCAAATGCTCTTTTAATATCTTCAACACGAACACCTAATCCAGTTTGATCTGAGATTTCAGTAACTCCACCCCCAGCACCTGTTACTTCCTCTAAAGCTGTTTGCCTTTTCTTATAACCATCTGTGTTAATGTTGGCAATGTTTTGACCAGTTACAGCCAAGGATTGTCTGTAGGCTTGAAGTCCACTTTTTCCTATGTCAAATAAACTAGGCATTATTTAGTAATTTTCCCTTTTCCAAATTGTCTCAATAATGCTTCGGCAATTCCAAAGTTTTGTGCACCAGCAAGTTTTTTTGAATATTCTTGATCTAACAGGCCTTGATAAGTTTCAAAAGCTTTATTACCAAGAATGTCATCTGCTAGCTTAGCTTTTCTTGCTGACTTTAGCATTTGAAAGACATAAAGAGACTCAAACTCTTGTGCCACCTCTTCAAGTGATGACTGATTATTAATTTTATTCTTTTTATTAATTAAATTATTATCAAGATTAAGTTTCATCTTATCTATTAAATTACTATCCATAATGATGTACCTCTTAAATAATAATTAGCTCTGCTCTTAATGCTCCTGCTTCTCTCAGTGCTTCAAGTATTGCAACCATATCAGTTGCAGTTGTTCCAGTTTCATTTAAGGCGTCAACTAATGTTTGAAGCTCAATCCCTGGGTCAAAAACAAAAGCTCTAGCCGGTTGTTGGTCAACTTCTATCTCAGTATCCTGAGCTGTGGTGGCAGTAGTCCCAGCGACTGTTGCTGAAGTACCAACAACTGTTCCAGTTCCCTCTGACAAAAGTTTTGTGTCCTCCTGAATTTTTACTGACAAACTACCGTGAGCAACTGCAGCAGGTGAGATTCTAACATCTCCACCAATCACAACAGTTCCTGTTCTTGAGTTAACTACTACTTTAGCCTTGGGACTTACCGGTTCAAAATTAATGTTTTCTAGCAAACCAATGAAAGAGACTTTTTGAGACGGATTCTTCGGGGTTTGTACTTTGATTGATGTAGAATCAAGAGGTATAGCGACATCTGGACCAAAAGTATCATTAATAGTTTCTGCAATTTTATCTGCCTGAGAAAAATCTGCCTGATGAAGGTTGAGAACTATGTTATCCTTTTCGAGGAAAGTATTTTCAACTAATCTTTCAACTGATGCCCCTCCTGGAATTCTTCCAACAGTAGGGGTACCTTGAATAGTACTTGAACCATCGGCACCTTCAATACCAAGGCCACCAACAACTAAGTTTCCTTGAGCTATTGCATAAACTTCTCCATCAGCACCTTTTAGTGCTGTCATTAATAAAGTTCCACCTTTTAAAGACTTTGCTTTACCGATTGTTGAAACTGTTACATCTATTGTTTGTCCTGGCTTTGCAAAGGGTGGTAAGTTTGCAGTTACCATTACATTCGCAGCATTCGATGCATCAATATCAGCAGTATTCGCAATAACACCAAATTGAGATATCATCGCTGCAATACTTTGTTTAGTTAAGTTAACACTCCCATCACCAGTTTTAGCAAGACCAATAACCAAACCGTATCCAACTAGCTGATTAGACCTTACTCCAGCGACTGAGGCCATGTCCTTAATTCTGTCTGCCTTAACCTCATTAACAGAAATGAAAACAACAAAAAGAATAATAAAATTTGAAATAATTTTTTTCATAATTTTAAAATGGCGATATATAAGCAAAATATCTACTTAACCATCCCTTTGTTACACTGTCGTTCATATCTCCAGTTCCAGTGTAAGAAATTTGAGCATCAGCAACTTTTGTTGATGAAACTGTATTTGAAGAAGAAATATCCTCAGGTCTTATTACTCCTGCAAGCCTAATATATTCCGTACCACTGTTATACATAAGCTTTCTTTCACCTTTTACTTCTAAGTTCCCGTTTGGAAAAACACGTACAACTGTGACGGAAATTGTACCATTCATCGAGTTGTTTTGACCAGCCGAACCAGTTCCAGTAAATTTTTGTGTAGTGCCTCCTTTAAGACGATCTTCAATAACACCCCCAGGAAATAATAATTTTCCTATTAAAGATGAAGGACCAAATAATGCCTCTGGAAGATCAAATTCATAGCTATCAGATTTAGAAAAAGTTTCATTACCTGAATTGGCAGCTGTAATATTTTCTTCTAATGTGACCGTTATAATATCCCCAACATTATTTGCTCTTCTATCAGATGCAAATAGTCCACCACCTCCACTGTAAACGGCACCTTCAAAAGTGTTATTTGGTGCTATATTAGTAAAATCTGGTTGAATACTTTTAAAGTCTTCACCAATTTTACTTTCCATGTAAGTGGAACAACTAAAAAGCGGTATAGTGAATAGTAGAATTAAGTATCTCATATCAACCTACAGATTACTATTAACAAATCTTAGCATTTCATCTACAGATGTTATTGCTTTTGAATTAACTTCATATGCTCTTTGGGTTTCAATCATGTCAACTAACTCCTGAACAACATTAACATTAGATGCTTCTAATGATCCTTGGACTAACTTACCAAATCCAGCTGCAAATGGATTTTCCAAGATAGGTGGACCACTTGCAATAGTTTCAACATAAAAGTTTTCACCGATTGGTTCTAATCCTCTTCTATTTTGGAAATCAGCTAACTGAAGCTGCCCAACTTCCTGAGCTTCAACCTGACCTGGGACTTGCACCGATACGATACCATCAGCTGAAACGTTAATTTTTGTAGCCTCTGCAGGTATCGCAATCTCAGGCTGTATGATAAATCCACTGTTAGTTGTCAAAACACCCTCGTCATTTCTTGAGAATGCTCCATTTCTGGTATAGACAATCTGTCCATCTGGAAGAAGAACTTGAAAAAACCCTCCTCCATCAATCGCTAAATCAAGAGAGTTATCGGTTGAAACTATACTTCCTTGTGAATGAAGTTTATTGGAGTTTACAATATTCACACCTGTTCCAACTGAAAAACCTGAGGTAAGTTCTGTGTCTACAGAGGTTTGGGCACCACTACCTCTTATTACTTGATAAAGTAACGACTCAAAGTTAGCCCTGTCTTTTTTGAATCCATTAGTATTTACGTTTGCGAGATTATTCGAAATAATCTGCATCCTAACTTGCTGTGCGTTTAAGCCAGTTTTTGCAACATGCATTGCATTAATACCCATTTTAACCTCTTTCTTAGCTGTTATTTGATCTTTAAACTGCAAACATTATGCCAGGGAGATATTAAAATAACTTAATTTGATAAAATTTAGGAGTTACCGATTCTGGAGATTTTTCCTGAATCAATATTAGATATACCATCCTTAACCATATTGAATAGCATATCCAAAATTTTTTCGTTATCAAAAGGGCTAATGTACACTCTTGTAGCTATCAGAAGAGCAAGTGCTTGAAACAAGTCGCCGTCAGAGGTGGTAGGGTTCTTTTTAAGAAATTTATCAATGTGATTTATTAATTCCTCAGAAATCTCACCTACTTGCTTTAAACTTTTGGTTTCTTCATGAAGATCAAAAAAGAAATCAACGTTAGTATTTTTATGAATGATTGTAAAAGGAAGCTTTTTCATAATATATTAATATGGACAGTAAAAGATAAAATTGAAGGAATTATTTTACAGTTTTTTGCTAATGGAAAATTATTTATCTGATAATTGAAACTTTAGAGACTATGATAAACATTCCTATGTTATTTTCTAAGTTAAGTTTTATATTTTTTATTTCTTCTTTTTTAACTTTAGGATACTTATTTTCCAGCTACCTCTCTTTACTTAAAGACTTTATACCTATTTTGTTGGGTTTTGTAATGTTTGGTATGGGAATGACTTTAAACTTTTCTCAAATTAGAAATGTCCTATTAGAACCAAAAATTATTTTAATAACGGTTTTTCTTCAATTTACTGTGATGCCACTGACTGCATATTTTTTGATTCAAATTTTTACCATTCCGTCAGAGTATGCTTTGGGAATAATTATTCTTGGGAGTTGTCCAGGTGGGACCGCATCAAACTTAATTGCGTATTTGTGTAAAGCTGATGTCGCACTATCAATTTTGTGTACATTGATATCAACATTATTTTCAGTAATAGTAACTCCGATTCTAATCTTATTGTTAACCAATGAAAATATTAGTGTTGATGTAATAAAACTTATCAAGTCGTCTTTTTTTATAGTTTTTTTCCCTGTTCTTTTTGGATTATTATTTAATCCAGTAACAAAAAATATAAAATCAATAAATATTTTTTTACCCAAAGTATCTGAATTTTTTATTGCTTTGATCATCGGAGTAATTTTTTCATTGA
>CACIYM010000023.1 GCA_902590895.1 uncultured Alphaproteobacteria bacterium
TTTTAGCTCCTCAGCAATCTTCAGGAGTTCGGATGGTGACTTAGATTTTAAATCTTTTAAATGCATTGTTTTGGGAAGAAAGATGAATTTTTGTTATATGATATATGAAAAAATTTGTCAATTAAATGGTTTAAATACTACTAGCAAGACAATTAAAATAAATAAAACTGTTGGAACTTCATTTACGACTCTAAAGTATTTATCTGTTTTAATATTTGTTTTGTTATAGAAATCCTTTCTAACTTTTGCACAATACATATGAAAAATTGCCATTGTAAATACCAGTAAAAATTTTAATACAAACCATTTTTCATTATACTGTTTTGTAATAAGAACCAAAACCGTTCCTGTAACAAAAGTTAAAATAAAAGATGGGTTCATAATGTATTTTAGTAATTTTTTTTCCATAACTGAAAAAGTCATATAACTTTTACTCTCCTTTTTTTCCATTGAATGGTAAACGTATATTCTCGGAAGGTAAAAAAGGCCAGCCATCCAAGTTGTAAATGAAATAATATGAAGAGACTTTAGTAAGTTATAATTGAGAACTAAATCCATCCTAATAATTCCCTCTGGATTATTTTGGAGTACATGTTTATTGAAATTTCCGTATCGTTTAGACAATTTATATAATTAAAAGTTTCTCCTCCTTTTTCTTTAAATTCTTCGTTTCCTTGAATTTCTATTTCTTCTAAGGTTTCAAGACAGTCAACTGAAAATCCTGGTGCAATTACTATTAAATGATTTTGTTTTTTTTCAATAAATTCGTCCATTTTTTCTTGCATGTATGGCTTTAACCATTCTTGCGGGCCGAACCTCGATTGAAACGACATTTCTAATATGACCTTCTCTTTCTTAAATTTTTCATTAAGTAATCTGACTGTTTTTGCACAGTGACAATGATATGGATCTCCCTTGTAGAAATACTTTTTTGGTATCCCGTGAAATGAGCAAAGAATTTTTTTTGTTTTCAATTTCTTTTGTTTTAAATTTTTTTTTATATGTTTATAAATTGCATCTATATAGATTTCATCATCATAATAAGGTGGAACAAATCTCAACGTTGGTTGCCATCTTTCTTTTGTTAAATATCTATTTACATTATCTATTACAGATGCGGTAGTTGTTGCTGAGTACTGAGGATACATCGGAAAAATAAGAATTTTTTCGCACCCTTTTGATTTAAGCTTTTTTAATTCGTTGCCAATCTGTGGAAATCCATAGTTCATTGCAAATGAAAATTCTATTTTTTCCTTTTTATATTTTTTTTGCAGTTTTTCTGAAACATTTCTTGTAAATACTTTTAGTGGTGACTCGTCATTTTTTTTATCCCAAATACTTTTGTATAACTTTCCCGATTTTCCCGGTCTTACCATAAGAATGATTCCATACAGAATCGGATACCAAATTAATCTTGTTAATTCGATGATTCTTTTATCACTTAAAAATTCTCGAAGGTATTTCCACATATTAATAAAATCAGTTTTCTCTGGTGTTCCAAGATTTACCATCAGAACGCCTAACTTTTTTTTGGGAATTTTTATATGGTTATCTGGTTTCATTAAGGCTTTTTATTGTATCTAAAGTTTTCTGAACATTATCTAATGGTGTAATTGGCATAATTCCATGGGATAGGTTAAATATGTGATCATTTTTTGAAAATTGTAACATAATTTTTTTTACTTCGTCTTCTAATTTTTTTCCTCCATTTATAAGGATTAAAGGATCAAGGTTTCCTTGAAGAATTATCTCATTTTTTTTAGCTACATTCAAAACTTCGGCTGATACTTCTTTATCCAACGATAAAACATCTGGCTTAACTCTTTTCATGAAAGAGTAAATATTTCTGGATGACTGTCTCGGGAAAAAAATAATTGGTATCTTCGGAAAACTTGTTTTAATTGCTGTTTTTATTCTTTCGTTTGGTTCAATGACAAATTCATTATAATCTTCTTTATCTAACAGCCCTGCCCATGACTCAAATACTTTAATTATATCAACTCCACTTCTTATCTGTTTTATTAAATACATAATTGAAAAGTCAGTAACAAGATTAATAAGTTTCTTAAAGTCTTCACGCTCTTGTTTTATTTTTTTTCTAATTAGATTATGATTTTTTGATGTACCACCCTCAAACATATAGGTTAAAACTGTAAACGGTCCGCCGCAAAAGCCAATTAATTGTTTATTTTTTTTTTCCTTTGTTAAAATCTTTATTGTCTCCATGATTGGCTCAAGCTTTTCTAAACATACCTGCAAATCAACGAGACTGAATTCATTAGCTGCTTTTATTTTATTCAATATTGGCCCAATTGATTCTTTAAATTCAACTTTTTGTCCTAACGCATGTGGAATAACCAAAATGTCTGAAAAAAGAATAATGAAATCGAAATTAAAACGTCTAATTGGTTGCAATGATATTTCCGCAGCTAAACTAGAATTAAAACAAAGATCTATAAAGTTTTTCTCTTTTTTTCTTATAGAGCGATATTCTGGAAGATATCTACCAGCTTGTCTCATAAACCAAACTGGTGTTTTTTTTTTAATTAGTTGTCTTAAGTTATCCATATTCTTCTACTACTATATATATATATATATTTGTTGTTGTTGTTGTAAGCTTGGAGATGTTTATACTTTTTTTTTAACAAAAAGTTAACAAATTACTAACAAATAAAATTGTGTGAAAAATGTTAATAAAAACAAAAAATCGTGAAATATATAGAAAAAACTGTTGAAATAAAAAAGGTGTAATAAAAAGGATATATTTGTTAGTAAAATTACACACAAAAATATTTGTGGAAAAAAAATGAAAAAAAATGAGAGTAAAAGGAATAATGTGAAGGAAAAGAAAAAAATAGAAGTTAATCCACATGTTATTCTTGCTTCTTCAAGTTTGACAAGAATAAAATTATTAAAGAAATTCTTTAAGAATTTCGAAATAAAAAAACATCTCATAGATGAAAAACTAGAGAAAAGCATAATGAAACACTTAACGGCAAAAGATTTAGCAAAATATCTTGCTAAGAAGAAAGCTGAATCAGTTTGTAGTCGTTCTGATAGGAAATATATAATAGGTTGTGATCAAGTCTTAGAGTGTAATGGAAAGTTAATTAGTAAGGCACAAAACTTAGTTGAGGCAAAAGAAAATCTTGCGTATTTAACAGGAAAAAAACATCAGCTCTTTACTTGTTTGTACGTTCTTAGAAACACAGAGGAATACTTAGTAGAAGAGACAACATCGCAACTATATTTTAAAAAAATCAGTGAAAAAACAATTGAAACATATATAAATGAAAACAAAAAGACAGCTCTAAGTTGTGTCGGTTCCTATAAAATTGAAGACAACGATAAGTATAATTTTTTGGAAATATTAGAAGGAAGTGAGGAGGCAATCATAGGTTTTCCAATAAAAAACTTTATAAAAAAACTGGGTAGTAATTAATTATGAAAATTTATGTAATTGGAAAACCGATTAAACATTCAATGTCACCTATTATCCATAACTATTGGCTTAGGAAATATTCAAAGTCACATGTATACGAAAAAAAAGAAGTTTGTAAAGACTCTCTAAAAAAGATAATTGAGCAGATAAAAACAAAAAAAATTGTTGGCGTTAATGTAACAATTCCCTACAAAAAAGATTTTTATAACTTATTAGAAAATTTAAGTTCAAATGCAAAAAATAGTAAAGCGGTTAACACTCTGTACTTAAAGAATGATAACGTATATGGAGAAAACACGGATGGAATTGGATACTGCAAAGCCTTGAAGCAAGAAATGAATTATGAAGTAAAAGACAAAAATATTTTAGTTTTAGGTTCAGGTGGTGCTTCATTTGGAATTATATCAGAATTGATAAATAGAAAGGCATCAAAGATAATTGTTTCAAATAGAACAAAAATAAAATGTAATCAATTAATAGAAAACTTTAGAAATAACAAAACAAAATTTGAGAAAATGGAGTGGCAAAAAATTGAACCAAGTCGAGAAATCGATTTAATTATAAACACAACCTCGGTTGGAATGAAAGAAAATGAACAAATCAATATAGACACCAAAAACCTAGAAAAAAACACTATTTTTAGTGATATTATTTATAGTCCAAAAAAAACCAGGACAATGAAAAGTTTTGAAGAAAAGGGATTTTTAACTCAAAATGGATTAGGCATGTTAATCTTTCAAGCCGCTGAAGCTTTTAGATTATGGTTTGGTATAAATTTAACAAAGCAAGATATTAATGAAGCAAAAAGGATATGTGAGACAACCTATTAGTGTTGCAATTACTGGAAAAATTGGTACAGGTAAAACAACAGTTTGTAGTCTCCTGAGAAAAGAAGGCTTTCAGGTTTTTGAGTCTGACAAGGAAATAAATAAGCTTTTTGGGAAAAAAAAGGTTAATGCTCAAATTGTAAATTTATTTTCAGAAAAGGTTAAAGATTTATTAAATTTTGATGGAAATATTAATAAAAACGTTTTAGGAAAATTTGTTTTTTCTAATAAAAAAGAGTTAAAAAAACTTGAGCAAATTTTGTATCCTTTGTTAGAGATACAAAAAGACAAATTTAAAAAAAAGAATTCATCTAAAACAATTATTTTCTTTGATGTGCCACTTTTGTTTGAAAAAAAAATACACGCAACGTTTGATAAAGTAATTTTGCTAAAAGTTAATAAGGAGATTCAAAAAGAAAGAGTTTTAAAAAGAAAAGAAATGGACGAGATTAAATTTAAAAAAATTTTATTGAATCAGAGATACAATTTAAGTTTTTTTAGAAGGTTTGTTTCTTTAGAGATAGATACATCAAAAGGAAAAAAACAAATACTTAGAGAATTGAAAGCTTTTATAAAAACGCTTTAAATAACTTTTTTTAAATTTAAAATTTTCAGAAATAGAAAATACAAAGTAAATTTATTAGACTTAAAATTTTTTAAATGATACGACTGACAAATGTATAGCTTCCTTAAAAAATGATTGATTTCTTTTTCTTCCCAGAGATCAACCTGCCTTGTAAAATCAGAAAGATATTTAAAAAAGATTGGAGGTCTTAATGCCTTTATAGCAAAACTTTTTTCATGCCCGCGTTTAATTTTATCTTTTACTTCAAGGATTTTTAACAAGTGATCAGAAAATGAATTAATTAATTTTACATGATCATTTTGAATATCTTTTGATTTAAAAAAGTTTTTCAGGAAATTAAATTCGTCCCTTGACGCTAAAAAGAAAATTAATTGACCAATGTTTTCAGAGATATTTTCAGAGATGATGTTAAGGGATTCTTTAACGTCTTTTTTTGAATTTTTTATAAAAATAATTAATTTATTTAACTCATTTTTAATTTCTAATCTTTCATTACTTAACAAACCAGAAAGAAGATTAATTTCATGTACCGATATGTTTAATTTTGCAGATGAAAAAAAATCTTTTATCATGTTTCTTTTATCGGTTTCATTTTCTTCATAACAAGGTACGATTAAATTTTCCTTAGACTTTTCAAAAAAAGTTCTTAACGCGGACGTCTTTTTTAATTGAACACATTTAATAATCAAGATAGCAAATGATGTTTTTTTAATTTTTAAAGTTTCCACTATTTCTTTTGCCGCCTTTTGGTCTTGAAGAGATATAATAAAAATATTTTTATTTCCAAAAAGATCATGGTTGTTAGAATCAGAATATAATTTACTAAAAACGCCTTTCTTTAATTCATCACTTGATAAATATATTTGGTTGATAGCTCCGTATATTTTTTTCATTGAATTAATCACAATGGTTGAACATTCCTCAACTCTTCCTTGATTCTCTCCATAAATTAAAAAACTTGAAGTTTTTGATATATTTGTTTTGACAAAAGATGAAAAATTTAAAATCATGGTGAAATTATTCTTTTAAAGTCCATCGCCATTATTATGTTGGCAAGGTTTTGAGAAAGTGAAGAAATTAGTTTTTTCGAGGCATCCTCTTTTGAAACAATATTTGCATAAGCGTTTTTTCCAATATTATAAGTTGTTTTTCCTGTCAACTTTCCAGATGTTAATAAACCTTTCTTATCATAGAAAGCAAAGCTTATATTGTAGACAAGCATTTTTCCAAAAGTAAATAAATCTTTATTCATTCCCAGATCAGAAATACTGCGATCAATTGAAACAATGAGTTTTAAATTGGATGGTGCAGAACTTTTGTGCCTCAATTTCTGATTCAATATGGAATTCATTAAATTAGCATTATTTTCATATTTTCCATGTGATTTTATGGTTACATTAATTGCATATTTTGAGAAAAAGGCGTTTTTTTTGTAAAGAGGCTTGTAAGAACAGCTACAAAATCCAAAAAAAAATATTAAAAGATAAATAAACTTTTTCATTTTACAAAATTAATGATTTTATTTTTCACGAAAATTATTTTTTTAAATTTATCCTTTTTAGATACAAAAATATTTTTTTCTTTGTCAATTATTTCAATCAATTTTTCTTGATCTGTGTTGGATAAAACTTCTACCAACCCTCTTTTTTTTCCATTTACCATCACTACCATTTTCACATTTTCCTCTTTTAAATAATCTTTATTCATCACAGGCCAATCTAGTTCACTTACAAATTTGTTAAAACCAGAATGACTTGCAATCTCTTCACAAAAATGAGGTGTGATTATGGAAATCAGTTTTAAATAAATTGACCAACAATAGTTTTTAAGAGTTTTGTTTAAAGATGTCTTTTGTAATACATTAGAGTATTCTCTTAGTTTTGCAACAGCAGTGTTAAACCTGTAATTTTTAATATCATCGGTATATTCAAATATAGTTTTTTGAGAAATTTTAAAAATTTTTATTTCTTCTTCTGAAAAATTTTTAATTTTTTCATTCGAGATTTCAATAATAAAAGTAAAGTCGTTTTTTAAAAAATCAAAAATTTTCTTTAGATACTTATACGTTGCTTTAATTCCTTCAACTGACCATTCCAAATCTCTTTCTGGAGGTGAGTCCGAAATCATGAAAAGTCTTGCAGTATCTGCCCCAAATTCCTTAATGATTATGTCTGGATCAATCACATTTTTTTTTGATTTACTCATCTTTTCTGATCTTCCTCTTATTAAAACTTCAAGAGACCCGTTTTTTTTATAAAAGTATTCATTTTCTTTTTTTATAACTTTGTGAGGTTCAACCCATTTGCCAGAGTTATCTTTAAATGTTTCATGACACACCATGCCTTGAGTTACTAATTTTTTAAATGGTTCAGAGGGTACATTGTAGGACGATTTTTTTAGGGCTCTGCAAAAGAACCTTGAGTAAAGTAAATGCAATATGGCGTGTTCGATACCCCCAATGTAGTGATCAACAGGCATCCAATCACTTACATTTTTATTGTCGAATGGTATCTTGTCGTTTTTTGGAGAGCAAAACCTTAAATAATACCATGAGGAATCAAAGAAAGTATCAAGAGTATCGGTTTCTCTTAACGCATTCATCCCTGTTTTTTTACATTTTGTGTATTTCCATGTGGGGTGATTATCCAAAGGATTTCCTGGTTTTGATAAATCAATGTCTTCAGGTAGGCGCACAGGAAGTTCATCTTTTTCTAAAGCAATTATTTTTCCATCTTCTCTGTAAATAATGGGAATAGGGCAGCCCCAATATCTTTGTCTTGAAATACCCCAGTCTCGTAGTTTTGAAACGGTTTTTACTTTACCTATTTTTTTTTCTTCTATTTTTTTTACAATTTTTTCCTGCGCTATTTTAGGATTTAAATCATCTAGAAAATAAGAGTTAATCAATTTTGCCTTTTCCTCTATGTCAACATAAGGTATTTTTTGCTTGCTATCTAAGGGAGGTTCTATAACGGGTAAAATCTTAAAATTGTATTTCTTTGCAAACTCAAAATCTCTTTTATCATGCGCGGGGCAACCAAATATAGCTCCTGTTCCGTAACCAATTAAGACATAATTTGTAAAAACAATTGGTACATCCTCACCCGTAAAAGGATTTTCGGCAAATAAATTTGTAAAAAAACAAAGTTTTTCATTATTGTCAATTTCTTGAGATTGTAGTTTTAAACATTTCTCTTTGAATATTCTAAACTCTTCATTTTGCTCAAATAAATCAGCAAGATTATGTTCAACCGATATAGCTAAAAAACTCGCCCCAAATATGGTCTCAGGTCGTGTTGTAAAAACATTAATACAGTCTGTAGTGTTTGTAATTTTAAAACGTATCTCAACTCCTCTGGAAATACCAATCCAGTTTTTTTGCATAGTTTTAACTTTTTCTGGCCACTCACTTAGATTTTTTAAGTCATCAAATAATTCTTTTGTAAAATCAGTAATTTTTAAAAACCACTGAGATAACTTTTTTTTTTCAATTAAGGCTCCTGATCGCCAACCTCTCCCATCAATTACCTGTTCATTCGCCAAAACAGTTTTATCCTCTGGGTCCCAATTTACATAGCTGTCCTTTTTGTAAACAATTCCTGCTTTGTAAAAGTCCAAAAATAGGTTTTGTTGTTGTTTGTAATATTCTTCTGAACAAGTAGATATTTCCTTGCCCCAATCTATAGATAGGCCGATTGATTTGAGCTGCTTTTTCATATTTTCAATATTTTTTTCTGTCCACTCCTTAGGGTTTAAGTTATTTTCTATGGCTGCATTTTCAGCGGGCATTCCAAAACTATCCCAACCCATGGGGTGCATTACATTAAAATTATTATTTCTGTAAAATCTCGCTACTACATCACCAATAGTGTAGTTTCTTAAATGACCCATATGTATTTTGCCTGATGGGTATGGGAACATTTCTAAAATGTAAATTTTTTCTTTGTTTTTTTGGTACTGGGAGTAAATTTTTTTATTTTCCCATTCTAATTGCCATTTTTTCTCAATTATTTCTGGTTTTGAATAATCCATGTTAATTCTTAAAATAACTTATAGCACCAAAACCATAAAGATACCTATTTTTTAGTTTTTTAAAATTACTTTTATTTACCCCACCTAAGGCAAAAACTTTTTTTTTTTTAAGTAAAAAACACATTGAAAAAAAATTAAACAATGAAAGTTTTTTTTTATCCGGATAACTCTGAGTTTCAAAAACATTTGAAATAAAAACCATATTTAGAAATTTCCCGAATTTATTAGCTTCATTTAGATTATGGACTTTACCAGCAATCAAAATTTTTTTTTTTGAGGAAGCTAAAGAGAGTTTATTACTTATTGGCAAATTTTTACTATCAAGAAAAATACCAAAAGCGCTATATTTATTGGCCCAGTAAAGGGAGCTTTGAATTAAAAAGTTTATTCCTTTGTTTTGGCACCATTCCGCATAAGGCTTGATTTTTTTTAAATATTTTTTTTCTTCCTTATTATTTTCAAAAAAAAAAATTACACCTATCTTATTGGAAATTTTGAAAAAGTAATTATCATGTGAATTATTTAATGGATTAAAAAACAACCATTCTTTTGGAATATTTTTGAAATTCTTTTTGGTTATTTTCATTTATGTTAGATGTAGTTAAAAATTATAGAGATATTATAAGTCAAATAAGTAAATTACATAAAGAATTTTCTCAAACCTCAAAAAACCCTAAGCTTATTGCTGTATCTAAAACATTTCCTGAAGAAATCATAAAAAAGGTTATAGAAGATGGGCATAAAATTTTTGGTGAAAATAAAGTTCAAGAAGCTTTTAGTAAATGGAAATCATTAAAAAATAATTATGATAATTTAGAACTTCACTTAATCGGACCGTTACAGTCAAATAAAGTGAAAACAGCTTTAGAAATTTTCGATGTTATTCAAACAATTGATAGGGAAAAAATAGTTCTTAAAATCAAAGATCTTTTAAATTCTGAATATCATGATCGCACTTACAAGTTCTTTGTTCAGGTCAACATTGGGGATGAGGAGCAAAAAAGTGGAGTTAAAATTTCGGATCTCACAGATTTTATTGAATGGACTATAAAAGATCAAAAGTTAAAAGTTGATGGCCTAATGTGTATTCCGCCATATGATGAGGACCCATCATTGTATTTTAATCTCTTAAGACAGTTATGTGATCAACACAATCTTCAACATGCAAGTATGGGAATGACAAATGATTTTGAAAAAGCTTTAAAATTTGGAGCAACTTATCTTAGAGTTGGCTCAGGAATCTTTGGAAAAAGATCCTAAGATATTATAAATCTTGTAAGAGGAGTTAAGTTTCTAATTATTTGCTTAAGTTGTTCTTTTTTCAATTCCAATGCAACCCTCAGTAAATTT
>CACIYM010000024.1 GCA_902590895.1 uncultured Alphaproteobacteria bacterium
TTGGAATTTTTTTAAGATTTATTTTTTCTATGAAACCGTCTATAACTTTAAAAAAAATAGTAGCGCTGTCTGGCTTTAATTCTTGTTTGGGTAAAATCACTCTGACTAAAGGAAAATCATTTAACTGATAATCCTTAGTCATTTTTTTTGCGATTAAGTTTAACTCATTTATACTTTTCGATTTTCCAATTAATTGATTTTTGTAATCGTCAAAATTTATTACATTTTGTAATTCCTTTGAGGCAATAACTACTAATGACTTAATAGTAACCGATATCTGATCCAGCTGATTTTTTTTAATTTTAATATTGCCTAATCCATTCAAAAGATTTTCGTCACTTCTTTTTTTAATTTTCTCTTTTTCAATATCTTCTAAAACTTTTGGAACAGTTTGGCTTGGAGAGGTTGAAGCTGCATGAAGGCTGAAGCTAAATAATAAAATTATTTTAAAGTAAATAATACTTTTTAATTGTTTCATTTAATTTCCATCAACAGTTAATTGCTCTGTTGATAATAGCTTAGAAACCCTACTTTTGCTAACTTTTTTTTAAATCGAAAATTGCTTTTTCCACAGATTGCGGATGTTTTTCTTGTTAGAATCATTCTTTTGTGTAAATGTGTCTAAAGCTGATAAGTTTCTTGCGTAATTTGAGTCTTCAAGCCTGTAATCATTAGTTCATATTTGAGTGTAGTGTAGTTCTTATTTAAAAAAGCGTCTGCCTACGATGTGTTATAAACAAGACATACCTGAAAAAAACAAATTTTAAGTGGATTACAAGAACTATTTCAAGCAACTGTACCGATATCTAAATAATGTTAAAAAAACTAGGATGTAGTTAACTTTAACTGAACTATATCAAAATTGTTAGTTTTTTATATAATTAATCTTAATATTACTGTGTTATGAAAAAGAAAACTGAAGAAACAATTTTTGCGTTATCCACTCCATACGGACAATCCGCCATTGCAGTAGTAAGGATTTCCGGTAATATGAGCAAAATGATTGCAAAAAGCATTTGCCAAATAAATAAAATTGACCCACGTAAAGCAACTTTTACAAGATTCTATGATAAACAAAAAAAAATCATAGACTCTGGAATTATGATTTTTTTTAATTCTCCTTTTTCCTTTACAGGAGAAGACATGCTTGAATTTCAGTGTCATGGAGGAATTTCAATTATAAATAAAATGTTACTAGAATTAAGTTTGTTTGAAAACTGTAGATACGCAAACCCAGGTGAATTTTCTAGGAGAGCGTTTGCAAATAAAAAGAATGATCTGATTCATTATGAGGGTTTGGCAAATCTTATTGCATCAGAAACTGAAAACCAAAGAATAATAGCGACTAAGCAGTCTTTTGGAGAATCTGTAAATATTTACAGGGCCTGGCGGGAGTCTTTATTAGAAAGCATTGCTTTGCTGGATGCTGCAATAGATTTTTCAGACGAAAATGAAACGTTTAGCTTAAATAAAGTAGAAAAATCTTTAAATGAAGTTGTTAAAAAGGCAACAAATACAATTAAGTTAGCAAAAAATAACCAGGAAATCTTATTTGGAACAAAAGTTTTAATTTTCGGCCCTCCAAATTCAGGAAAATCATCACTTTTTAACTTTCTATCAAGAGAGGACAGAGCTATTACCTCTGATGAGGCAGGCACAACTACTGATCAAAACTCTAATGTACTTGAGATATCGGGAATTAGAACAGTTATTACTGATACTGCAGGTCTGAGAAACGCCAGTCGTAACGTTGAAAAAATTGGTGTTGATAAAACCCAAGAATCAATAAAACAAAGGAATAAATTCATATTAGTTTTATCCCCTGACTGTTTTTCAGACGAAAACTGCAAACTTATTGAGTCTACTTTGAAAAACATAAACACAAAAAAAACCATTGTTATATTTAATAAAAATGATTTACCTGACTTTCAAGCTGGTGTGAACCTATGGATATCAAAAATAAAACAGTTAAAAAAACTAAAAAATATATCAATATCTTGTACTTCAGACATTAAAAACGTCAATATATTGGTAGAGTTAAATAATTTCATAAGTAAAAATCTCTTAACAATTGACACCTTAGGCAATGATGATTATTTTTTTTCTGAAAAGAGACAGATCGATATCGTACAAAAAATAATTGTCCATATTAAAGACGCTTTGATGAGTTTAGATGATTTAGAGATTTCTGTTAATTATTTGGATCAGGCTGTAAAGCTTCTTGATGAACTGTTTGGGAAAAATAATTATGAAGATAGACTTGGATATATATTTGATAGGTTTTGTATCGGTAAATAAATGTTTCACGTGGAACTATTATGAAAAAATATGATGTATTAATTATAGGTGCCGGACATGCAGGAGTTGAGGCCGCAATTGCGTCAGATAGAATCGGTGCAAAGACTGCGTTAATTTCGTTTAAAAAAAGTGATTTAGGCGTGATGTCCTGTAACCCAGCGATGGGTGGTCTTGGAAAAGGGCACTTAATAAGGGAAATTGATGCAATGGGTGGCGTAATTGGTTTAGCTTCTGATCATTCTGGAATTCAGTTTAGAATGCTGAATAGAACCAGAGGGGAAGCAGTTCAAGGCCCAAGGGCACAAATAGACAGGGATTTATATAAAGAAAACATTCAGAGAATAGTCAGAAATTCAGGAGTAGAGCTGGTGGAGGGCGAAGTAAGAAACATAATTACCGAAAGGAAGAGTGGTAATGAAAGTATTATTGGTGTAGAAACTAGTACTGTCGGAAAGCTTTACTGTAAAAAATTAGTTGTGACAACCGGTACTTTTCTGTCAGGCGTTATTTATAGAGGAAAGGAAAAATGGAAAGCTGGAAGATTAAACGCAAGACCATCTTTTGATTTAGCTAAATTTTTTAAAAGTAAGAAATATCAAACATATCGTCTTAAAACAGGAACACCTCCAAGATTGGAAGGGAATTCAATAAATTTTAGTAAATGTATAGTTCAAAAGGGAGACGAAACACCTATCCCTTTTTCTTTTCTCACCAAAAGCATAGATACAAAGCAATATCCATGCTTTATTACTCATACAAACCAGAATACTCACAAAATTATCTTAGATAATTTTCAAAACTCACCTCTTTTTGACGGCAGTATCATCTCTAAAGGGCCAAGATATTGCCCATCAATTGAAGACAAGGTGAAAAGATTTGAAGGAAAAGACAAACACCAGATATTTCTAGAACCTGAAACACGTTGTGGAGAACTAATTTATCCCAACGGAATTTCAACTTCTTTGGATAAAAATGCTCAACAACATTTTTTACGCACCATAAATGGACTTGAACATGTTATAGTTAAGGAGCTCGGATATGCAGTAGAGTATGATTGTGTGGATAGTAATGAGATAGAGTTAACTTATGAGTCTAAACGGATAAAAGGTCTTTATCTTGCAGGTCAAATAAATGGAACAACCGGTTATGAAGAAGCAGCTGCGCAAGGATTGCTTGCTGGTATCAATGCGGCAAGAAGTTTAGCAAAACTCAACGAAATTGTTATAGATAGATCTCAAGGATATCTTGGAGTTTTAACATCAGACTTAAACAAAGGGGGGTTAGTTGAGCCATACAGGATGTTTACGTCTAGAGCTGAGTATAGACTTCTTCTTAGAGCAGATAACGCAGATGAAAGACTAACTGATTTAGCGATTAAAATAGGTACAGCTGAAAAGGAAAGAAAAATGATCTGGGTGAATAAAAAGAAAATGCTAAAAAACGCCTTAGAAAAATTAATAAGTTTGAAGGCAGCCCCTCAAAAGTATGCAAACGCAGGTTTAAAAATAAATCTTGATGGAAAGAAAAGAAGCGCTTTTTCAGTCCTAGGTTACAAAGAGTCAAGCTGGGATTTAATTGAATCAGTGTGGCCAGAGCTTAAATCATTGAAACTGGATTCTGTAACCAAGAAACAAATAAAAACAAATGCATTCTATGATAGGTATGTAGGAAGACAACTCCTAGAGATTGATGAGCTGAGAAAAGAGACAGAGCTTAAGCTTCACGAGCGCGTTGATTTTGAAAAGTGTTCGGGTTTGTCAAACGAAATTAAAGAGATTTTAAGAAGAAACAAGCCTAAAAGCATTGGTGAAGCAAGGAGGCTTACAGGTATGACTCCAGCTGCGGCTTCAATATTGCTTCGCTTTGTAAAAAAATAGAGTGAATCAAAAAGAGCAAATAAAGGTTTTTTTGGATTTATACGATGTTTCACGTGAAACAATGGAAAAATTATCAATTTATGAAAAATTGATTATCGAGGGCCAAAAAAAGTTTAGCCTTATCGGAAAGAGCACTTTAGGCAATATTTGGTTAAGACATTTTGCTGATAGTGCAAAATTGCTAAAGATTGTAAAGGAAGTTCACCTTGATAGCGGGAGAAAAGCTTTACATCTTTTAGACGTAGGTTCAGGTGCAGGTTTCCCAGGCGTAGTGTTAAGCATAATGGCAGATGCAGAAAAAATACCTATTAATATTGTCTTGGTTGACTCTAATAGGAAAAAAAGTCTTTTTCTTGAAAGTATAAAAAAAGAATTAGATGTTTCATATTCCGTTGTTAATAAAAGATCAGAAAATCTAAAGCAAAAGTTTGACATAATTACTGCAAGAGCCGTAATTTCAGTGAAAGGTTTTTTGGATCTTAATCACAATTTAATTAGAAAAGAATCGATTTTAATTCTATTCAAGGGCAGAACATGGAAAGAAGAAGTAAAGGAATCAAAAAAAAAGTGGAATTTTGAATTTAATGTTGTTAAAAATAATATACGAATAGATTCATCTGGTGGAGTGACTTTAATAATTAGAAATTTAAAAAAATGAGGACAGTATTTTCAATTGTAAATCAAAAAGGTGGGGTTGGTAAAACAACTACAGCCGTTAACCTTGCGACTGCCTTATCTATAACTGGTAAGTCATGTTTAGTAATTGATCTTGATCCACAAGGCAATGCAAGTACAGGTTTTGCAATTGATCCAGGTAGAAGAAAACCGGGAACTTATGAGGTTTTAACAGAAAAAGTAGATATTGTTGATGCAATTAAATCCACTGAGGTCAATGGTTTGGGAGTGGTTCCGTCAAGGGTTTCTCTGGCTAATGCTGAATATGAAGTGCCTGGAGATTCGGAAAAAGAGTTTATTTTAAAAAAAGCAATTGACCGATTGCCTAAACAATATTCTGCTATAATTGTTGACTGTCCACCAGGACTAGGTTTTCTTACAACAAATGCTCTTGCGGCTTCAGATAAGGTTTTGATACCCTTGCAGTGTGAATTCTATGCTTTAGAGGGGCTTAGCCAGATACTTAGAGTGATTAAAAGCGTTAAATCGGAATTGAATTCTTCTCTGGATTTAGATGGAATTTTGCTTACAATGTACGACTCAAGGAATAAACTAAGTTTTCAGGTAGAAGAAGATGTACGTGAGGTAATGGGTTCGGCAGTTTATAAAACAATTATTCCCAGAAACATTAAGATTTCTGAGGCCCCTTCACATGGAAAGCCAATCCTGTTATATGATCACACATGCATAGGTTCAGAGGCCTATGTAAATTTAGCGGCAGAAGTTCTGCAAAAAGGCAATTTTGGGGGGTTAAATGACAACTGAAGAAAAAAAGACAAAATTAAAAAAAGCAAATAAAGTCACTAAATTAGGGAAAAAGAAACTTGGAATGGGGCTATCCTCCTTATTATCAAAAGATGCAGAGTTGTCATCTGTGATAAAGGCAAAGATATCTGAAAAAGTAAAAAACACAGATAATTTTAGTGTAAAAAGACCTTCCTTGGGAGTAGCTAAGGTTAGCAAATTAAATCCTTCAGGTGCTATTAGTCCTGAAAACATTCAAAGAACTTTACCTATCCAAAATTTAGTATCGGGTAAGTTTCAACCCAGAAAGAATTTCGATTTGGCTGAACTTGATGAATTAGCCGAATCGATAAAGACCAACGGTATCCTGCAACCGATATTGGTCAGGCCGTTAACAAAAGGCGGATCTTCATTTGAAATAATAGCAGGTGAAAGGCGTTGGAGAGCTTCCCAAATCGCAAAAGTTCATGAAGTACCAGTTATAGTAAGAGACTTTGATGACGAGACTGCTTTAGGTGTAGCCATGATTGAAAACCTTCAAAGAACTGACCTAAATCTAATCGAAGAAGCAGAGGGATACAGGGCTTTAATGCATAATTTTCAATACACACAAGAAAAGTTATCATCACAACTTGGAAAAAGCAGAAGTCATATAGCCAATGTTTTAAGAATTTTATCTCTACCTAAATACGTAAGGGGCTTTATAGTCAAAGGACAGTTGTCTTTTGGGCATGCCAGAGCATTAGTCCCTTTATCAGAAGATAAAGCTAGAGAGATTACCGATCAGATTGTAGATTCAGGTTTAAGTGTTAGACAAACCGAAAGTTTGGTTAATAAAGAAAAAAGGGTAGAAAACCAAGGTTTTTCGGAAAAAAATGCCGATCCTGCTGATAATACTAATCCTAATATAGAATTTTTAGAAAAAGAACTTACCAATTTGCTTGGGTTGAAAATTGAGTTTACTCACAAAGCTAACAACAGCGGAAAAATGTCAATTCTTTATAAGAGTCTTGACCAAATTCAACCTGTAATTGATAAATTGAAATGGAGACCAAAATAAACAAACATGCGCAAGCTTATTTTAGATACCGAAACAACTGGCCTAGATTACAATAATGACAGAATAATAGAATGTGCTTGTCTTGAACTGATTGATAATCAACACACAGAAAAAAGATTTCATAATTATTACAACCCTAATGGAGTTATTATTTCACAGCAATCTGAGGAAATCCATGGCTTAAGCAATGCCTTTCTCACAAAATACAAGAGTTTTGACGATTCAATAGAGGAATTTCTGGACTTTGTAGGTGATTCGCAACTCATTGTACACAATGCACAGTTTGATATTTCTATGATAAACAGCGCATTGAGAAGAAAAAATAAAAAACTTCTCAGTTTATCTAATGTACTCTGTACCCTAGAGTTAGCTAAAAAAAAGTTCCCTGGAAGTAAAAACAATTTGAATGCCTTGTGTAGGAGATTCAATATTAGCCTTGAAAGTAGGGAAAAGCATGGAGCTTTAACTGATTGTTATCTCCTCTTGAGGGTTTACATTGAGCTGATGGGTGGTAAACAAGAACATTTATCATTTAAAGAGACATTGAAAGAATCTAAAAATACGAAAGCGATTGACTATAACACCAGAAAACAAATTTTAATTAATATTTCAGAGGAAGAAAAAAACATTCATAAAAAAATGTTAAAAAAAATTCCAAACGCAATTTGGAATGCATAATACTATATATACTAGAAACTTCCTAATTTTGCACAATATATAGTTTCTGTGGAAAAAACTACACAGAACAAGCATTAAAACCTTGCATTTTCAGCTCTTTCGTGCGATTATCCACAAGCTTGGAAAGCATAAAATAGGCTGTTTTTATGGGTGGTATATTAAAATTTTTAAACCATGAATGGTTTAATATTGTCTTGCGTGATTTTTTAGAACTTTGTACTAGTTTTGTGAGATGGGCAGCACCTCTATTGTTGATTACTTTTTATGCGCAAAGCTTACATTCAGCCCCACAAACTCCAAGCCAAGCCCTACCTAAAATGTTTCAAAAGCAACCAAGTTTGGATTATTATCAATTCAAAAAACAAGAACAAATCATTCCTGAATTACCAGCCATTGATATAAAACAACAAGAGGATACAGGAATTAAAATTATTCCAGAGACTCTAATCATTTTGGCGCCAAAAGAACTTCAAAGTATAATCTCAATTGATAAATATCAACAAGAGATCATTGGAAAACCGAAGTCTATTAACGAACTTTATGCTACAGCACTTGAGATTGAAAAAGAGTTCAATAGCAAAGGTTATCCATTAGTGAGGGTTATTCTTCCGGTTCAAGAGCTCGACCAGGAACAAGCAACGATCTTTTTTAAAGTTATCAATGGCTTCATTGAAAAAATAGATCTATCAAAAGTGCCTAAAAAACAATTATTACGAACATACTCGTATCTCAAACCCCTTTTAAACAAAAAATCTCTTCGCCTCAAAGATATGGAGAGACAGCTTTTGTTAGCAAGTAATATAGCTGGTGTAAAATTATCAAGTTCACTCACATCAGGAACTAAAGAGGGTGGAACTAAATTAATAATTAAAGCTGAACATAAACATATCTCAGGAGGTATTAATTTTGATAATACTCAGAGCAAAGAATTAGGTCGACAACAGGGCCAAGCAAGGGCAGTGATTAGCTCTGCACTTGGATTAGGCGAAACGGTCTCATTGTTTGGGTTATCTAGGCCTACATTTAAAGGTATGTCAGGCACAGGAATCGAGGTTCCAATTAGGGCAGGAGGTGTTTCCATCTCTGTGCCAGTTGGAAATAAAGGGCTTACAGCAGGTGTCTCTTACCTTGAAAGTATGACAAGGCCTGGAGGAGATGTATCAGAACTTGGTTTGGAGGCTAATATGAAATCAGCAACTGCAACAGTTTCATACCCAGTAATATACCAAAGAGATCTTGCTCTTTTTACCAGGGCATCAGTTAGTTGGACAGATGAAGTTCAGCAAACTAATGCTGGTGGAGTTGATGAGGATATAAGTCACGATAGAGTGACTGCAGCGAGAGTTGGAGCAAGTTTTAATGGTTGTGGTGTAGGTTGTTTAGGTATAGACGCGGAGATATCAAAAGGTCTTGAGTTAGGTTCACGATCAAACAGTCAGGTTGGAAGTGGAACACCGTTGTCAAGATCCACAGCCACTTCTAATTTTACACATTTTAGATTAAATGCAAATTACACCGTTAATCCTTATGAGGATTTTGTATTAAGGCTTAACGGAGGAGCACAATATACACTGAACAACCTGTTAAATTCAGAACAAACAAGTATTACCGGCGAACAGAGACTTAGTGGTTTTACTTCAGGTTCCATTAGCGGAGATGAATCTTGGTATATGAGAGGACAAGTTAATAAAAACTTTAAGCTATCAAATAATTTAACCTTATCACCTTACCTCTACACTGCTGGGGGCACAGTTTACCTGAATCAACCAACAGCAACAGAGAGAACTGCAACTACAGCAAAATCAGTAGGTGTAGGATTAGAAGTTTCAGGAAATGATCAGTACTTTTTTGAAAAAAATATTAGCGCAAGGGTTGAATATTCAAAAAATTGGGCAACTGCGAACATTGAGGATGTCTCATCAGTCAGACTGAATAGGGAACATTTATTGGTTACAATGGCGATGAGATTTTAGTTATAGGAGAACAATACAAATAAAGGACTTTTGGGGGAAATGGTCGTAAGCAAGTTAAATGGAAAATACAAAGGCGTAGCAGTTACGTCAGCATTGATAAGTTTTTTGGTTTTTGTACAACCAAACAGAGGTTTTTCTGGCGAAATGCCGTCAGGTGCCAGTGTACAGTCAGGTGATGTTACAATAACTGGTACTAATACAAATCACATGATCATTGACTCAAATTCTCAAAAGTCAATTATTAACTGGAATAGTTTTTCAATACATAAGCAAGGTAGAGTTGACTTTAACCAACCATCTGCAAGTTCTTTTTCGTTGAACAGAGTAAAGGGGTCAACGCCGTCAACTATAGCTGGTCAATTAAATTCCAACGGTAAAGTTATGCTTATAAATCCTAATGGAGTGGTTATAACTCCAAGTGGAGTAGTAAACACTAGATCGTTTACAGCTTCAACATTGAA
>CACIYM010000025.1 GCA_902590895.1 uncultured Alphaproteobacteria bacterium
CTCGATCGTACTATTCTTAAAAGTCCTGTTTCTGGAATTGTAAAATTGATTTCAGTAAACTCTAAAGGTGCTATAGTCGCTCCGGGTGTTACGGTTGTTGAAATTGTTCCTGAAGATGAAAAACTTATTGTTGAAGCAAAACTTCCACTTTCAGAAATTGGTTATGTTTCAAAAGGTTTAGATGCTAAAATTAGACTTAATACTTCTGAAGGATCAAGGTTTAGACCATTAAATGGTAAAGTAATTTTTGTTGGAGCTGATAGAATATCAGTTAATGATAAAGAAGAGGGATATTATTTGGTTAAAGTTGAGACATTAGAAAATTCATTTAACAAAAAAAATGAAAACTTTAAACTTTATTCTGGTGTTCCTGTATTAGTTGGAATTATAACAGGAAAGAGAAGCTTTATAGATTACTTTACAACGCCATTTAGAAATAAAATCACCTTTGCTTTATCGGAAAGGTGATCTAAGCACTCATTTTAGAAATAGTTCCAAATTTGTAAATAACACCGTTATTTTGCGTTGATAATTCTAAATAATTATAAAGCTCGTCAAAAATTAAGTTACTTTTTTTTTCTTTAACAATTACAGTAAGAATCTCAGATTCACTGGCATCACCAAATTGTTGAATATCAAAAAGATCGGTTGCTCTTCCGTTAGCATATCCGGCTGAAATGACATCTTTATTATTAGATAACTTTTCTACAATTGAATGAGAGAGACCTTTTTTTATCAGCCCGCCAATTTCAACATACTTTGCCACTATTTTACCTTTCCAACTCTTTTCATTACATCTTTTGGAATATGGGTTGCGACTCTATCTAATTTGACCATCCACATAATTCCTTTTCCAGGTGTATCTAGCTTACCTGCCAAATACATTGATTCAAAGACTCTATTAGATTGTTCTTTGGAGACAATTATTCTTATAATTTCTTTTTGCTCGTCAATTGTAACTCCCATAAGCCCCATTCTATCCCTTACACCTGTACCCCTTGCGTAATTTATAGTTGCTCCTTGCGCACCAACACTAGTAGCAGCATCAATAATTTTATCAGCAAGACCACTTTCCACAACGCATGTGATTAAAAATACATCGGTTAAATATGTTATTTCTCTTGCCATAATTAATTATCCTTTTTTTTAAGTTTTTGTTGAAATTGTATAAATAAACCCATTAATAAAACAGCTAAAATTGGGCAAATACTAGCCATGGATAAAATACCAAAACCTTCAGTTGCCGAGACGGCATTGCCTAAACCTAAACCCATAGCTAAGACCAATGGAACAGTCACAGGACCAGTTGTTACCCCTGCACTATCCCATGCAACATTGACAAACTCTTCAGTTGAAAAATGAGTCAAAATTACAGCTAAAATGTATAAAGGTATAAGAACAGTTGCTAAGTCAAAATTAAAGACAATTTTGCCAACACCCAAAGCAATTCCAAAAGCAACGCCACCCGCGACACTGTACATTAGCATTGATTTTTTAAATGCGCCATTTGTTAACTCTTGAACAGTTAAGCCAAGAGCGTTCAAAGCCGGTTCTGCTAAGGTAGCACCAAAACCTAAGAGCCACGCAAATGCTATGACAATTGTTAATCCTAAAACTTCATTGTAAATTGGAGAAACTTCACTTATTGGAACTTGCATAAAAGCCGCAGGGAGTGTAGAGCCAGCTTGACCTCCAATCGCACCGAGCCCATATGTTAACCCAATATTAAAAACACACATGCCGATAATTGACAAAGACAAACCATAAGTGGTAACAAGGTTGTTAGGAAGTTTAGAGCGAAGAACTATGAATAGTACAAACATTAAAAAAACAACAAGGGGAAATATAGCTCTTACTCCACCAATAATTTCTGCATAGGGAGTTTGAGACCATATTGAAACTTCTGAAGATGTTGTATTTTGTATCATTGATGCAGATGCTATTATTTCATCAACAGAAATACTCTGTGAAACATAAATTGCGAGAGTTAGCACAGCAATGATTGGAAAAAGTGAAGCCATTGTTACCACGCCAAATCCAGAAAGCGAAGAATCACCTTTCCCAGCGGATGCAGCAATACCTATTCCTAATGAAAGAACTAGTGGCACAGTAACCGGCCCTGTAGTAACAGCTCCGCAATCCCATGCTAAACCTAATATTGTTCTTAAATCTGGGTTACTCCATACATACAAAGTCAATAATATTGTTGGTGCTAGTGCAAAATAAATTAATGGTTTTAACGACCAACCTCTCACAAATCTAATAGTCCCAATTACAGCAGCTAATCCAACGCCAGCACCAACCATAACAACTAAGGTTTCACTTCTATTATTAAGAATTTCAAATAAATACGGTGCATCTTGTGGGTTTATTGAAGCTCCAAAAGCCTTTAAAGCGCCGATTGCTGGTTCAGCATAAGTAACACCAACTCCTAAAATGGCAATTATAATTAACACTACAAACATGGATGCTTTTTTAGGTAGGGTATCACCTATGATATTTCCAAATGGCATTAATCCAACTTTAAGCCCCTCCATGAAAATAGCTAAACCGATAATTACTGCAATTAAACCAAGAGTTATTGTAGATGCAGAGGCAATTGGTTGTCTTAAAATTAATAATTGAAATAAAAAAAGATAAGCGGCGAGGGGAACAACGGCTTTGACTTGCTCTAAAACTCTTATGTAAGTGTAAGGTGCTAACAATGACAAAGCCTTTGCAGCATCTACTTTAATTTTTTCTGGTTTTAAAGATTTACCTTTTAAAGGCTTAGGAGTTAAAAGATTATAACTTATGGTATTATGTTTGACCTCAGATTCGTGAAGAAAATCAGAATATTTCATTTTAAAATATTAACACATTAAGAATTATTTTGTAAGCATTTATTCTATGTGCGAAGTTGAATGGTCGAGTCTATGATATATTTGTTTTGCAAACTTAGTTATTAATTCATTCTCTGGATTAAGACTATTCATTAAATCACTTTCTGAAAAAGGAACCTTTTGAAATTCTTTTCGTTTTGAAAGTGCCTCGCATAGCTGAAATATCATTTTCTTAGTATTGTCTGAGGCCGACTCTATTATTTTATCTAATCCATTTTTGTCTATTTCAATCAATTCAGTTGGAGTTAGTGATACTATTGTGGCACTTCTTTTTTGGTTTAATAGCAATGCCAATTCACCAAAAACTTCCCCATCACTCATAGAACCAACTCTAACATTGTCTACAAGGACAGTTAATCTACCCGAAATAATCATGTAAGCTTTATCACCTTCATCGCCTTGATTAAATAAAGTTTCTTCCTCGGTGAGAAGGAGTTTTGTGGTTTCACCAAATTTAATTTTTTTCATTGAAAAATCCTTTGAGACAATCTGTAATGTAGTTGCAGAGAAAGAGCTCTAATAACATCAGGAGAGTCTTTTACTAATTCCATTAAATCTTTTTTTGTTATTGGAAGTCTATAATCAGACGATTTCCCAAGTTCTTTTGACATTTGCTGAATCATTTTATGTAATTCAATATTACTCGACAAAAGAATAGCTTCTAACGCTGTTTTATTAATTTCTATTATCTCGGATGGCGAAATTGCCTTTACGCTTGCTTTTCTATTTTCATCTAGAATCAAGGAAAGTTCACCAAATATTTCTCCTGATTCCATTTTTCCAACTTTTTTTCCGTCAATTTCTACTCCTAAAGCACCAGATAGAATTAGGAAGGCAGTATGACCTTCATCACCTTGTTTAACAACATATTGATCTGGAAGGATTCTTTGTTTTTTCAAGGCCATCTTTTATTTTGAGGTTGCTATATAAACTCCATCCCAATCGTTGGGTAAGGGGTTTTCTTTAAATTCATTAATTCTTAATGACATAACATTATAATAATCGTCCATTAAATTATTACAAAGTGTTTTAGCAGAATTTATATCTTGCAAACAATCTTCCCATTTTTGATTAAAATAGCTTTCAAGTATTTTTTTATGTTTAGTTTCTAGAATTTTAAATTCTGAATCATTTTTAAAATTGGAATCACCAAGAAGTGTAAAAATTGTTACCGCTTCTTTCTTACCTTTGACTGCAATCATATCAAGCTTTAATGTCGCGTAAGAATCTTTAACACTCTCATACGTTTCTGGACCTATAACAGTTTTTACTCCATAACTTTTGGATTGCCCCTCTAGTCTGGAAGCTAAATTTACGGCATCACCGAGTACAGAATAATCAAATCGTTGATCTGAACCCATATTTCCAACAACACATCCTCCGGTATTTAGTCCGATTCCAATCTTGAGTTCTAAGAATTTTTTATTTTCTGCTTTGGCCTCTTCTTTTCTTTTATCATTTAATTCTTTCATTGCTCTGTGCATTTGTAACGTTGCATCACATGCCATTTTTTCATGACCTTCAACATCTATAGGAGCATTCCAAAACGCCATAATGCAATCCCCCATATACTTATCAATTGTTCCGTTAACATTTATTATTTCATTAGTTAAAGGGGTAAGAAACCTGTTAATTAACTTTGTAAGACCCTGTGGATCTGATTTAAAAGATTCTGAAATTGTTGTAAAACCTCTTACATCGCAAAAAAGGAAAGTCATCTTTTTTGTTTCACCACCTAAAACTAGTTTATCAGGATCATCTGCTAATTGTTCAACCAATGCTGGTGAAAGGTATTGTGAAAATGCACCTCTTATTTGTTTCTTTTCGTTAGCATCCCTTAAATAGTTAGCAAAGGTATTTCCAAAATAAATTATAAAAGTTGAAACACCAGCAAAGGTTGGATCAAAAAGAGTCTTTTCTTCTAGAAATAGTTTTATACTAAAATAAAATGCCGCGCCTATAATTCCAACTAACAAAGAAATGTTAACAATTGGACCAAATCTAAGAGCTGAAAGTGTAATAAAAAAACCTAATAATATTGTAAAAAGTGATTCATAAAACTTCATATTTGTTCCTGATTTTAGAAAAGGAGCACCATTTATTTTTACTTTGTTTTTTTCTATGAGCGCATCCTCTTCACTCATGCCATTTTTTAATGATTGATTATAGACTGCGTTAGCATTTTTATTTGATGTGTAATACAAAATTGCTGAAATAACGGTATCAATAAGATTTGCATGTATTTCAACACCAGGCATTCTATCTTCAACTGGTGTCGGTCTGATGTCTTTTAATCCTGTTGCTGATGTTCCAAGAATTCCAAGTTTTCCTGATAACCTCTCTTTGCCTATTTTTCCGTTTAAAATATCCACTGCACTAACATAATATCTTTTTAGATTTTCTTTTTTTATTGAATCAGATTCACCATAATAAATCCAAACCCTACCATTCTCATCAGTTGGAATAGATGCATTACCGATTGTCTTAGTTTGAATAATAATTTCTTCAACACCATTTATACCAGTTCTTGTTGCAATACTATTTCCTTGAAATGCTACTCTAATCATATCAAGACCTAAGGTAGGTCTGATTGTTCCAGCCACGTTGGATATTAGAGGAACTCGTCTTATAATCCCGTCAGGTTCCTCAGCAACTGAGACTGTTCCAGCTCCAGAGGCTGCCTTTTCAAATTCAGATACATTAGCTAATAAGCCAGGGTATTGAATAAGCCAATCATTTGGTTTTTGATTTTTTCCTAGAAAAACTTTCACTGATGAATTTTTTATATCATCTCTTCCAGCATCACCTTGAACATCAAGCCCTGAATGACCAATTACAGTTGGAAAGTTCTTCATAGCCTCCATAGCTACAGATTCATTCGATGGCAAGGTTTCTAATAATTTTGCAATTTCTGGGTTTCTTTTTTTTACATCCTCAGCAATTAATTCTGGGGATGTTCTATCTTTTTCAGCAAACAATACATCTAATCCAAGTACAAGCATTCCTGCCTCTCTAGACTTATTAAAAAGATCCGCAAGAACAGTTCTTGGCCATGGCCACTGACCAACCTCTCTCAAAGATTTTTCGTCTATATCAACGATAACAGAATAGGTTTGACCATCTGTTACTCTTGGGTATTTAATTTGGAGTTGATCAAAATACTTTAGTCTTAAAACTTGGATGAACTCAGGGTCACTTATTCTTGTAAGTCCCAATAATATTGCCACAATTATAGAAATGATTGTTACAATAAATCTAAAACTTATTTTTAGTTTAATCATGGTTCGGCAAAGCTATTCCCTAAAGTTCTAATTAATGGGTAAATAAAATAGGTTATTAATCTTCTTTTCCCAACCCTAAACTTACCTGACACTTTCATTCCGGGCATTAAATTAAATCCAGGAGGGGTATCTTTAAGTTCATTTTCAGTAATCTGGGCTCTCGCACGATAATAATTACCAGAGTTTCCATCTACATCCTTATCTACTGTATCGGCAGAGACATAAATCAATTTGCCTTTTAATTCACCATGCTTTTGAGCTGGTAATGCATTTAATTGAATTTTTACAGAGGTATCGGGAATAAGTTTACTTATATCAGAAGGATCAACGTCAAAAACTGTTAACAACTCAACCCCTGTTGGAACGAGAGTAACAACACTTTTGCCTTTTGATATTACAGCTCCTGAGTATAGTGAATGAAGGGTAAGAACCATTCCATCAGAGGGAGCCCTTACAATTACATCACTTTGTTGTCTTTCAAGTTTTTTTAAGTCCTCTTGCATTGACATCCTCTGATCTTCAAGGGAACTTAGTTCATCACTTATACCGCCAAAAAATTGGCTATTGTATTCCTTTCTATTTGATTTTAACTCACTGAGTTTGTTGCTTGTTTTGGTAAATTCTTTTTCTAAAGACAGTCTTTTATTTCTTTCAGCTAGCACTTGTGATTCGGCAACAAGATCTAAGTCAAACAGCTCCTTTTTAGAACTCTCTAATTGCTTTTGTATATCCAATTGCTCTTTCACGAATGTTAAATCATCCTCGGTTGAGGAAATTTGCTGATCTAATGATGCAATTTTAGCTAGATATTGATCTCTTTTATCTTTAAAAATTTTATTCTGTCTTTCGTCAGTAGGGTTTGTAACTGACGCATTAGTTCTAAGCATTGACTGTTTTTTAAGTCTATCTATTTTTGAATTTAGTACATTAAGCTGATAGTTTAATTTCATTTTATCGGCTTTTTGAAGTGTTGAGTCAAAAGCAATAAGAGGTTCACCTAACTTAACACTCTGACCTTTTTTAACATAAATATCTTTAACAACAGAATCGTAATTTGATTGTACTTCAACATTAGGGACAACTGTTGTAATTTTTCCTGACGCTGAAATTGTAGTATCTATTTCTGAAATTGTTCCCCAGATAATTAAAAAAATTATTAAGAATCCAAATGAATAAACTGAATATTTAACAGATTTTGGCACTTGACTACTTTTGATTCTATCAATATCGTCGTCAAATTCGTCAAGAAGATGGTTCATCATTTTATTTTTTTCTTGTCTTTTTTTTTCCTCATCCGATAACTCTTTTTTTTCATCATCTAACTCATTATTTGATGAATCAGAATCTGAGGAAAAAGCATCAACTGAAAGTTTTTCGTTTGCATTTCTTGCGTAGCTAGCTAGTTGTTGCATCATATTAAAGGCTGTTTGTGGAGAGTTTTTTAAAAAACCCAATAATGCGTCTTTATCAATTTCTTTTACTGTTGCCTCACCTACAGCTCTTGCCATGGCACTTCTCGGTTGCTTGTCGATTAGTGCCATTTCACCAAAAAGTGCACCTTTCTCTAAGATTGAAAGTGTTAAATATTCGTCTCCGTTGAACTTACAAACTTCAATTTTACCTTTAACAACTTGGTAAGCGAAATCTCCAACCTCTCCCTCTCGAAATAATACGTCGCCTGCAGCTAAGTTTCTTAATGCTGGTTTGATTATTTTTGAAGAACTCACTTTATACAGCCTTTTTAATTATTTTTTTTTGTTGAGTCATTCCTAAAATAGAAGTTTGTTTATAAAAAGTTTCATTGAAGAAGCCAGGGATATCTCTGAGGTTTTCAAATGAGCCCTCCTGTTTGATTGCACCTTTGTCTAAAACAAAAACTTTATTACACAATCTTAAGTGATATAGTCTATTAGATACAATGATAACAGTTCTTCCAAGAGCAATATCAGGTAGTGCATCGTAAAGTTTTATTTCGCTGTCGATATCAAATCCACTGATTGCATCATCTAGTATTAAAATTCTTGGGTTTCTGATTAGGGCTCTTGCTATAGCAAATTTTTGACGTAGCCCAGTCGAAATATTTGAGGCATTTTCCTCAAGAAAAGTCTCATATGCATCTGGAAAAGCTTCTATTTCTTCGTGAGCAAAAACTTTTTTTGTGGCCCATGTTATCCTATCCATTGAGGAGTTTGGCATAGGTCTAGAAATATTCTCTCTGATTGTACCAGGAAAAAAATAGCTATCTGCACCAACCAAAGATACTTGAGATCTTATATGACTTAAATCTAATAATCTTAAGTCTGTATTATCAAGAGCTACAATACCCGATTGTGGTCTATATAAACCTTGAATCAGTTTCGCCATTGTGCTCTTACCACATCCACTTTTTCCTGTTATTCCAACTATTTGTCGAGGGTTAATTTCTAGGTTAACATTTTTAAGAATTTGTGTTTCATCATCATAACCAAATTCAACATTTTTAAAGCTAACTTGTCCCATTAATTGAGGTTTTTGGCCTCTCACAGTTGTTTCCGAATTAGCATCCACAATTCCTGATACAATCTGCAGTGATTGAAGAAGTTTTGTTATTTCTGTTTTTAAAGTTACAAGATCAATTATTGGTCTTGAAACCCTACCGGCCAACATATTAAAACCAACAAGTATTCCTGCAGATAATCCTCCAGAAAAAACCAAATGAACACCCACAAATATTACCATAGCGGTCATAAGTTGATTAATTGTTGAAGTAATATTTTGTAAAACTGCTGTTTTTTTTTGCATTTCATCCGCAGCAATAATATAGTTAGCTTCAATTTCTCGCCATTGATCTCTTAGTCCTGGTTCTAGAGCTAAGCCTTTTACGTTTTCTATTCCATTTACACTTACTGAAATAAATTCTTGCCTCA
>CACIYM010000026.1 GCA_902590895.1 uncultured Alphaproteobacteria bacterium
TATAAGGACCTCAAATAAACCAATAGTATTAAATTCACTAATTGGAATCCATGATTTAACACCAATACTTTCCATTAAAGGTCCACCAACGCCATAAAAATTAATTTTTTTTTTTTTTTTTAATAAAAAATAAATAAAATAAAAACCCAAATAATCCGAAGAAGCTTCTGTAGCAATAATCACGACCTTCATTTATACACCAAATAAAAAGATTTTATTTTTCTCACAATAATTTATGACCTGGAGTTTATTTAAAATTATGGTTTTATTTGAACTATAGGCAATACCCTGAAGTGAATATTTCTTTAAAAATTTAACAGTTCTTAATCCAATAGTTGGTAAATCAACTCTAAGATCCTGTTTCTTTTTTATCATTTTTACTAAAACTCCCTCATTTATATTTTTAAGATATGGAAATGATTGTTTTATTAAATTATCTGTACCTTGAGCAGCTTCAATGCCTATAACCGAACCATGTTGTATGATAATAGATTGACCAATATCAAATTTAGAAATATTAGCTAAAATTTTAACACCTTTTTTAATATCAGATAAATTTGATTTTGATATTTTACACTTAGTCTGATTACCTTTTCCAATAAAGATTTCTGGTAAAAAATTTTTAAGATTTAAAATCTTAAACCCATTTTTTTCTAATTCATATATTACTAAAGTCAAAAGGTTATTATCGCCACCTTCCATTAATTTTTTTATAAATTTAGGAAGTAACTTTATAGAATTTAAATCTGGCTTTAAATCCTTTAAACTGGGTCTTTGCATTGAACCAGCCATTAAAATTTTATTAAATCCACTTTTTTTTATTTTTTTTAGTTCAGTTAAAACATTTCCGAAAGTAACTTTTTTTGAAATCGAGTTGTCTTTGATTATATTTTGTTTGGTAAAATAAAGTACATAAAAACAAATATTTTTTTGTTTACATTTGTTGATTATTAACTTTGGTAGCAAACCGTTTCCAGCTAATATAATTATTTTTTCCATTATAATAGTTAGGGTAATACAAAAGATCTTTCAGAGTCTGAAGATAAAAAGTCTAGAAGAACTTTTATTGTTTTTTCTTTAAATTTTTTATTCTCTATTTCTTTGATTCTTACTCTAAGTGTGTTTTTTTTTTCGTAAAATATGTATTTAAAAACTTTTCTTAATTGTGAGACTTCACTTTTTTTTATGAATCTTCTTTTGAGTCCTAGAATGTTTATTCCAGATAATTTTGCACGGTTACCTAAAACTGTTGCAAATGGAACAACATCAGCGGTAACACCAGACATACCACCAATCATTGCCCCCTCTCCTATTCTTGAAAACTGATGTATAGCACTTAATGCCCCAACTACTACATTATCGTGAATCACTACGTGTCCAGCAAGAGTTGAGTGATTTGCAAAGATTACATTATTACCAATAAGACAATCATGTGCAATGTGAGTTCCTACCATCAACAAGCAATTGTTTCCTACCGTCGTCAATCCACCTCCACCATCTGTACCAATATTGACTGTAACATATTCTCTAATTTTACAACTAGAACCAATTCTAACCTTTGTTTTTTCTCCCTTGTATTTTAAATCTTGAGGAACAGATCCTATCGAGGCGAAAGGAAATATTTCTGTATTATCACCAATTTCAACATCACCTTGTATATTTACATGACTATGGAGTTTACAACCATCGCCAAGTTTAACATTTTCACCAATTAAACAAAAAGGGCCAATTTCACATTTTTTTCCAACTTCAGCAGATTTGTGAATAACCGAGAATTTATGAAACATCTTGGTAAGTTATATCATTACATTAAAAGAACAAATAAAAAAACATTTCAAAATATTACAACACTTAATAATTCAAAATTGCAGAAATTTCTGCCTCTGCAACAAGCTTTGAATCAACATGTGATTTGCAGACAAACTTCCAAATATTTTTTACATTTTGCTTTTTCTCAACTTTATGTTTTAAAACATCGCCTGGATAAACTGGTTTTCTAAACTTAGCTTTATCAACTGTTAATAAATAAACTGATAAGTTTTCGATATTTTTTTTTAAACTATACATCACCAAAGTACCTGCGGCTTGGGCCATAGATTCTATAATTAAAGCACCTGGCATAACAGAATTGGATTCAAAATGACCTTGAAAAAAATTTTCATTAAATGTGACGTTTTTAATTCCTGTTGCACTTAGATTCGGTTTTATATCTTCTAATTTATCTATCAACAAAAAGGGATATCTATGAGGGATCAATCTTTTAATTTCTTCTATATTCAAAGTTTTTTTTTCAGTCATCGGTTTTTCTTAATAAAAATTGTTCCTCTATGCCAATCAATTAAATTTTCTGCTGGGTATCCTCCAATATTCGAATTGTTGGGGATATCTTTCATAATTCCGCTTTTGGCAGCGATTTTTACATTATCTCCAATCCTTACATGCCCGCTAATTCCTACTTGTCCTCCGATCATAGCATTTTTTCCAATCTCAGTACTACCAGAAATTCCAGTCATTGCAGCAATAATCGAATTTTCACCAATTTTTACATTATGAGCGATATGAACAAGATTATCAATCATAGTGTTTTTTGAGATTACAGTATCACCAATGGAACCCCTATCTAAAGTTGAGTTACACCCAATTTGGACGTTTTCTTTAATAATTACACGTCCTAACTGTGGAATTTTTTTAAAGAAGTCTTTTTTTGCAATAAAGCCAAAACCTTCACCTCCAATCTTTACTCCTTGGTAAATTTTTACATTATGAGAAATTTTTGCATAATAGATACTAACATTATCACCAATTAAACAATTATCTCCAATAGTTACTCCTGGCCCAATCTTTACAAACGATCCAATTTCACAATTTTTTCCTATACTCGAACTTTTATGTATAAAAACATTTTTTGAACATTTTTTAGGTTTTTCAGATGAATTTAATAAATCATCTTCATCAAAATAAAAGTTTTGATATTCACAATCTGGATAAAACATTGATGCTATTTTTGCTATTGCGACATATGGGTCATCTACAACTAAATATTCATTTTCAGGTTTTATCTCAAAAGATTTATCAACAACAATAACGCCAGCCTTGGTTTTTTCTAAATGATGTTTATACTTGACACTGTTATAAAAACTTATTTCAGATTCAGAAGCATCTTCCAGAGATGCTATATCAAGAACTTTTTTATCACCATTACCAAATACAGATGCATCAACTTTTGAAGCTATTTCGTCTAAAGAAAAAGGACCAATGTTTTTGTAAAAATCCTTATCAATCAATTAAATACTCACTGTTTCTTCAAAGAAATTTTTGGCAAAACTTTATTTAATTCTTGTATTGCCTGATCAGTTATATCTATTTCCTTACCAACTAGTAATACCTGACTTTTAGCTAAAACAAGGTCCAATCCTTTTTTTCCTGCAATCATTGACAATACATCAACTAACGCCCCTTGAATTTTATTAGTTGATTTTTCAAAGTCATTCTCAAATTTTTTTGCATCTGATGCTTGCTTAGATTTTAACTCATTAATTTTTTGATTTAATTGTTTAACTTTATCAGCATATGCTTCTTTTGATAAGATATTCTTTTGCTTTAAAAGGTTACTCTCTTCATCTCTTATGACATCTTCTTGCTTAGTGAAGGTATTTCTGTGTTTTCTTCTAATATCTTCAAATTGCTCAACAATACTTTGATAAGCGGTTGATTGACTGAGTATTTTTTTCATATCAACCACGCCGATGCCTGTTTGAAATGTGTTAGCAGATTTTAATTCTACTTTTTTTTCTTGAGAGTTTAAATTAGTCGTAAGAAAAAAAGTTATAACAATTAAAATTAAATTTTTCATATTACTCCTTGTTTATTCTATTTAATATGTTGTACCAAAACTAAATCTAAAAATCTCTTTTTTATCATAATTTTCTTTTAAAAGTGCTTTTGATAAGTAAAACTTGACTGGACCGAAAGGTGAAACCCAGGATAAACCAACACCTGCGGACGCTCTAAGTGTACTTTCATCATGAATATTTGACGCAGAGGATGATTGATTATAAATTGTTCCAATATCTGCAAATATTAGGCCCCCTATTCCTAGGTCGTCGGGTAAACCTAGTGGAAAGGTTAATTCATTTCTATTTACGTAATAAATCTCACCTCCTAATGCATCCGAGGTTGAAGAATCTCTTGGACCAATTCCTAAGTTTTTAAAACCTCTTAGCTGATCTCCATTAAGATTAAACCTATCATTTATTTTAACCTCCTTAATTGAACCTATGTATCCTCCTTCTAAAAAGTTAGCTAGAACAAAACCATCAGTAATTCTATAAAAGTTAGCAATTTTTAATTCTGTTAGAAAATGCTCCGAGTCTCCATATAAACCAAAATAATCAAAATCTAATCTTATTCTGTAACCATCTGTTGGATTAATTCTATCATTTAATTTATCATATTGAATTGCTTGACCTATTACAGAGGTTACTCTTTTCCCTTCTTGTGCTTGTATGTAAATGGAAGTATCATTATCGATGTCATGTATTTTATCTCTTTTTAAAGTATAACTGGAAAAATGTCTTAGATTATCAATTATCTCAAAACCTGTTCTTAGTTTAAAGCCAATGACATTTTGTTTATAACCACTATACGTTTTTTGATTTCTTCTAACATTAAAAATATCGATACCGGCTGCAAGGTCTTTGTTAAGAAAATAAGGATCTGTATACGACAGATCAATTTCTGTCCTTCGAGTTGAAAGTCCTAAATTAAGACCAAGTTCTTTTGCCTCACCGAATAAATTAGATTCTTTTATTCCAATGTTTCCTAGAGCACCGTCAAGAGAAGAAAAACCAGCACCTACAGTAAACTGACCAGTCGATCTCTCTGCAACACTTACGTCAACCTTAGTTTTATTTGTACCAACCATTTCGTCTAGTTTAATATCAATATTATCAAATAATCCCGTTCCTTTAATTCTTCGTTCACTTTCTTTTATTTTGGATAGATTATAAGCATCACCTTCGACAAACTGTAGTTCTCTTCTGATAACTGAATCGTTGGTTTTAACATTCCCACTTATATTAATCCGATCTATAAAAATTTTTGTTCCTTGTTGGATTTCAAAAGTAATTTCTACCTGGTTATTCCCAAACTTTTTTATTCTTGGAGATACATCAACAAATGCATATCCCATTTGAGAAGTTATATCTGTAATTTTTTTTATTGAATTATCTATTTCTAAAGAGCTAAACCAATCACCTACATCAATATCAACTAAATCCTTAATTTGTTCATTTTTTAAATTTCTTATAGAAGAATTATATTTGATTTTTGTAATTTTATATCTTTTACCTTCAAAAAGAGTAAAATTCACAATAAAGTCTTTCCTATTGTCAACTAAGCTTGAATTAACCGAAATGATTTCAAAATCTATATACCCATTATCAAAATAATATTTCTTTAAAAGATCTTTGTCATAATTTATTCTATCTTTATCAAAACGATCATTGCTCCCCCAAAATTCATACCATCTATATTCAGTTGAGCTGATAATGTCCTTTAACGTTGAATCTGAAAAAATTTTATTATTGATAAAATTTACTTTCTTAATGGTGGCCTCTTTACCTTCAAAAACCTCAAAGACTAAATTAACTCTATTTTCATCAACTCGAATTATTTTTGGTTCAACGAAAGTTGAAAAAAAACCTTGTCTTTTATAAAGTGTTAGAATTTTTTCTGAATCTAATTTTATCTGATCGGTTGAAAAAACATTCCTAGATTTCGTGATTAATTCTGCTAAGATTATATCATCAGTTATTTCTTTGTTCCCTTCAATGGAAATTTGGTCAACTATTGGATTTTCTTTAACATTAATGAAAATTAAATTCTTATCTTTAAAAATATTCACATCTTCAAAATAGCCAGTTTTATAAAGGTTTTTTATTGCTAGGCTAAGACCTTTATCATCAGTTCCAAATTTATCAATACCAGATGACCTTAAGATCAATTCGTTCTCTAATCTTCTATTACCTTGAATTACAATCTGATTGGGAGTTTGAATTGGAATTTGATTGATCAACTTTTCATTTACATTATTTTTTGATTTATCACCATAATTGTAGTCGTTATTGTAACTGGAAGAAGGTGTCCCTGGAGAATTAGCAAAAGCACTAAAAGTCAAGAAAAGTATTAACAAAAATACTTGTAGTCTTTTAAGATAACAAGACATTCGATTACCTAATAATTCTTAGAACATCATTATAGGTAGCAAAAACCATTAAGGACAGCAAGAGAAACAGTCCTATTGAGTGAATGATTTCTAAGGATTTTTGTTTTAATGGTGAACCTTTAAGATATTCAATAAAATTAAGCAATAAATGTCCTCCATCAAGCATTGGAATCGGAAACAAGTTAATTAGACCAAGATTTAGTGATATTATCATCATGAACCATAATGTACTTTGAACACCTTTACTCCAGAAATCGCCAGATAACTCGGCAATTCTAATTGGTCCACCAAGATCTTCAGTTCCTCTCGAACCAGAAATCATTTCATATATACCAATCAATGTAACCTTAACAAAATAAAATATTTGATATGCTGATTTTAAAATTGATTCAATAATATTTAATTTCATTGATTCAACTGTTCCCCTTATACCTATTTTTTTGTTGATTACTTTAGTTTCAAGATAATCTATTTTACTATTTCTACTGTAAAGAATTTTAAGGGTATCAGAGTTGCTTGAACCAATAATATCTCTTAAAGAACTAAAATCTTCAACTTTTTTATCATTAACTTCTAAAATTATGTCACCTTCTTTTAAGCCTGCATCATAAGCAGGGCTATTTAGTTCAACCTCACTAATAATGGGTTTTGTAACACTAAAACCAAAATAACAATTGATAAAAACTAAAACAAAAAAAGAAAAAATAAAATTTGCAGCAGGACCTGCAAATAGTATTGTAGACCTTTGAGCTATTGATTTATTATGAAAAGAGAATTTATCGTCTGTTTTAACCTTTTCATTTTTCTTTGAACTAGCTGCATCTGCATCTCCATACATTTTTACATACCCACCCAAAGGAACCAGAGAAAACTTCCATCTTGTACCGGATTTATCGGTGTACCCAAAAAGTTCTTTACCGAAACCAATTGAAAATACCTCAACTTTTACACCATTTTTGATAGCAGCTATGTAATGTCCAAGCTCATGAACAAAGACTAAAACTGTTAATATGAACAAAAAAGGTATTATAGTATTTATTAGTAATTCCAACATGTTCTCAGATTCTATAGTTTGTTAAAAATTCCGTAGCAATACTTCTTGATTCAGTATCAATTTCTACCACATCTTTTATACTATTAATATCAGAAATTGAAGCTTTATTTAAAGTTTTTTCGACAATCTTGTGTATTGATAAAAAAGAAATTTTCTTATTTAAAAAAGCATCAACGGCAATTTCATTGGCAGCATTGAGTACGGTTGGCGCGCTTTTTTTAATTTTTAGTGAGGAATAAGCTAGCTCGAGACATGGAAACTTTAACAAATCAGGCTCATAAAAAGTAAGTTTCTTAATTTCACTTAATTTCAACTTTTCCACTCTTGTTGGTATTCTATTAGGATAAGCAAGCGTATATGAAATAGGTGTTCTCATATCAGGGTTTCCCATTTGAGCTAAAATTGACCCATCGGAATATTCCACACACGAATGTATTATGGACTCGGGATGAACAACAATATCAATTTTATCGTGTGGCATGTCGAATAGATAATGTGCTTCAATAAGCTCAAGTCCTTTATTCATCATAGTAGCAGAATCTACAGAAATTTTTTTCCCCATTGTCCAGTTTGGGTGTTTTATGGCTTCTTCTGGAGAGATATGTTCTAATTCTTCAGTAATCTTATTTAAAAAAGGACCACCAGACGCTGTTAAAATTAATTTTGATACGTTCTGTTTGTTCTTAATATCTAAAACCTGATAAATTGCATTGTGTTCAGAGTCTACGGGCAAAATCATTGAACCATTTTTTTTTGCTAATGCAGTTACCAAGGATCCAGAGCAAACTAAACTTTCCTTATTAGCCAGGGCAATGGTTATACCTCTTTTTGCAGCTCCAACAACCGGAAGCAGTCCGGCCGAGCCCGTAATAGCAGCTACTACAATATCAGTTTCAAAATTTAAAATCTCGTCAAAAGAGTCACTTCCATTCAATATTTTTAGATTTTTTAAGGTATTTCTATTTTTGAACTTTTCAAAAGAATTAGTGTCTTTTATGGATACGATCTTAGGTTTAAAGATTGAAACTTGCTCAAGTAACTTCTCATAATTATTATTGATACTTAAGCCAACGATCTCGTACTTATCGTTGTGTTGGCTGATGATATCAAGTGTTGATAACCCGATTGATCCCGTAGACCCAAAAATTGTAATTTTTTTTTTCATTCCAATTGAATTTATATTATAAAGTAAAAATTAAAATTGAAAATCTTTAAAATATAAACAAAAAAAGTCAATAATAAAAAGCCGTCAAATCTATCTAAAACTCCACCATGACCTGGAATTAAATTACTACTCTCTTTCACAAAACAATATCTTTTATAAGAAGACTCAATTAAATCTCCTATTTGAACAACTAAAGAAAAAAAAATAGATGTGATAGAAATTAAAAAAAGAGAAACCTCATAGTTAGAAAAAAAAATTAAACTAAAAAAAAGTGGTAATATTATACCACCTAAAGAGCCTGATAGAGTCTTACCTGGACTAATTTTGGGAGCAAGTTTTATTCCTCCAAAAATTTTCCCAACTAAAAAGGAAGAAACATCTGTAGTTATTGAATAAAAGATTATG
>CACIYM010000027.1 GCA_902590895.1 uncultured Alphaproteobacteria bacterium
ATTTTTTTCTATTCACATCTAAATAATATTTATCTCATAAAAAAATACAACTTTAAAAATATTTAAAATTAATTAATTTTTTATTGTAAAATAAATTTTATTTTTATTAAATAGGGTTAAAGGTTTTTTTACTGTAGAAATTTTATATGGATTCTTCAAAAAAATTTGGCATCACCTTCTCCATTATTTTTACTATTGCATCAGCAGTTTTAGCTTACATCTCTGAAGATTTTTACTTAATATGCTTATCTCTTATTCTCTTATCCCTTTTACTTATGTTGCTAAGTTTCTTAAAGCCATCTTATTTAGACATACCAAATATAATTTGGTTTAGATTTGGTATGTTAATAGCTTCGATAACAAATCCAATAATTCTGTTTTTAATCTACTTTTTAATAATTTTCCCAACGAATATTTTTTATTTCATATGCAGATATAACCCAATCTATAATAAAAAAAAAGCCAGTTCTTTTTGGGTTTCAAAAAAAGATTATCAGAGTACACTTAAGGATCAGTTCTAGATGGAAATTTTAATCCAAGTAGCTAAATTCATAATTCGTTCAAAAAAATATTGGCTTGGTCCTATCTTCGTTCTATTAATTGCTTTTGGAGGTTTGCTGATTCTTGTACAAGGTTCATCTCTAGCTCCATTTATTTACGCATTATTTTAAAATGCTCATATTAGGCATTTCTGCGTTCTATCATGATAGTGGAGCGGCAATCATTAATAATGGTGAAATTTTAGCCGCAGCTCAAGAAGAAAGATTCTCAAGAGAAAAACACGATTCGAGTTTTCCTATAAATTCTATAAAATTTTGTTTGAAACAAGCTAACTCTAATTTAAAAGATTTGAAGTATGTTGTTTTTTATGACAAACCAATCTTAAAGTTCGAGAGGTTACTTCAAACACATATTTGTTCTTCACCATTAGGATTTAATTTTTTCAAAAAATCGATGCCCTTATGGTTAAAAGAAAAGCTTTTTCAAAAAAAGATTTTATTAGATTCCTTAAGAAATTTAGGCTTAAATTTGGATTCATCTCAATTACTTTTTTCCGAGCATCATATGAGCCATGCAGCATCAGCTTTTTTTCCATCTCCTTTTAAGGAATCATTAATTTTAACAATGGATGGGGTTGGAGAGTGGGCAACAACAACAATTTCTAAGGGAGATAACAATAAAATATCTATATTAAAAGAAATAAATTTTCCTCACTCTATTGGAATGCTCTACTCAGCTTTCACTTATTATCTAGGTTTTAAAGTTAATTCAGGAGAGTATAAAGTTATGGGTCTAGCTCCATACGGTCAACCAAAGTTTAAAGAAATAATTCTGAAAAAGTTAATGGAAGTAAAAAATGACGGTTCTTACCAACTTAATATGGATTATTTTGATTATTGTAAAAATTTAAAAATGATAAATAAAAAATTTGAAAATTTATTTGGTCAAACCAGAAGATTAGATGACTCGCAACCTCTTAACCAATTTCACAAAGATATTGCAGCTTCAATTCAAAAAGTTATAGAAGTAGTAATTATTAAAATTTGCAGATATATTTCGAAAGAATTTAACAGACCTAATCTTTGCTTAGCAGGGGGGGTTGCTTTAAATTGCGTTGCCAACGGCTTAATACATAATTCAAAACTTTTCAAGAATGTTTGGGTTCAACCTGCGTCAAATGACTCAGGTGGAGCAATTGGGGCTGCTTTACTAGGTTATTATCAACATTATGAGGGAAAAAGAGTTGTTAAAAGAAGTGATTCAATGAAAAGTTCTTATTTAGGACCTCAATTCAAAACCAATGAGGTTCAGCACTTTTTAAAAAAAAATGGAATAATTTATAAAAAATATAATCACAAAGAATTAATATCAAAAACTGTCGAGGCACTAGCTAAACAAAGAGCAGTTGGATGGATGCAGGGCAGAATGGAATTTGGGCCAAGAGCTTTAGGTAATAGATCTATATTAGGAGATCCAAGGAGTAAAGATATGCAAAAAATCTTGAATTTAAAGATTAAATATAGAGAGTCCTTTAGACCATTTGCTCCAAGTATACTTTTAGACCAAATAAAAGATTGGTTTGAAGGCGATATGATTAGTCCATATATGTTATTAGTTACAAAAGTTAAAAAAAAATTTATACAAAAAATTCCATCCGTAACTCATATAGATCACTCAGCTCGTATACACACCGTTTCAAAAGAGACAAATTTGTTATTTTATAATTTAATTAAAGAGTTTTTTATTAAAACAGGATGTCCAATGTTGATAAACACAAGTTTTAATGTTAGAGGAGAACCAATAGTTTGCTCGCCATACGATGCTTATAATTGTTTTATGGGAACCAATTTAGACAATTTAATTATTGATAATTTTTTTCTGATCAAAGAAAAGCAGACCAAATTAAAAAATACTCAATATATCTATTCAGAAAATAATTATGACGACTGACACAGTAAAAAAAAGGCTGAATAAATTTTCTCTTAACCCCTTTGATCAGAAATTACTTGCAAATTTTAATGATAACGAATTCAAAAACAAAGTTCCTGATCTATTTATTAACGATAACAACGAAATCACTAATAAACAAAAAAAGTTTTACAATGAAATTCTTTTTCCAAACTACGATGATTTAGATGACTTCTCTTCTTTACTATCTAAAGGTTCCAAAAGCTATTTTACAAAATGCTTGGATAAGGAAATTTTACAGCATAACAAAATTTTAGAAGTCGGTTGTGGTACAGGTCAAATGTCTTTGTTTCTAAGTCGATTTTCAAGAATGATTTTTGGCATTGATATTTCTAAGAACTCTCTGAATCTAGCAGAAAAACATCGACAAAAATATGGTATCAATAATGTCTTTTTTTTAAGAATGAACTTATTTAGAATCTTATTTAAAAAAAATTATTTTGATTACGTAATAAGTAATGGAGTTTTGCACCACACCGAGAAATGTAAACAAGCTTTCCTAGAAATTATAAAATTTTTAAAGCCAGGTGGATTTATAGTTTTAGGATTGTATCATAAATATGGAAGGTCTTTAACTAGGTTAAAACAAAAATTACCTTCTTTTTTAAAAAAAAACGTTTCAAACTTTGACTATATTTTGAAAATGGATATTTCAAAAAAAAAGAAAAGGGCTTGGGAGCTTGATCAATTTTATAATCCCTATGAAAGCACACATACTCTCTCAGAAACGTTGAACTGGTTCAAAGAGTCAAACATTGAATTTATAAATAGCATACCTTTCACATTTAGCCAAAATGACAGACTTTTTCAAAAAAAATTGGTATTACCCAAAAATAAATTACTAGTAAGGGAAATTCTGGAAACTTTCTCATCCTCTCAAATTAAAAAGGGAGGATTTTTTATTACAATAGGAAAAAAAAAAAAATAGTCTTTTAATAAATTAATTTTTAATTCAATCCTATTTCCTTATCTATAACAATTCAATTAACTCTACTTAAAGATATAACCCTACCCCCTTGATTTCTAAGGTGATTGATTTCCCATTCATAGGGATATTTTTAGAGATTTTGAAAAAAAAAGTGTGATAGTAAAGTGTGATAGTAAAATTTATCTGTATTTAAATCAATGACTTACACACCAACGCAACTGATTCAAAATCCGTTGAACTTCGGTTCATGTCCGTTCGAGTCGGACTAGGGGTACCATTATTATGTGTTTATCAGTAGAGTGCTACCAACCTATTAGATAAGTTATTATTATCAAGTTTTCTAAATAAATTAATAAGGTCATGTGTTGCTTTTGGTGAATGATTAATGTCTTTTAAAACAGCGGATAATACTTCTACATAACTATTAATCGTTAATTTTTTATTATCTTCAAATAATTGACAAACAAGAAGAAAATCTGTCAAAGTTATAAAAAAGATTATGCTTCTGACGAAATTATTTAATGAATTTTTAGAATTCATAATGCTATCAATATTTTTTAAAAATTCATTTATAAAGTAGTTTTTAAAAATAAACTCGTTCTCTTTTCTAAATTTTTGGAATTTTGTATTGTAAATGTAAGTAAATTCTCTAACAAAATTTGTTTTAAGTGAAAACAAATAACCACTTTTAAAAGCTGATATTTTACAGATTTTCTTAAACCTTGAATCTCTTAACTCGCCTTTACTACTAGCAAGACCAGTAGAGTTTTTGTTTCCCGATTTATTACTGCCAACCAATTTGGAAAAACAAAATGTTGCCAAAATATTTGTATCAGTATGAAGTAATTTTTTTTTTATTTTTTCATTCTCATTTTTTAAAAAATTATTAATGTAACTTTTACTTCTATTTATTTTATCATAGGAAATTATTGTCTGTTTGAGTGTTTCGAATATTGTACTATGATCATTTATTTTAGAAAATACTTCTTCTATGAATCTTAATTTTTTATCAGATAATTTTTTTTTAGCCTGATGCGAAAAAACATTATGAGAATTAAAAATATTTGGTAAATTTTTTTTTTTTAATGTTTTAATGTTAAAATCTCTTTTACTTAAGCATAATCGAGCAATTTCAGGACATGATAATGAGCCAGAAATAAAGCCTATTTTATTAAATATTGTTATTTCTCTAGGATAAGTTGAACAACCAATTGATAGACTTTCCTGTCCCATTAACTTAAATGCATTACATAGTTTTTCATTCGTTAAAAAAGGGCAACAATTATTTTCTTTTACTAATTTTCCGTAACTTATATCTGACTTTAGATCATCTTTAACCAACGACTTTTGAGAAATTGATTTTATTTCTTTATTAGCTGAATTTTTATATTTATTAAATGTTGATTTATCAATTTTAATATCCCAACCCACGCAACAAGAATCAATGCAGTCCTTTCCTATACATTTAAATTCTTGTATATATTCTGGAACAAAAAAATTCTGGTTTGTTTGCATGCTGAATAATATTTCGCAATAATAGTGCCAATTATGACAAGTAAAAGTCAATCGTAACTGATTCAAAATCCTTTGAACTTCTGTTCATGTCCGTTCGAATCGGACTAGGGGTACCATTTTCAGAGGATTAATAATTAATTAAGTGTGTCAGTTAAGTCACTTAAAGTTATTTTTTTTAATTAATTTTACTATTTCTTCAATTTTTTTTGCTGGCTTAGTTCGATGAATCATTCTATGACAATTAGAACATAAAACTTTGACATTATCTATTGAGGTTTTAGTGTTATTATCCCATTCTTTTTCGGATCTTTCAGACAAGGGATTTTCGTGATGACATTCTATAAAATTTTTTCCTAGTTCCCCATATTTTTTTTTGAAATCAAATCCGCAAGCTTCACATACATAACCTTTTAATTTTTTCGCATCTTGAGCAAGCTTTGGGTTTCTTGCAAAAAAGTATATTTCTTTTTTTTTTCTTTTTCCCTCTTCATATTCTGAATGCGGGTCAACATCAATTTTTAAGTTTGATTTTGGTTTGTAACTTTGTTCAATATTGAGTGCCTCTCTTATTACTTCAAATAATTTACTTGTACATTTTGTTAAATAACGTCCTTGTCCCAACCTAACAGTATCTTGATATTTATTAAATGGAAAGAGAGCTGGTTCGTCGTCTAAAAGCTCAGATCTTATATCGTTCGAGTATTCTTTTAAAAGGATTTTGATGTCAAGTGGTGTCGTAAACTGAAAGAAGCTTTTTAATTCAATTCTATAATAATTCTCTCTATTTGACCATTTTCCTGATTCAGGAGGCTCTTCTTTAGTAATAAAACAGTTTTTCTTAACAATTGAATTACCGAAAATATATCTTACATTTTTTTTTAAATATATATGTACGACTGCATCCTCTATCTGTGGTTTAAGCATAAATTCATAACTTTTTTTTCCTGAACTTCCTAGAGTAGGGCTCCATAGACATCTCCCAAACTCCCAACCTTCGCCGCCATGATTATGGGTCTCTTCAGTTATTTCTATCCAAACATTTTTATATGATGTAAATGCATTTTTAAAAATATTCATAAGTTAATTCTTATTGTAGAGTTTTCTAATACTTAGGAATAATGCTAAACTAATTTCCTCAAAATAAAATATTAAAACTTAAATTTAAAAAAATAAGGAGTTAAAAAATGCAAAAAAAATTATCTTTGGACGCAAAAGATATTAGAGAATTGCGTCCATTAATTAAACTCAATAATAATTTTTTAAATTTAGTGACACTAAAGTGACACGATTTGTTGACATTGGCTACTCTGAAAGCCACAGTGAGCAGGGGTTAATTTTAAGCAAATGATTCAAAATCCGTTGAACTTAGGTTCATGTCCGTTCGAGTCGGACTAGGGGTGGTACCATTTGATTTTTTTTAATCAACTTTTGTCAGTGCTTTATGTGGTTGGGTATACTCATCAATAATTTCATTTAACCACGAATTTTTGGTAATTAAAAATTCTTTTTCTTTTGGTACTGCCAAAGTATTAAAAGTTATTACATTACTATAGTAATTAATATCATTAATAAAATGATTGTTTGGGTTATACAACATAGTTGCAGCCCAAAATGGCTTGTAGTTAATTTGTAGAAGATGTTTGTTCAAAAAATTTGGGTATTCACGATGATTTTCAATCCAAATAATTGGTTTGAATTTATTAATAAAATCTTTTGCTCCTTTTAAAACACTTAATTCCATTAGCTCTACATCTATTTTTAAAAAATTACATTTTTTTAAATTTAAAAAGCTATTGAGAGTTAAAGTCTTTATTTTATTTTTTTTTGTTCCCTTAATTTTGGCACAATATGAATTATCATAATCTTCTTTTAAACCAATTCCTCCAAAATTTCCTGGTTGAGAATAATCAAAATCATTTAATTCTATAATTCTATTTTTACTTCCAATGGCATTATTGAAAATCTGTACATTCTTTAATTCATTACATTTAATATTTTTTTTTAGAAGGTTAAAAATAAATTTTTGAGGTTCAAAAGCATATACCTTTCCATTTGAACCAACCTTTTTTGCAAATGGTACAGAAAAACATCCAATGTTAGCACCTATGTCAAAAATTACGTCTCCCTCGTTAATAAATTTTAATATTGTATCTAATTCTAGTTCTGAATATTCTCCATACTCTCTGATTGACATCCCAATAAATTGATCAGAATGACAAAAATAAAATATACCGTGCTTTGAAACAACTTTACCTATTATATCTTTATTCATAGTTATTAATGAGCAATTTCTGTTCCATTAATAAATTAATTAGAAACGGTGCATTAATGTATGTGTTAATAAATTTGTAACTTTAAATCACATTGACTTACAAATGAACGGGATGGATTTAAAATCTGTTGAACTTCTATTCATATCCGTTCGAGTTGGACAAGGGATCCCAACTATTTAAAAAGAATATAAGCTTATATATCTTGACAAATCTTCCATTTTAAAGGGTTTCCTTGATTGAAATAACAAACTCTATGATCATATTTGTCGTCATTTTTTTCAATTATTGATTTATAAAGTACGATATTACCTGCCACTGTTCTTCTCTCACCATCACATAAAAAAGGATATACCATATGGTTTAGCCAATTTGGAAAAATCAAAAAATGTCCAACTTTTGGTGCATAAACTTTTGAATTACGTGGTTTGAAATCAAAGAAGTTTCCAGTACTGTTTCCCATAAAAGTAGTACATCCATTTTCTTTTCCTGATGCTGAATACAAATTACCTGCACTTATATTTCTCATTTTATCAGGAACTTTTGTCCAAAAAATGAATGATAGACCAATCTCTCCTGCAGCATGATTATGAATTGGATTATAATCACCAGAAAATTGATGAACTGACCATAAATCAATACATTTTGCTCCTGTATATATATTTTCAACCCCAAAATTAGTGAAAAATTCAGAAGTATATTTTTCTGCCATAATCTCTCCGAGTTTATGAACCTGATCAAAAATTTTTATTTCTCTACTTAAGTTGAGTTGCTCACCCTTTTTTATTTGTCCAACTAATCTATCGGATGCAGAGCTTTTATTTTTGTTCAAACGTAACTCATCTATTTTTTTGTTAAGAGCGGCAATAAAGATTTTATCAATATTAGATTCCATTATAATGAAATCTGCACAAGAGGAAAGATTTACAAGGAAAAAACACGATTCAA
>CACIYM010000028.1 GCA_902590895.1 uncultured Alphaproteobacteria bacterium
TTGTATTATTGAAGTTGGATATATTTTGATAAAACCAATTCTATCTGATAATACAATAGCTCAACTTGCAAAAGGTATTGAAACGAAAGAACAAAAAATAATTAATAATGAATATGGTGAGGTTTTTATGAAATCTCAATTCTATGGTGACGGAATAAGAAGTCTCACTTTATATTCTAACCATAGTGGTAATTCCTTTACAACAAATGACCTAGGCTTTAGAGGTCAGAATTTTCAAAATAAGGAAAAAAAAAGAATAGTTTTTATGGGAGGTTCGACTGCATTTGGGTGGCAATCATCTTCCAATGAAACCGCGCCAGCAAAAATTTTAGAAAGAAAATTGAAAAAAAATGGATTTGATTATGATGTCATAAGCCTCGCAATTCCTACAGGAAATTCTGCAATGGATTTAAATATGATGGTACCATATTTACTTCGACTAGATCCAGATATTGTTGTTTTTCTGACTGGCACAAATGACCTAAATGGCAGTGTGCTATATTATTCACAACTGGCAAGTAATCAAACAGAAAGGCTTCACGGAAAACTATCATTTAATTTTCATTTGTATGAAACATACGACAATCTTAGGATCTTAATGTTAAGACTAATATCGTTTTCAACATTGATAAATGATTTCATTAGTTTTATTAATAAAAAAGACTTTTCGTTTGGTGAAATTACTCCTGAAGACAAACTCAAACAAGAAAAGTCTAAAAAGATTTACTTAAACAATATGAATTTGATTACAACTTTCTTAAATAAATTAGAAATAAAAACAATGATTTTTCATCAGCCATTATCTTCTTATGTATTATTGAGATTATCAAAAGTTAGAGAGTTAAGTGAGAGTGACCAGAAATTTTTTAAAGTATCTGGTGGAGGTACTGACAACCTTGCAAAAAAATACAATGTTCATTTAAAGAATATCGAGGAGTTTAAGTTAAATTTCAGCAGATTTGATATTAGATATATCGATACAACTTCTTTATTCGATGAATGGAATGGCTTTGTAAGGGGGAAACATTTTGATGATAAAGATGCATTGTTTATTTCTCATGCGCATTTATCATTAAGAGGAATTCAAGTAGTAACAGATAAAATTTTTAGAGAGTTGTTTAAAGAAGGTTTTTTGAAAAATTTTTAAATTTTTTACTGAGATAATATATGGTACCCCTAGTCCGACTCGAACGGACATGAACCGAAGTTCAACGGATTTTGAATCCGTCGCGTCTACCAATTCCGCCATAGGGGCTTAGAAAAAGTATTTAAAACTTTATATCATATGAAAAGAAATTAACTGAAAAATTATTTTTATTTTTCAAAATAAAATGATTAATACAAGATGAATATTGCAATCAGATTAGGTTAAGTTAAATTTGTTTTAAAGGGGGCAATTATATTAATTTTTATAGGAGTATACAATGGCTTGGACTAAACCAATGATTTCTGAAATCTCTGTAGGTCTTGAGATCAATTCTTACGCTTGCGCTGAGAAGTAATCTTATTCAACAAATTATAATTCAAAAGCAAAGTGGCTACTTCTTGTATCATTGATACTTAAGGTATGTAAAACTTTTAATTTTTATTATGTAAAAAATTTAAATAAGAGATATTAATGCAATATAGATCTGAAATTGATGGTCTTAGAGCTTTAGCTATCATCCCTGTAATATTATATCATTATGATATTAAATTTTTTGATTGGGGATTTATCGGTGTTGATGTGTTTTTTGTTATTAGTGGCTACCTAATAACAAGCATAATACTGCGTGAGATCTCACAGAGTTCATTTTCCTTGATCGGGTTTTATGAAAGAAGAGCAAAAAGAATTTTCCCTGCTTTCTTTTTTACCATTCTGGTTACCTTAATCGCGTCATTTATAATTATGTCGCCCTTGGATTTCCAACATTTTATGAGGACAGTTACAGCATCTTCTATATTTTCTGCCAATTTGTTTTTTTGGCATCAAACTGGATATTTTGAACCATCTGCTCATCTTACACCTCTTATTCACATCTGGAGTTTATCATTGGAAGAACAATTTTACATTGTATGGCCTTTGATTCTAATTTTATTTTCTTTTAAAAAGTTTTCCTCATCCTTCCAAAGAAATATAATATTATTTATAACTTTTTTGAGCTTATCTTTTTATATTATAGGTGTTTGGTATTTTCCAAATTTAAGTTTCTATTTCTTTTTAACTAGGGCATGGGAATTACTGTTAGGTGCATTGTGTGCGATGTATCTCTTTAATAAAGAAAAGGTACTGAATGGTATTTTCACATCAAGTTACATGCCGCTTGTAGGTATTATCCTTATATTTTCACCAATAATTACTTATAAATTAATCCCTCAGCATGTAATGATTAGTGTCATAATGCCAGTTATTGGTACGGCGATAATCATACTCAATAATAAAAATAACATAATAGGGAAATTTTTATCCAATAAAATTCTTGTTAATATTGGGCTACTTAGTTTTACAATTTATTTAACTCATCAGCCAATTATCTCTTTGATTAGATATTACTCTATTACAAGGATTGATTATTTAGACATAATTATAGCATTTATTTTTACATTATTTATTTCGGTATTTATATATAATTTCGTCGAAAAACCATTTCGGTATAGTAGTTCGATAACTAGGTCTCAAACAATTTTTCTATCTTTATCTATTATTTCTTTATTAAGTTTTTCTGGTGTCTGGTTTCATTTTTTTTACAAAGCTCCTTCAGGTATTCATTTCAAAAGTGAAACAATTCAGGCGCCTAAAAACTTTACTTTTGGTATTTATTTTAATGACCAACAGTGTACTTCTAAGGACATTTTAAATGAACCCCCATGCCAAATTCCCGGAAATAATAATGATCTCAATGGTAAAATAATTACTATAGTTGGTGATAGTCATGCTAGAGGCTTATCAGAAGCAATTTATGAGAAACGGTATAATTTTCATTCCATTGTTGATTTATCAAAAAGTGGATGTCCATACCTTGATAATTTAGGCACTTACTACTACGGGAAGCGACATATTTCAACATGCACTCCAGAGTTTCAGGAAAAACGTTTAGAGATAATCAAAAATCTTGGTGATGTAAACACTGTAACAGTAATTTTTGCCCGTTATCCATTATATTATTTTGGGAATGGGTTTGATAATCAAAGAGGTGGTGTTGAGAAGGAAAGAAGTCATTTTATGGCTTCTTCTAACGACCCAAGTACAAGAGCAACTAATTTGCAATTTCAAGAATCATTACGTAAGGGCCTCAAAGATTTATCTGATGCTTCAGAAAAACTTATTGTAGTTTTACCAACACACGTTAATGGCTGGCATCCGTTGAATATAGCGTATAGAAAATCTACTCACATTGAAGATAGTAATACTTTTTTCAATAGGCTTGCAATTGATTATGAAGTTGTTAAAAAAAGAAATCATGACATTGATCAAGTTTTCAAAGAATTTGCAAACAATTCTTCTAACACCTTTATCATTAATCCAAGAGACTTTACGTGTTCTGAAAAAGTAGGCCATTGTTACCCTGGAAAAGATGGTAAGTTTTACTTTTCAGATGAAGATCATCTCTCTCCATATGGAAATAGTATAATAACAGAAAAAATTTTAGATTTACTTTGATCACTCACATCCAGTTTAAACTTTTACTCAGAGTGGGTTGTCAAACAATATAATTGCTTGACTTAAATACTCTGTTATTATTCTTTAATAAACAATAAACAAAAGATTGGATTGCTAATAGCGTACTTGGAGTAAAAGTCTATGAACAAAAACAGTGATCACCCTAGTAGTTTTGACAACAATACTACCTCTTTTCCTATCGATGTAGATGAAAATATAGAGAATCCTAAAGCTTTATCTATTTCTCATTACAGAAATATAATTAAGGATTTTTTTAACTATTTACTTGGCATTATTAAAACAAGAAAATCACATTTAATTTCTGTAAAATATCTTTTAGCTTTTAAAAATATGCACAGATTTAGCAATGGCTTAACTACTGATTTATTTTCTTTTCTGACAAAGAATAAAAAAAGCCAAGATAAATATATTTTTAATGATTTATCAAATGTTGTCAGTTCAAATGAGGTTAACTTAGCAAAACAGGCTAAATCTGCAATTAAAAAAGATGGTTATTTTGTTTTTCCTCATCGTATAGATTCTGAATTAATTGAGGAATTAAAAACTTTTTCTCTAAATCAACCTGCTGAGCTATGTCCGAAGTTAACCGATGGAACTACTCATCAAGTTTTTAATCCGGATGCACCCCAAACAAATCGATACAATTTTGGAGATGCTGATCTGTCAGGTTTGTCAGCTGTTAAAACTTTAAGTAGAGCTTATTTATTTAGATCAATAGCGGAAGCTTATATTGGACGCCCTCCGGTCTTAAGCGCAGTTAATATGTGGTGGACTGCTGTTGGTAGTGAGACTCCATCATCGGCTGCAGCGCAATATTTTCATTATGATTATAGTCATCCGAAATGGTTAAAGTTTTTTGTTTATTTGACTGATGTGAATACTAATTCTGGGCCGCATTGCCTTATACCAGGGTCACATAAATCTGATAAAATGGGTGCTGCATTTAGAAAACCTAATCGCTCCCGAATTAAAGATTCTGAAATTGAAAGTGCATATCCAGGAAAATATTTGGAGTTATGTGGTCCTGCAGGTACAATTTCTGTATTTGATACAAGATGTTGGCATAAAGGTAAAATGCCAACTTTAAACAATAGACTAATTTTTGAACTGTATTTTACATCTCATGGAGTTGGAGATAAATTACCAGATATTCACACATCTATTTTTGGAAACAATGATAAACTTGCTTAAATAAATAATTTTGAGAAAACGAGTAACTTTACCCTAGTAAAGGATTAGGTTTTGTAGACAAAGTGGATATCCCTAAAAAAAGCGCAAAGTTTGCTGATTCCTGATTCAATGATAACTTATTAAGATAAAGTTGATGAAATTGAAAAAAAAAAAGATTGAGTATCAAAGTGAGATTGATGGGTTAAGAGCTTTAGCGATATTTCTTGTGTTTGGTTTTCATTTTTTTGAAAATGATACACTCTCAATACACGGCTACAATCCATTTTCAGGTGGGTTCATTGGTGTAGATATTTTTTTTGTAATTTCAGGTTATTTAATAGCACTTATTATTAAAAGTGAAAACGATAGTAAAAGTTTTAATTTTTTTTCATTTTTGATACGAAGAATAAGAAGAATTGTCCCTGCTTTAATACTAGTTTCATTTTTAACACTTATAATGGGTGTCATTTTTTTGCTACCCTTTAACTTAATTGATATTTCTTATTCATTTTTGTCACTAAGTCTTTTTTTATCAAATATTTACTTTTTTATATCTGGAAAGAATTATTCTGCACTAGAACAATTTCCTCAACCTTTTATTCATACGTGGTCTTTATCTATTGAATGGCAATATTATGTAATATTTTCCCTATTTTTTCTTTTTCTAATAAAATTTTTGAAAAAAAGTTTTTTTTATTTGTATTTGATTATTTTGCTCTTTTTTATTTTCTCTGCCTATCTTAGTTATAAAAATGAAGCTTTATCTTTTTTTTTAATTTTTTCTCGAATTTGGGAGTTTTTTATTGGAGTACTTTTGGTCTTTGTACCAAAAAAAAAATTCTATAAAAATAAATACCTTTTTTACTCCATTTTTGGTTTAGTTTTAATCTTGACTTTTAATTTTTGTTTTGACGAAAGGTTTTACCATCCAGGATTTTTTACGATTGTCCCCATTTTCGGAACATATTTATTGATTAGATATTCTCATAATTTAAACCCTGTCACAAATTTATTCAGACTTTACCCTATAAGGTATATTGGCCTATCATCATATTCTTTGTATTTGTATCATTACCCGTTAATAGCGTTTACCAGAATAGTATTTGATAAGAATGATTCTAATTTTTTAATTATTGGATTTTTATTGGTAAGTCTAATTTTTATATTATCTTTTTTATCTTACGAATTTGTAGAAAAACCATTTAGAAATAAAAATAAAATAGATAATAAATCTTTTCTTATAACTAATCTTTCACTTACTTTGATTTGTCTAGCAATTTCTATTTTTATTATAAAAAAAAATGGTTTTGAAAATAAGTGGAAAATTTCATCTTCTTATACACTAGATAATAGATTCTATGAAAATGAGTGGTATAAAGTGTTTGAAAAAAATAAAAAGATAGAATTTAAGAAGAATTTTAGCACAAAAATACTTATTGTAGGAGATTCTCATGGTAATGACTTTTTCAATTTATTGAACTTTAACAAAGATTTATATGAAGGTTATGAATTTGCTTTTTTAAATTCTTTGAAAATAGAAAATTCAAAAAAAGTAAGGAATTGTGACTATGTAATTTTTAGTAAAGCTTGGAAATATTCAGATTTAGATGAACTACCAAATAAAATAGATTTTTTACAAAAACTGGGAAAAAAAGTATTTTTAGCTTCTCATAACGTGACATTCCCACTTTCAAAATTTGATTTTACAATATCTGACGATTTTTTAAAAAAAATATCTAGACTTCCTAATAAAATTGAAAAAAAAGAAATTGAACACAAATTTTTTGAACAAATGAATGCTCACAGGGAAATTAATAAAAAATTAAAAAAAATTGCTGAATCTAAGAGATTATTGTTTTTTAATAAGTACGATTATTTATGTTCTACGACAGATGAAAAATGTGAATTTTTGACTGATACTAACTCAAAAATTTATTTTGATGAAGACCATTATACAGTGGAAGGTTCTAAATACATCGGTAAAAAATTTTTTGAGGTTGATGGAAAATTTTTATTAAATTAAAAGGTAATTATTCCGGTTTTTTATGACCAAGTTTCCTAACATTCACATTTAAACTATATTTACCTGTTACAATAGTGATATAAAGATTAATGAGAAAAATATACGAAAAATCAATAAACTCTATCATTGATTTCTGCTCAAAAAAAAACTCAAATTTTTATCTTAATTTTATTTCATTTATAGAATCAATTTTTTTCCCGTTGCCAACAGATATTTTTCTTTTACCTTATGTTTTAGCTAATAAAAAAAAATATTTTAAAATTACAACGTTTGTAACTTTATTCTCTGTACTTGGTGGGGTCGTTTCATATTATCTTGGTTTTTTTGTATGGAATGAAATCTCTCCATTTTTAATAGAAGTTTATCCTAAATACATTTCAACAATTAACGATTTTAATAATCAGTTCTCTGAGGTTGGAATACTGCTTATCATTGTTGGAGGTTTTTCACCTTTTCCTTACAAAATTACATGTTTGGGTTCTGGGATCATAGGCATTAATATTTTTTTGTTTGTATTTTTTTCTTTTGTATCAAGGTTTTTAAGGTTTTTTTTAGTTTCTTATTTTGTATTCAAATATGGGGATGCTACAAAAAACATCATTG
>CACIYM010000029.1 GCA_902590895.1 uncultured Alphaproteobacteria bacterium
TCACCCAAAAAAGTTGCCATAGAACGTCTAAAATCATGAAAAGTCCAATTATTTACTCCTGATTGCTCTATTAATTTAGATTTAATTTTTGAGAAAGAATTTAACGGTTTTATACCTTTAGTGGATGAGAATACAAATGTATTTTCTCTTTTGAGATTATTAATAATTTCTTTCATAAAAATGGTCAAAGGAGTGATGATTTTTTTATTGTTTTTTGATACCTCCCGTGGAAAATCTAAATGACTTTCCTTTACCTGCTCCCATTTCAAAGAAGCTATTTCATTTAATCTTTGTCCAGAAAGCATTAATATTCGTGTAAAATCACTCATGGGAGCTGCAAGAACACAACAGGAATCATAAAGTTTACCAATTTCATTAAGACTAAGCACTCTATCTCTAGATTGTTCTTTGAAGGGCTTTTCAATAGATTGAATATGGTTAATATCCATATAACCTCTTTGCACACACCACTTAAGAAACGTTTTTAGAACCTGTAATACCCTATTAGCAGTAACTCCCCTATCCGTTTTTATTAAATTATCAATAATGTTTAGAACAACTGGCTTTTCAATATGATCAAGTTTAAGTCTTCCTAACTTAGGAATTAAGTAATAATTAAATGTATTATGCAGACCTCTATGACTTTTAAGGTTTATTTTTGCGTAATTCTCGTAATATAAGTCATAATAATAGGCAAAGTTTTTTTGTTGCTGTCGTCTTTGCTCTACTTTTTTAGTTTGTGGATTTATTCCTTTATATTTTTGTGTTCGTAATTCAAGAGCAATACGCCTAGCCTCTTTTAGTGATATTTCAGGATACCGCCCAATTGTAAAACGTAATACTCTATTATTAAAACGATATTGATAACTCCATGTTTTTTGTTTGCTAGTTACCCTTAGGTATAAACCATTACCATCAGGAAAGTTTTTTCGTCCTTTTCCATCGTGTGTAATTAATTTTATTTGTCTATCGTTAAGTTTCATATCTTAAATTGGGGCTACACTGGGGCTACATTTAACCAATATCACACCATATTTAAATCTTAACCTTTTAGTAAGAATATGTCTATAACTTACTGTATTTACTAGCTTTTATGATCTTATATGAAACACTATGAATTACTATAAAAACCTAGGGCTTACTGATTTGTAATCAGTGGGTCGGGAGTTCAAATCTCTCAAGCGGCACCACATTGTTTACAGTCTTATTATTCTTTTTTGATAATTTATGGGCACTCTCTTATACACAGTAGACGCTGCTCTCTCCTACACTCTTACTTTATTATTTACTCATTAATTTTTTTTCCAAATCAATTAAGGTGTATTAAGAAATATACGAAAAGATGTTAAGAATTCGAGATGTTAATTTTTTTAACGGTTTATAATTATCGTTTGGTTAATTCTATGAAAGATTTTTTAAGAATATTTAAATGGTTTGAACGAAATTTATTTAAATTCATATTCATTTCTATTGGTGTAATTATTATTTATACTATTGTTATGTTTCTAATTCCTATTTTTCAGTTTTTAGGTTTTGTTAGTGATGGCTACAATGAGGTTCAAAATATCTTTAAAGAGATGCAAAAATATATTGAAGAGTTTAAATGGGAAAAAGAACAACCATCGTCACCTAATGATGATAATTCAGTTTAGGAATACATCACAACTTAAAATAATTGATTAGTAAATTACTTTTATTTATATGGTTAAACTCTTCTATGCTTGAGACCCTCGTTCCACCTGTATCTTTGTTCATTGTTTCTATGATTTTATTCTGTAACCTGTCTTAAAAATAAAGTGAATTGTCAAAAGGCATGCAAATAAAAAAATAAAAATGGTAGTAATAGATATATATAAATCTATTTCTTCTTCACCGTAAAAACTCCATCTAAAAGCACTGATTAGATAAACGATTGGATTGAAATAGGAAATCTTTTGCCATATTTCAGGCAGCATACTTATGGAATAGAAACTACCGCCTAGGAATGTTAACGGAGTAATTACAAATGAAGGAATTAATTGAATTCTTTGAAAGTCATTTGCCCAAATACCAATTATAAAACCAAAAAGACTAAAGGTAAGACATATTAAAATTAATAGACAAAACATTTCAAACGGATATTTAATATTTAAATCTACGAAAAATGTAGATGTAATTAAAATTATAGTTCCAACAATTACTGATTTAGTAGTTGCTGCTGTTACATAACCAGTAGTTATTTCGAATGGTGAAATAGGAGCTGACAGAACTTCATAAATAGTTCCGCTAAATTTTGGAAAGAAAATTCCAAATGATGCATTTGATAAACTTTGGGTAAGAACAGTTAGCATAATTAAACCAGGCACTATAAATGAAGAATAATTCACTCCATCAATTTCCCCAATTCTGGACCCTATTGCGGAGCCAAAAACAATAAAATATAATGCCGTTGATAGAACAGGTGAGGCAATACTTTGACCAAATGTTCTGAATGTTCGAGACATCTCATACTTATAAATTGCAACTATGCCCTTTATATTCATTGATCTATTAACTTAAGAAATATTTCTTCTAAATTATTTTTTTTAATCTCTACATCATAAAAAGATATTGAATTTTTTATTAAATCTTTAAATAAATCTGAGACTGAGTTTCTATTATTTTTTAGGTCTAATGAAAATATTAATTTATTCTTTTTCTTTTGATAATTAAATTTATTAAGAATGTTTTTCAAATTTTTTGAAGTTTTATTAATTGTTATAATAACTCTTTTATCCCCTAATTTCTCAAGTATTTTATCTTTTTTTTCAACCATCAGAATTTCACCTTGATGAATAATACCAACTCTGTCAGCAAGTCTCTCTGCTTCTTCAATGTAATGCGTTGTCAGAAAAATTGTTACTCCATTTTTTTTTAAATCATAAAGATTTTTCCACAAGGACTGCCTCAACTCGACATCTACGCCTGCAGTGGGTTCATCAAGAAAAAGAATATTAGGTTCATGAGACATAGCTTTGGCAATCATCACTCTCCTTTTCATTCCACCAGATAAAGTTCTGATTTGTTGATTTCTTTTTTTAAATAGCTCTAATGACTTTAACACCTTCTCTAGGTACTCTGTTGAATTTTTTTTGTTGAAAAGCCCCCTACTAAATTTAAGGGTGTCTATTACTTTTTCGAAAGAGTCTGTAGCAATTTCTTGAGGTACAAGGCCAATCTTTGATCTTGCCATTTTATAATTTTTCTCAATATCATGTCCAAAAACAGAAATTTCGCCATCCTTTTTTTTATTTATTCCGCAAATAATATTAATTAATGTTGACTTACCAGCACCATTTGGACCTAGTAAGGCAAATATTTCACCTTTTTTTATTTCTAAATTAATATTTGACAGAGCTTTGAAACCATTATCATAATATTTATTTAGATTCTTAACTAATATTGCAGTCATATTGATAGTGTTAATATAGTCTTTTTTAGACTAGATTTCTTTTGAAATATTAGAAAAAATTTATTATTAGCGGTGTGGGAATTAAAATCCCAAAACATGGTGTCCCTCCCCCTACTCAACTTGACTTAAACCGACATTATTCCTTATAGTACTTAGGTAAAAAAAAGTTATCAAAAAAAAAAATTAATTAACAATGAAAGAGAAATTAAGCAAAGTTTCAGTTAAATTTAAAATAAATAAAAATAATTAGGTGAACAATGTTGAAGGGTACTGATTTTCAAAAAAAAGTATGGGCCGAAATAAAAAAAATTCCTAAAGGAAAAACGATTTCTTACAAAGAACTTGCGATAAAGATAGGTAAACCTAAAGCCTATCGTGCTGTAGCTAATGCTTGCGCTAAGAATCCATTATTAGAAATTATTCCTTGTCATAGAGTTATAAGGGCTGATGGAAAACTTGGTGGATATATGGGGAAAAAAGGTATAGCTAGAAAAAAAAGACTCCTTAAAGGTGAAGGTGTAAAATGTTAGAAATTTATCTATGATTCAAAAAATATTTATTATTATTGGGGTTTTATTTATTATAGTTGGTTTGCTTTATCCCTTGTTAAAAGATATTGGATTGGGAAGACTGCCAGGTGATATTGTTATTAAAAAAGAAAACTCCTCTTTTTATTTTCCAATTGTTACTTGCATCATTATAAGCATAGTAATTAGTTTGATACTTATATTTTTTAAAAAATAGCAAAAAAAATCTTACTTAATTACATTAAAAATTGCATTCTCTGCAAAGTTAGTTGATTTACAGGTTCGTGTTGGAATACTACCTGAAATAGGGTAGAGAACATTTATTGTTTGATAGCCCCCTGATACAAAATTATAAGTTTGGGTGAGGTCAGGGTCATTGTACCCAATTGCATGTCTTGTTGTGAACTTATAGTTTGCGTTAATAATTATTTTTGTGGATTCATTATCAATTTTTTGTATATTAACGTCCATTTTTGCTTCAAGAACTGCAATTAAACTTCTTTTGGCATAGTCAATGTAAGAACCTTTAAATTCTTCACCAGTTAAAGTAGTATATTCAAAATTACCACAATCTATGAAATTTTCAGCGTCTCTTGAACCAAATGATAATTTTAACAATCCATAATCTTTATCTAAGTTCTTGATATTAAAAGAAGAACCATTTAAAAAATCAATTACAGAGGTCCATGTTTCGTCAAAATTTTTATTAGTAATTATGAAATTTTTAAAATTAGTATCGTCAATGTTTGGTGGAACATATTTGCCAATATCCTCTTTAACTTTATCTATTGCACAAGAGGAAAGAAGAATTGTCATAACTAGGGATGAAAGGAACTTTTTCATACTTAATAATATGGAATATAAATTATAAAACTCAAGCAATGATAGGGTATTTATTCAATAAGGTTTAAGAAAAAACAACGCAAATATGTACTTTAAATTATTCTTAACACACAAATTATATAATTGTCGTCCACTATTTACTAAGTTAATATAATATCAATGAAAACTCTAATTTTTACGGCAGTATTGATATTAATCCTACCTTTACATGCAAATACTATTTATGATCCGTATGGTAGGTATAAAGGTATACTTGATAATGAAGGTCGTTTTTTTGATTCTTATGGAGGCTATGAAGGTAAACTTACAACTGAGGGAAGTATCTACTCACCATACGGTAAGTTTTTAGGTAACATTAAACGTGATGGAAAAATTTACGATCCCTATGGAAGATTTAAAGGGCAACTGAAGCAGGGCGAAAAGTATTTTGATTCCAATGGAAATTTTAATAAAATAATTAAGTAAAATTATAAGTAAAAATTAAGTTATTTAAGCCCACATTTTTGTAGACCTTTGTTGATATATCTTTGACCTTTTTCCTTTATTTTTAAACTATGCGCTTCAATTTGTGATTTTGTGTCCTCATCAGAGAAATGATTGTCATCATATTTACCAAGGTAAATTTTTTGTAATTTTTTTAATTTTTCATATTTAACCATTTCACCATCTTTTTTACTTTTTTCACTGGCTAAAGTGAGAAGAGTAATACAACCTAAATCTCTCTCTTCTGGTGTTATAGTTTTAAGTTTAACTTCGGACTTTAATGTAAAAAAAGAAAAGAAAATAAACATGAACAGAAATAATTTCATAAAATCAAGGTATACTTAAAGATTTTAAAAGTCATCAAGAAATACAAAATAATTTAAATTTTTCTTTTATATTTAGATCGTACATTAATTAGTTAAAATTTATCCAGTTAATAATGGCTCTAATACCAATTATAAAATACATTACTTCCATCAAGGTCCTAGGAACATCTCTGTCTTTAATACCCATAAAAATCCAAATTAAACAAGAAATTGAACATATAGTCCAACCTATCCACTGAGATAGCACTTGAGCATTACCCAAAATATATGCACCAATCACAGCTAAAATAAATCCAAACCAACGCCAATAGTTAGTTCTTTTTAAATTATTTTCTATTTTCTTTTCTCCATTTACTAGGCTCAAGAAAGTCTCCACTCCAAATTCCAAGTTGATTTTTTTTAGCATAATTTTCATCATTAATGTAATCCTCAGAATATCTTCGGTATGCAATTGCCCATCCATTTCTTACCATCAATTTATTAAGATTTTGAGTATTGTAGTAGCAAACAGCAACTATTCTTTTATACCTATCTACATCTTTTTTTTTACAAATAACCCTCCCCGCCTCTTTGACAAGAAATTTAAGAAATTTAGTAGCTTCCTTACCACAATAGTAGTCTTTGTTTTTCCTTTTGCATTTTTGTTTGGTTTCAGGAGCATCAATTCCATGAAGTCTATATTTAACATTTCCTAAATAAATAGTATCACCGTCAACAATCCTTAATTTCTTTTGTTTTGAATTTGAATGAACTAAAGAAAAATCAAATAGTAAAACTGTTAATATAATTGAAAAAATATGTAGGTTTTTTATCATTAGAAAAAATTTCTGTTTAATCTAATTAATTACTTGTTTAATGTCCCATCTCTTTTTTAAATATTGACATGTGTCACAGTTTTTTGATGCTGGCGGATATTCATCACTAGCTAACAGTTTACAAGCAGATAGAATAGCCTCTTCGACCCAACTATCATCACAATCAAGTTTAATGAGATGTAATTCAAACTTTATTTGTTGATTAAACATTGGTTCATTTCTGAGTCCGTTATAGTAAACTAAATACCCATCATTTGAAACTTTAAAGCCATTTTTTCTAAATATCCATTGGTACATTTCTAACTGTCTTCTGTAACCCTTTGGATAATCATATTCTGAATATGTTTTTTCCCAATCAAATTTTGTTTTAGCAGTAGTTTTTACATCAGAAATAATTAATTCTTTATTAGGCTTCACCCAAACATCATCAACTGCACCATAAAAATCATAACCTTTTAATTCATCAATATAATGAATTCCTTTAAAGTTACTTCTCCATTCATTCATTTTTGGATGTTTGAATGGTACAGCATCTATTTTATGTTCTAAAAAAATTGGATGTGGTTCTTGTATTTCTCGATAATAATCAAATTCATTCTTACATAAGTTATCGACTGCAATATTTAATGTAAATGGTAACGATGGTGCCCTTACTTTATACTTTTGTTCCAATACAAAACATCTTTTACATGTTAGAAATTTTTCTACACCTGATCGACTAACTTTAATCACAACTTTAGTATAGTCAAAATAAAGTAGAAAAA
>CACIYM010000030.1 GCA_902590895.1 uncultured Alphaproteobacteria bacterium
TTCATAAGACAAGATCCCCCTTTTAATATGTCTTACTTAACTAATTGTTATCTATTGGAGCTTCACAAAAGCTTTAATAAAAAACCTTTTTTTGTAAATGATCCGAGTGGAATAAAAAACTTTACGGAAAAAATTTTCCCACTTTTTTTTAGTGAACTTATGCCTAAAAGTTTGGTTACTGAAGATGAAATGATTTTTCTAAAAATGCTTCGTAAGTATAAACATTTAGTTATTAAAACTTTATATAATAAAGGAGGTGAAGGAGTCGTAAAAGTTTCTGAGGCAAATGAAAAAAAAGCCATTGTAGAATTTAACAATTTAAAAAAACAATATTCTGTACCTGTTGTTGTACAAGAATTTATAAATGAAGTGGTTTACGGTGATAAAAGAGTAATTTTAATTGATGGTAAAGCCGAGGGAATCATAAACAGGATTCCTAAAAAAGGTCAATTTAAAGCAAATTTGCACCTCGGTGGTGAGGCAAAAAAATCGATATTGACCAAAAAAGAAAAAAAGATTTGTATGGCTATTAAAAAAACATTGAAACGTGAAAAGTTATTTTTCGTTGGTATTGATATAATCAACGAAAAACTAACGGAAATTAACGTTACTTCCCCCACAGGAATAGTTCAAATTCTAGAGCACAGCGGCATAAACATAGCAAGAATTTTGTGGGCTAAGCTTTTAAAAATAAAGTAAGAAAATTACTCTTCAGTGGATGATTCTCCACCCCCTGAGTCGCCACTTCCTGAGCCTGCCCCACCGGAACTACCACTTGCTGCTGGCGCACCGCCACCACCTGAAGGTCCCCCGCCACTTGCTGGTCCACCTGCTGCAGGGCTAGGGCTAGGTGTTGGTGTCATTGCCACTACCTTAGGAACGGCTTGAGTAGCACCTGTGATTATTTTTTTACCTGACTTTGCCAACTCATTTATCTTATTTTCAATATTTTTTATTGCTTTGAATTTGGCTCTGAGCTCAAATAAAAATTCATGAGTTTCTCCTGATAAAGTATAGTTAGAAGCATCTGTACCCGTTAGTTTTAGTCCGTCAGTGCCAATTTTATTAAAACCTTCTTTAGTGACTCTAGTCTTAGTACTTCCAGAGAGCTTAACATTATCACCCTTAATTTGATTATCCATCCTTAATTGACCTGATGTTAATCTTATGTTTCTATTAATCCTATTAATTTTTCGCGAACCGCTGAGTTTTAGTGGTTTCTTTTTTATTGTTACTCCTACACTTTTTATTGAGTAATTCTTTGCTAAACCTGATTCACCGTTGGACAAAGTTAAATTATCTTTAGAAATGTTATGATCACCAGCATTTGAATTTGATAGATTAACCGTACCCCTTACACTAATGTCTTCGTTAGCCACTAATCCAGAAATTTTGGTAAAAATTGAATTTTTAACAGCTACGGATGCATCATATACTTTTTCTCCGATTATCTCTAGATTCTTTTTTGCTACGTCAACTATTACAGTTTTCAATTCATAATTTGATGCTTTACCGCCAGCTCCTTTTTCGCTTGGGTCTGAAAGACTTAAACTTTGACTTGTTATTGTTTTAGTATTTCCAGCATTAGCATCAGATATATTAGCTGAACCAGTCAGACTTATATTTTCTTTTCCAACAAGTCCTGTAATGCTCTCTAAGTCGGTACTTAAGACTTCTTTCGAGCCATCATAAATTTTAGAAAGTTTAGCTGTGATTTGTTTTTTGGTTATTGAGATGGTACCAGAAACCAGTTCATAATTTGTTGCTTTCCCAATACTTCCATCTTGTAGCGTGGCTGATTTCAAAGAGATAGGTTTGTTTGATGCAACATCAGCGTCATTAATAGTCATTTTTCCACTTACTGATAAGTCATCACTACCAACTGTTCCTACAAAAGAAACATCTGAAGCATTAATTGTGTTTGTTCCATCATATGTTCGGCTTCCATTTATTACTACTGGCCTTTTGGTTACGCTAAAGTTTTGACTCCCACCAGTTAATGTATAATTACTTGCTAATCCTCCACCTGATCCATCAACAAGTGAAAGGCTGCTTGTTGACGATAAGCTAGAGTTAGATTGAACATTTGCTGAGGATATAGAGCCTGATCCAGTGAGGGTTACCGTTTCACTACCCACAAAATTACCTAGAGTTAGATCAGATGAATTTACGGAAGTAGAGCCGTCATATTGTCTTGTACCTGACAAACTTACAGGTTTTGGCGTGACTTGAGAATCGTTAATTTGTTTTACTGTTGAGCTAGCTACTAACCCATAAACATTACCGTGTCTAGTATGACTGGCTCCGGAAATGCTATACGCAGAGTCAGCTGTCACTATTTTATCATCAGCGGCACCTGCACTATTATATGTGTAAGTTTGATCGCTTAACGTAACATTAAGGTCGCTTGAAAGACCCTTTGCTGAAGTAACTGTTGCACTCCCGAAAGTAGCAGATGAGGTTGAAACTGTACCATCATATACTTTTGTAACCTTTTTGGAGCTTCCAGAAATAGTACTATATGTTTTTGTTAACACTCCAGGATCATAACCCGTTATGATTCCATCTCCAGAACCACTCACTAAGTCGCCACTAGAATAACCATATTGGATAAAATCACCTGAAGGCACGTTACTAAAAGAATTATCTGTTGATGAGTTTAATCTTGTAATTCTCCAGTTCGTATTATTGTTTTTTGTACTTATTGAGGAGATAGTTCCAATCTCATATCCAGAAATATCTACTGTAGTTCCATTATTATTTGATGCTGTAAGGCTAGTACCAGTAATCGTTCCAGTAGCGGAATCTCCTGTTGCGTTTATGGCCCCTGCGGTAATTGTACCTAACGAAATGTCCCCTGGCTGGTCATTGGTAAGCCCGGTCCCACCATCTATAACTGCTGTTACAGTCCCGCTTCCTGCATTTATGGTTGCATTATTAGTTATGTCCGCTGTGCCGCTTCCTCTTTGTGAATCAACAACACCATATGATGTTGATGTGTTGGCACGCAGTGTAAGGTTACCATTTGCAGTAGTTATATTAGAATTAATTGTTATGTCACGTCCGGCAAGCAATGAAAGATTTCCACCTGAACTACCAGTTGCGCTTATGGCATTTGAAACAGTAATGTCTTGGTTAGCTCTTAAATAAACATCAGTTCCTGCTGTTAGTAAATCTTGTATTGTACCACTGCCAACAGTATTTGTGCTTGACGAATCTGTTGAAAATGAACTTACAGTCTCTATGCCTGCACTTCCAGAAGCCCCAGTAAATGAACCTGATGAAAACTCATCATTATTATGATAAGCAACGCCACTCATATTAGTTGTCCAACCTTGTCCTGGACCTTGCCAACCAAAATCAATTCTATCCCCACCCGTTCTTTCTCCAAAATATATTAACAGTGGATAATACGTATCTGCTTGTAGTGTTACATTGCTGCTATATCGAATTCTCATTCCGTGTGCACCCCTGTTATCAACCAATCTATTTGAAGTATTTCTTACGCTAATAAAATCTGACCACGAATCCACATTGTTCCATCCTTGGGTAAATAACCAAGCCCAACTAGAGTCATCACTAAAAGTGTAGAATCTATGAGTACCTGTTTGTTTTGGTTTGAAGAAACCTCTCCATTCTGCAGAATATCTCTCAGCGAAATTTCTACCAGGTGTTATATAATTAATAGTAGTAAAATCCCTGTTAAATCTATTTCTTACACTTGATCTAGAATCCTGAGTCCTGCCACCAACAGTTCCAAAATAACTAAAGCTGTCATTAAAGTAGTTATAATATACTTGTGCCCTTAATCCATCATCTAAGGAACCACCAGACGAACCACTAGCATCAACGGTAATGTTCTTAGGATCTAAAAGTAATGTTCCGTAATCCACACTTATACGGTCTAACTTTACTGTTCTCAGCAGATTTTTTGATGATATTTCGATAAATCCACCTTTTTCTTTGTTTTTAGGAGTTTGAGTAATCCAGTTTTGATCTGCACTTAAGAATCCGTTTGCATTAATTGAGCCTAAAAAGTCTGTAGTTTCGTCTGACCAGATAATAGCTGTCCCTCCCTGTCCAAAAGTGCTTGAAATATTTATGTTAACGTCATAGTCAACAATTGTATTTTGGGCATTTATAATTTCATTTTTATTTTCATACCGATTAATAAACCCGTCATATTCTTTCTGACTAACCGTTGATAATTTTTGGCCACCTAAATACTCACCACCAATCCTTACTTTTCCGCCCTGTGATACTCCTTTAGCTGAAATATCTGCTGATGCTAGTCTTACATTTTGTCCAGCAAAGTCAATGTTGCCTCCTTGACTTGAATTCCCATCAGCCTTGAACGTTCCAGCAACAAGATTATGACTATCTCCATGTAATTTAATAGATCCGCCGTTAATAGATCCTGACATATCAACACTAGTTCGAGCTGTGGATAATAATACATCTTCTGAAACTACCATTAGGTCTCCACCACTTTCTTTCAAACCCTTGGCGACAATAGAGCCATCAAGAACCAGCAGTTCTTTGGCTTTGGCTAATATTTTCCCGCCCTTTGAGCCGCTTGCATTTGTAGACCCTCCGTAATACACATTTGTACCAGTAATCGTTAGTCTACCGGAGGGAGTGGTCGGATTTTTGCTAGAAACGTCTATATTACCCTGTATTTCAACAATATTATTATCTTCTCCACCAATAAAGATATTTCCTGTTCGCTGATTTATACTTGCGGTTGAAACAATGCCTGACGAACCAACATTTACTGACCCAAGCATTAAATTTTCTGCTGTTTTTGAAGATAATTGGATGTAACCGCCTTCAGCAATTAATGACCCATTGTTTGTAACTAAGCTGCCTAATGTTTTTCCATTTACATCCTTAATGTTTGAAAGCTCGCTTGTTGGCACTGTCACTTTCATTAAACCATTACCCGAAAGATCTAAAGTTATCTGCTCCCCAGCCCCCAAAAAGATTTTTCCCAATTTTGCTGTTATTGTCCCTTCGTTTGAAACGTATTTCCCAAGCAATGCACTATGCCCAGCATTATTTACTTCAATTTTTCCGTGATTTTCAATCCCTTTAGACTTTTTATTTTTATAAAAGTTATGCCTTCCTTGTAAGAAGTCGCTTGTATTTATATCTAAGCTCGAGGCAGTGAACGAATTACTCCTGACGACACCTGATTTTGTTAAAAATACCCCGTTTGGATTGACAAGTACCACATTTCCATTTGAGTTTACTCGCCCAGCTATATTAGATGGTGTTGAGCCCAATACTCTGTTTAGTGAAGAAGAGCTAGACTTCGGCATGTTGAAATCGACAACTCCCGATGAGTGAACAGAAAATGAATCCCAATGTATTACAGAATTGTGAGTGTTTTGATTAAGAACCATGTGGTCAGGATTAACATAAGCTATTTCTACATTCCCATTTCGCACAGAACCACCGGTTGGCATATCTGAGGCTATTGCTGATATACCTGGACTGAGTGTCATAATGCTGCATAAAGATGCTGCAATAAAAGAATTAAATTTATTTTTTTTAAGAACCATTTCCTCTAAGTTCCTTTTTAAAAAGCGTATGTTATTTTCCGCCTATTTAAACGACAAAACAAGTCTTTTTTTTATTATTTAGAAATCCATATTGAGCATTAGCATTAAATGATGTTTATTTAATCTTACATCTGAGAGCACTTCAATTTTGTCGGTAGCGATTGTTTTCGAATACTCAACTTTAGCTGTAATATTTTTGTCGAAATAAAAATAGTCATTAAAGTTGTTAATTTGAAGGCCGACTCCAACAGATTTAGCAGCAGTTTCTTTGTTTTCTGCTGCAGTTGGCCTATTTAGGTATGCAACCCCCATTGCGGAATACATGTATGGTGTTAGTGAAAGATTTTTAAGAAGTAAAAAATTCCTGTTAACTTCTGCTCTAATGTACCAAATTTTATCTCCTGAAATGGCTCCTGAGGTTAAGGAGCTTATTCTATCCATGCCAATAACTGTACTTTGTTCAGAATTTAACAATGCGTCATCAGTGTATTGACCACCTAAACCTATTTTCATTAAGTAGTTTGTAAGAATGTAGAATGAGTATGATGAATTAACTCGTAAGTGATGATATTGTGAAGTTCCTGAGGTTCTTGAGAGTGGTATGTCCGTCGCTTCACTTGCTGAACGTGACGCAACGTCAATTCCACGAGATAATTCAGAATCAAAATAAATACAACCTCTTGGACAACCAAAATAACTAAGACCCAATCTAAGGCTTGTTAGTCTGTCATGAGATAAAACCTGATCTACACCTGTTGTATTAGTTTGTTGTAGTTCGTCAATCCACGTTAAGTTGCCTCTTACTGTCCATGAGGTATTTGCACTTAGTTTTAAAGGATAAGTTAACCCTAACGATCCTGATTTCATATTGGACTCAATTCCTAATGAGGTAATATCTCCACCTGGTCTTGTCATACTTTCTGAATATGAGAAGTTTGAAATCAAACCATTGTCGCCTAAAGGATAAGAAAAAGATAATCCTCCGCCTCTGATCGTTACTGCATTTCCAGTTCCTTTCATTCCTTTAATTGTCGGTCGGGCTAGTCCAAACATTGCCAGACTTTCCCCATATCCAAATGGTGAATTAATGGTTGTTTGTAAAACTCCTAATTGCCTCCCTAATTCTTCACTTTGAGTGTTATTAAAATTTAT
>CACIYM010000031.1 GCA_902590895.1 uncultured Alphaproteobacteria bacterium
AAGGAGCATCCGCAAGTTTTGCCAATCTTCTTGCTATTTCGGTTTTACCCACCCCAGTTGGACCAATCATTAGTATGTTTTTAGGTAACACTTCATCTTTTAAAGAGCCTTCAATTTGCTGACGGCGCCATCTATTTCTTAAGGCAATTGCGACAGCTCTCTTTGCGCTTTTTTGACCAACAATAAACCTGTCTAATTCGGATACAATTTCTCTTGGCGTAAAAGAAGTCATTTTATTTTCTCAAAAGTAATATTATTATTAGTATAAATGCAAAGTTCAGCTGCGATTTCAAGACTCTGTATAGCAATTTTTTCTGCATCAAGTTTGGTATTGTACAAGGCTCTTGCTGCTGCAAGAGCATAATTTCCTCCAGAACCGATAGCCATTACACCATCTTTGGGTTCGAGCACATCACCATTTCCGCTAAGAATTAAGCTTGCTTCTTTATCAGCAACCACCATCATTGCTTCTAGTCTTCTTAAATATCTGTCCGTTCTCCAGTCTTTAGCCATTTCAACACATGCTCTCATTAAGTTATTTGAAAATTTTTCGAGTTTTGCCTCTAACCTCTCAAACAAAGTGAAAGCATCCGCAGTTGCACCAGCAAAACCTGTAATTACCTTACCTGAAGCTAGCGATCTAACCTTTTTTGCATTAGACTTCATCACTGCATCACCCAAAGTTACTTGTCCGTCTCCAGCAATTACAACTTCATTTTTTTTTCTTACTGAAACAATTGTGGTACCATACCATTTTTCAAAACTTACATTTTCATTCATAATTGATTCGCCTAATTGATAATTTAATATTAATCTATATATTTTAGATTTAATATCCAATAAAATTTATATATGAGAAAATACTCAATTAAAAGAAAAACAAAAGAAACGAATATAAGTGTTGACCTATCACTTGATGGCGATGGCAAAAACTTGATCGATACTGGTATTGGCTTTCTTGACCACATGCTTGAGCAACTATCAAAACATAGCTTATTTGACATAAACGTAAAAGCTAAAGGTGATCTTCACATTGACTTTCATCATACAACCGAAGATAGTGCTTTGGCGTTAGGTGAAGCTTTCTCAAAGTCTCTAGGAGACAGAAAAGGTATTAAAAGATTTGGGCAAGCTTTGTCTGCAATGGACGAAACTTTGTCAAGAGTTGTTGTAGATTGTTCAAACAGACCCTATCTGGTATGGAAAGTAAAAATGTCAAAACCAAAACTTGGCGAAATGGATACAGAACTGTTTAAAGAATGGTTTCAAGCTTTTTCACAAACAGCAGGTATCACTCTTCATATCGAAAACTTGTACGGAGAAAATAATCACCACATAATTGAATCCTGCTTTAAGGGTCTTGCAAGGGCTCTTAGAGAAGCAGTTGTTATTGACCCAAGACAGATAGGGCAAATACCGTCAACCAAGGGGAAACTATAATTTTATGGAATCCTTTTTTATTTTGAGAAATATCTCCGATCCAAAAAAAATTATGGCAGAAAATAATGGGTTCAATAAATTTGCATTTTTTCTTGGTCCTGTATGGGGAATATTTAGAGGTCTATGGTTTGAAGGTCTAATTTGGTTTTGGTTAATCAATTTTGCTATTTACATTGCACCACAATTTTCTTTTTTATTCATTTTGACATCGTCAATTTTTTGGGGATTTTTTGGAAAAGACATTTACATCCAAAAATTGCTGGATTCTGATTACATTCCTGAAGACATAGTAGTATCAAACTCCTCACAAAAGGCCATTTTAATTTTCTCATCAAAAAAAAAATGAATCTTCTTACTATCATCGATTATGGTTGTGGAAATATTAAGTCGGTTTATAATGCTTTTAATCTAATATCAAAAAAAAAGTTAAAAATACTCATAAGCTCAAAAGAGTCAGATATTAAAAAATCTTCCCATCTAGTATTACCGGGAGTAGGGTCTTTTGAATCCTGCATAAAGGGTTTAAAGAGTTCGAATTTAATTGATTCAATCTTGGAAAAGGTAAGCATTGAAAAAAAACCCTTTTTAGGAATATGTGTTGGGATGCAAATGCTTGCAACAAAAGGTTTTGAAAATGGAGAATTTATGGGCCTAGATTGGATAGGAGGAAACGTTAAAAAATTAAAAAAAACTCATAAACATTTAAAGATTCCTCACATGGGGTGGAATAATCTTGAGATTAAAAAAGAAAATATTTTCATAAAAAAGTTAAAGAAAAAAATCAACAGCCAAGAGATATCGGCCTATTTCGTTCATAGTTATAATTTTGAGACAAAAAATTCTGATGATAAAATCATGTCAACTCATTATGGTCAAGAAATAACAGCAATGGTCACAAAAAATAATATAATCGGGGTTCAATTTCATCCTGAAAAAAGTCATAAATTTGGTATAAAATTTTTGGAAGCATTTTTGGAAAATGAGGAATTCTAAATGAATCTATATCCAGCAATTGATATAAAAGATGGGAAGTGCATCAGGCTTAAAAAGGGAAGGCTTGAAGACATTACTTTTTATAATCCTGATCCAATTGATCAAGCCTGCCAATTTATTAATTTTGGGGCGAAGTGGATCCACATAGTTGATATTGATGGTGCGTTCAAAGGGAGGAGTGTCAACCATGAAGTGTTTATTAAGATTAAAAAAAAATTTAACTGCTTTTTACAAGTTGGTGGGGGTATCAGAAATCAAGAGACAGTAGAATTTTTAATCAATAATGAAATTGACAGAGTTGTGTTAGGAACAATAGCTCTCAACAACAAAAATCTTTGTAAACAAATATGTAGGTATTTTCCTGATAAAATTGCTGTTGGGATTGATGCAAAAAAGGGTTTGGTCGCAAGTGACGGTTGGTCAAAGACCAGTAAGACCAAGGTTAGTGAAATGCTAAAGATTTATGAAGGTATTGGAGTGTCATCTGTTATTTTTACTGATATTGAAAAAGACGGAGTTTTGGCTGGAGTAAGTTTTGATCAATTAGAAAATATTTTAAATAACACTTCATTAAAAATTATCGCATCTGGAGGTGTATCAAGCTTAAATGATCTTAAGAAATTAAAACAAATTGGTGATATTAAAAAAAATTTAGATGGAGTGATTGTTGGCAGAGCAATTTATGAAAACAAAATAAACGTAAATGAAGCTATAGAAATATTAAAATGATAAAGATAAGAATAATTCCTTGTCTAGACGTTGACAATGGACGGGTGGTAAAAGGAATAAACTTTGTAAACCTTGTAGACGCTGGAGATCCGGTAAAACAAGCAAAGTTTTACAGTGAGAATGGGGCCGATGAAATAACTTTTCTAGATATAACGGCCACACATGAAAAAAGAGATGCAATGGTTGATATTATTGAGAGAACTGCAAATGAATGTTTGGTGCCACTTACTGTTGGTGGCGGAATAAAAAGTGTGGATGATATGAAAAATTTTTTATCAGTTGGTGCTGACAAGGTGTCTGTAAATAGTTCAGCCATAAAGGAGCCTAAGATTATTACGGAAGGGGCCATGAAGTTTGGTAATCAATGTATAGTAGTTGCAATTGACGCAAAAAAAATTAAGAACTCTTGGGAAGTTTTTATTAATGGAGGAAGAGTAGGAACTGGCATAGATGCAATTCAATGGGCCAAAAAAGTTGAAAAACTTGGTGCAGGGGAAATTTTATTAACATCAATGGATAGAGATGGAACAAAAAAAGGATTTGATTTAGAATTAACGAAAAAAATATCTAGTTCTGTTGGAATACCAGTTATTGCTTCAGGTGGAATAGGTAAAATTGATCATTTTGTAGACGGGGTAGTTAAAGGAGGTGCCTCTGCATTGTTAGCTGCATCCGTTTTTCATTTTGGAGAGTTCGGTATTTCGGAAGTAAAAAAACATTTAATTTCAAAGGGTATTAATGTAAGAATGGATTATTAGGAAAAATTTATGAATGAAAAAATAATTGTTCAACTTATAGAGATTATTAAAGAGAGAAAGAAAAGTTCTGACAAAAATTCCTACGTTGTGAATCTCTTTGATGAAGGGAAAGTTAAAATAGCAAATAAACTAGGAGAAGAAGCAGTTGAAACAATCTCTGCTTTTTTATCTGAGGGTAAACAGGAATTATTAGAGGAATCTGCTGACTTAATTTTTCATTTTCTAATTATGTTGGAAAGAGCAGATGTTTCATTCGATGAAGTTTTGTTAGTTTTAAAAAAAAGAATGAAAAATGATTGATATTAAAAATTATAATAACAATAATGTTTTTGCGAAAATTTTAAGAAAAGAGATACCGTCAAAAAAAGTTTATGAGGATGAATATGCATTTGCTTTTGAGGATATTTCACCTCAGGCCCCAGTGCACATTTTAATAATTCCCAAAAAACCTTTCTGTAGTTTTGACGACTTTCTTGAAAAAGCAGACGATACTTTTATTCTTGGCTTTATAAAATCTATTAAACTAATTAACAAGTGTCTTAACATTAAAAATGGCTACAGGCTCATTACAAATGTTGGCTTACACGGTGGTCAAGAGGTTCCTCACCTACATTTTCATTTACTATCTGGTGATTTCTCAAAAAAATTAGTGAGCAGTTAAAATGATAACTCTAAAACAACAGGAACATGATCTGATGGTTTTTGTAGCTCTCTGTATTCTTTAATTATTTTTGCTTTAATGAGTTTTAAAGAGCTTTTTTTATTAATCCAAATATGATCGAGTCTTCTTCCTCTATTATTCAATCTAAAATCGGGTGAACGATAACTCCACCAAGTGAAAAGATTTTCAGAAGAAGGTATTAATTTTTTCAAAGTATCAATAAAATTTCCACTTTCTAGAATATCCAAAAGTTTAGCTCTTTCTATCTCTGTATGGCTAACTACATTTTTCAATTGTTTATGAGACCATACATCATTTTCATATGGCGCTATATTTAAATCTCCAGCTAAAATATGAGCATCATTTTTTGAAAAAAATTTTTTCATTTCTCCTAAAAAATTTAATTTATGTTCAAACTTTTTATTTACTGATGCATCTGGAATATCGCCCCCTGCTGGAACGTACACAGAATGAATTCTCAATCCCTTGTATTTTACTTCTATATGACGAGAATCATTTTTGTTACAAAAAACGTGAGAATATGTGGAATCAACCTTATACTTTGATAATATTCCGACTCCGTTGTAAGAGGGCATTCCATTAATGTAAGAAAAATAATTTAATTTTTCAAAATCACTTATTGGAAACGCATCATTAGATGATTTTATTTCTTGCAAACAAACGAAATCGGGATTTTCTTTTTTTATTAACTCCAAAAGTTGGTGCTTTCTAATCCTAATGGAATTAACATTCCAACTAATAATTTTCATTAAGATTTCATCGATTCAAAAAAGTCAGCGTTGTTTTTTGATCCTTTAATTTTGTCAATTAAAAATTCCATGGAATCATTAACACCCATTGGCATAAGTATTTTTCTCAAAATCCACATCTTCGAAAGGTCATCCTTTGATACTAGCAACTCTTCTTTTCGCGTACCAGATTTTGTAACATCTATAGAGGGAAAAACTCTTTTATCTGATAGCTTCCTATCTAATATTAGCTCTGAATTCCCAGTCCCTTTGAACTCCTCAAAGATCACCTCGTCCATTCTCGAACCTGTGTCTACGAGAGCTGTGCCTATTATTGTTAAGGACCCTCCTTCTTCGATGTTCCTTGCAGCACCAAAAAATCTTTTTGGTCTCTGAAGAGCGTTTGCGTCCACACCACCTGTTAAAACTTTTCCTGAGCTTGGAACTTGAGTATTATAAGCCCGCGCCAACCTAGTGATTGAATCTAACAAAATAACAACATCTCTTTTATGCTCAACCAGTCTTTTTGCTTTTGATATGACCATTTCAGAAACTGCAACATGACGAACAGCTGGCTCATCGAATGTTGATGATACAACTTCTCCTTTTACAGACCTTATCATATCGGTGACCTCTTCTGGTCTTTCATCAATTAATAACACTATCAAATAAACCTCTGGATGATTTGATGTAATTGAATGAGCTATGTTTTGCAACATCACTGTTTTACCAGTTCTAGGTGGGGCAACTATCAAAGCTCTTTGGCCTTTTCCTAGTGGCGTAATTAAATCCATAACTCTATGGGTGATATCTTTTTCCATAGGGTTTTCAACTTCCATCTTTAATTTTTCATCTGGATACAAAGGTGTTAAGTTATCAAAATTTATTCTTTGTTTTGTTTTTTCCACATTTTCAAAATTAATCTTGTCGATTTTAGTAATAGCAAAATATCTCTCGCTTTCTCGTGGGGCTCTCATTTCCCCCTCAACTGTATCCCCTGTTCTTAAACTA
>CACIYM010000032.1 GCA_902590895.1 uncultured Alphaproteobacteria bacterium
GGAATATCTAATGAAAAAGGCGGTATAAGAACTTCAAACATCTTTCCTTTGAAATCTTGCATTTGATAACTTCCGTGCATTAAACCCGAGCTAGTTTTAAGTGGTGTTCCACTAGTATATTCGAATTCATCTCCCGGTTGAATGATTGGTTGTTCACCAACAACACCTTTTCCTCTGACCTCTCTGTGGTTTCCGTTAGAATCAAAAATTTTCCAATGTCTACTTAGCAATTTTATTGATTCCTTACTGTTGTTTTTTATTTTAACTTTATAAGCCCATAGATATGTATCTTCTGATGGGTCGGAGTGATCCTCAAGATATATTGGTTCAACTAAAATTAATATTTTTTTTTTGTTCATTTTGCGTAAGCCTTTTTTATTGCAGAATCTATATCATTGATTATATCATCTACTTCTTCTAATCCAACAGAAAGTCTCACCATATTTTCACTTATTCCTAATTCATTTTTTTCATTTTTTGAAAGTCTGTGATGAGTTGTTGTGTATGGGTGCGTTATTAAGGTTTTGGAATCTCCTAAATTATTCGAAATATCAATTAAGTTTAAGTTATTTAAAAACTTGAAGGCTGTCGTTTTTTCTAAATTTTTTTTTGATAATAATTCAAAACTTAAAATCGTACCTCCACCTTTCATTTGTTTTTTTGCCAATGTATATTGATCAAAATTTTCATCAAAAGGGTAATAAATTTTTTTTATATTTTTATTTTTTTTAAGAAACTTTAATACTTCCTTTGTATTTTCAACCTGTTTCTTGACCCTTAAATCTAAAGTCTCAAGGCCTTTAAGCAGTACCCAAGCGTTAAATGGACTTATTGATGGCCCAGTATTTTTGATAAAAGGTTTGACCACATTTTTGCAAAAATCTTCATCACTTAGAATCGCTCCTCCTAAAACTCTACCCTGGCCATCAATATGTTTAGTTGCGGAATACATTATAATATCTGCACCTAATTCAAGAGGTTTTTGTAAAATAGGTGTTGCGAAAACGTTATCTACAACAACTCTTGCTCCATTTTTATGAGCTAACTTTGATACACTTTTTATGTCCACTATCTCAAGACAAGGGTTGGAGGGGGTCTCGAAAAAAACTATTTTTGTTTTTTTTTTCAGTGCACTTTCCCATTGATTTAAGTCTGATCCGTCAACTAGTTCAATTTCAATTCCAAATTTAGGTAAAATTTCTGTGATTATATAGTGACAGCTGCCAAACAATGCTTTGCCTGACACCACCCGGTCTCCCTTTTGTAGATAGGACATTAAAATTGTGAATAATGCTGACATACCAGAAGATGTTGCCCAACAAGCCTCTGCTCCTTCTAAACTAGCCATCCTTTTTTGAAATATGTCGACTGTTGGGTTACCAAATCTTGAATACATGAATCTCTCTTTTTCTTCTTTAAAGCTTTTTTCAGCTTCTTCAGCAGTATCGTAAACGAAGCCTGAAGTTAAAAAAATTGATTCACTTGTCTCAGAGAAGCTAGTTCTATTGATTCCACCCCTAACTAAGTTTGTTAAATTATTTTTATTTTTCATCCAAATCTTTTCGGTTAACATTTAGTAAAATTTATTTATAGTAATAAAGAATATGAGAGCAAAGTTTTTTTTTATAATTATTTTTTTATTATCACCCTTCTTTTTCTTAAATATCTCAGAATCTAGAGAACTTTCAATTAAACAGTTAGAAGAAAGAAAAAAAGCAGATTCAGAAAGACTGAAAGAAAGAGAAAAAAGGGGGAAAAAAAAGTTTTCTAAGGAGATTACCATTTCTTCAAAAATTATCTTTTTAAGTAAAGAAAGAAAAACTCCACCAGTGCTTTCGAATCTCGATCCAATTTTAGATGATGAGGGTTTTTATGGGGTTAAGCTTGCTATAGAGGATAACTTAACCACAGGAAGATTTGTGGGGCATGATTACAAGGCAGAATTTCATAGAGTATTACTTGAAGAAAACCTTACAGAGGAATATCAAAAACTGATAAATTCTGGGAACAAAATCTTTGTTGTTGATTTGAATGAAAAAGAAATCCAATCTCTATACGATAACAGCAGTTCCAAAGATGTAATAATTTTCAACGTAAGGTCTAAGTCTGATTCCCTTCGCAATGATAAATGCAGAAACAATCTCTTCCATATACCACCAAGTTATTCAATGTTATCAGATGCTTTGACACAATATTTGGTTAAAAAAAAGTGGAATAAATGGTTTGTGGTTACGGGACCAGATTCAAATGATAAAGAATATGCAGATGCTTTAAAAAAATCAGCTAAAAAATTTAACATAAAAATAAAAAAAGAAAAAATTTGGGATTTCACAGCAGACCTTCGAAGAACGGCAGGTAAGGAAGTCCCTATCTTTACAAAAGGTGAAAAATATGATGTTTTGGTAGTTGCTGATGAAAAAGGGGAGTTTGGTGAATATCTGTCTTACAGAACTTGGGATCCTCGTCCGATAGTAGGAACCCAAGGTTTGAAACCAACCTCTTGGCACAGGACACACGAACAATGGGGTGCTACCCAAATGCAAAATAGATTTAGAAGAGAAAGTGGAAGATGGATGACAGAGGTCGATTATCATGCATGGACAGCTGTTCGTGCAATTGGTGAAGCTATAACAAGAACTAAAAGTAATGATATATCTAAAATAAAAGAATATTTATCTGGGGAAAAGTTTGGCCTAGGTGCATATAAAGGTGTCAAGGTGTCTTTTAGATCTTGGAATGGTCAATTAAGACAACCAATTCTTCTTGCCGCACCAAGGTCTATGGTCTCAGTTTCGCCTCAAGAAGGTTACATTCATCCCGTGAGTGAGTTAGACACTATGGGTAAAGATCAACCTGAATCTACTTGTAAATTTTAAAATTTTTAATACATTGTATGTATGTTTAATTTTATAATCAGTTTTATTCTCATTTTATACGCAAATTCCTCTTTTGCCAATCTTGCCTACATAACTAATGAAAAAGACAACACAGTTAGTGTGATCGACATCGACAAAAAAAAGGTCGTAAGAACGGTTGAGGTTGGTCAAAGACCAAGAGGTATTATTATGTCCAAGGATGGCAAATTAGTTCTCATATGTGCTTCAGACGACGATAGGGTAGAAGTTCGTGAAGCTGAAACCCTAAAACTTAAATATTACTTACCCTCTGGACCAGATCCTGAACTCTTCATTTTGTCACCTGAGGATGACACTCTTTACATTGCAAATGAAGACGATGCAATGGTGACTGTGGTTGATATGAACGATAAAATGATCATCGATGATATCCCTGTGGGAGTTGAACCTGAAGGTATGGGTCTTACAAATGATGGATCCTTGCTTGTGAATACATCAGAAACCACGAATATGGCTCATTTTATTAATACCAGTAATCTAGAAATTTTAGATAACGTTTTAGTTGATGCAAGACCAAGAGTTGCAATGTTTACTCCAAACGATAAAGAGGTTTGGGTGTCTGCAGAAATTGGAGGTACTGTTAAGGTAATCGATCCGTCGAATAAAGAGGTTACACACACAATTGGTTTTGAAATTCCAGGTGTTAACGAAGAGAGCGTTCAGCCCGTTGGTATTAGACACACCAAAGACGGAAAATACACTTTTGTAGCCTTAGGTCCAGCTAACAGAATTGCAGTTATCGATCAGAATACAAAAAAAGTCATCAAATACTTACTTGTCGGACAAAGAGTTTGGCAAATGGCATTGACACCGGATGAAAAAACATTGCTAAGCACGAACGGCGTAAGCAACGATGTTTCTATAATCGATGTTGATAAATTAAAAGTAAAAAAATCTGTAAAGGTTGGTCGTTTCCCTTGGGGCGTTGTAATTAGTCCAGAATCCTAGATTTCGATCAAAATCAACTAGCTATGCATGCTGCTCTTGAAATAAAAAATGTAACACATAAATTCGGAGAGTTCAAAGCTCTGGATAAAGTTAGTATAAACATTAACCCTGGTGATTTCACTGTTTTACTGGGATTGAACGGAGCAGGAAAAACAACTTTGTATTCTCTTATTACCAGACTTTACAACAACAATACTGGATCAATAAAAATTCATAACTTCAATGTCAGAGAAAACTCCTCTAATGCTCTAAAAAACATAGGAGTTGTTTTTCAACAACCGACACTAGATTTAGATCTAAGTGTTGAAGAAAACCTGCATTATCACTCGGCATTACATGGTATAAGTACAGTAGATGCTAGTTCAAGAATATCTGAAGAAATTGGAAGAATAGACTTAAATGATAAACTAAAAAGTAAAGTACGTTCACTTTCTGGAGGTCAGAGAAGAAGGGTAGAAATTGCAAGATCACTTCTGCATAGACCTAAGTTACTTCTTCTTGATGAACCAACTGTGGGGTTGGATATAGGTTCTAGGCAAATGATTCTTAAACATGTAAAAGCACTCTGTAAAAAAGGGGATCTAGCTGTACTATGGGCAACACATTTAATAGATGAAATTGATAAAGGAGAAAAAGTGGTAATTATACACAATGGCAAGATTCTAGAATCAGGTGATGTATCCAAGGTGATTAAAAAAACAAAACAAAAAAATATTAGGGAAGCATTTAACAAGCTTGTGGGAATAAAAACATGAAATTGATTATATACTTTAGATGTTTTAAAGGAATTGTGTTGAGAGAGGCTTTAAGGTTTGTTCATCAAAAAGAAAGATTTTTTTCAGCATTAGTAAGACCTTTGGTATGGCTAGGTATATTTGCAGCAGGTTTCAGATCTGTTTTAGGCGTCGCAATAATTCCTCCATATGAAACCTACATTCCATATGAGGTTTATATAGCCCCTGGTCTTATTGCAATGATACAATTATTTAATGGAATGCAAAGTTCCTTGTCTATGGTTTACGATAGAGAAATGGGAAGTATGAAAACAATGTTGGTTAGTCCAATCCCAAGGTGGTTTTTGTTGTGTTCAAAATTATTTGCTGGTGTTTTTGTTTCAATTCTTCAAGTATATGCATTTCTTATAATCGCATCATTGTGGGGTATCATTCCACCAATTTCAGGATATATAACGATCCTTCCTGCACTTGTTGTTTCTGGGCTGATGTTAGGAGCACTTGGAATGTTTTTATCTTCGGCAATTAAACAACTTGAAAATTTTGCAGGCGTTATGAATTTTGTTATTTTTCCAATGTTTTTTGCTTCGTCAGCTCTTTACCCTTTATGGAAGATTGAAGAAACAAGTGAGTGGCTATACTATGTGTGTTTTTTACAATCCTTTTACTTATGCTGTTGAATCAATAAGATTTTCATTATATTCTCAAATTAATTTTGAGTATGGAATAGGTATTATTGTATTCACAATAATCTTTTTATTCCTCTCAATAATTGGATACGATCCTGGAAGAGGAAATCTTCAGAAAAAAGGAGGAAAATAATGGTTAAGGTGATAATACTTTTATTTGTTTTTGCTTTTAATACATCTATCCTAGCAAAAGGAGATCTTGCAATAAGAGCAAAAAAGTTAGAGTTAAAATTGGGTTCTGATAAAAGCGATTATGATATGTCTCAAAAAGTTTTTGAGCTAGAAACTGGAAAGGCTTACAGGTTAGAGATATCTAGCATGGGATTTAAGGAATACGAGTTTGAGGCCGAAGACTTTTTTAGAAATGTTTGGATAAG
>CACIYM010000033.1 GCA_902590895.1 uncultured Alphaproteobacteria bacterium
CAAAGTTTAGTGATTTCACTTCGATTATCTTTTTTTATAATTTTCCAAAAGTTGAATCATTCTCGTTGTCCCAAATAGATCAGTATCTGTTTGTTCTTCTCTAATCATTTTTATTAAACCAACTTTTTTAGAATACCATTCTTCAGAAGTAATTTTTATACCTATGGAACCTATTTCACTATCTCCAATAAAATTTGTTTGTCCTTCGCCTTTGATCATTATACAGTCTTCAAATACTCCTGAGGGCGTTTTAACAGTTTCATTAAGAGACATAATCTTGTAGTTTAGCTTGAAATTAGTAGTAGCTTTGTAATCATAATAAGGGTAACGCCGAAGAATCAAAAATGTTTTACTGTCATTACTCCAGCTTTCGTCTACCTTTATTGATGACGGAAGAACAAGTCTACTATCTTCAAAATTTATCTCTTTATTTTTAAGGTATTTTACACCTTTTCTAAAAACACCCTTATCAGTGATTTCATAAAAAAAAGTTGTACCATCCTCCCGTAAAATTGGGAAAATTTTTTTTTCCTCATTTTGAATCTTTATTTTTTTTTCCCCTATTGATGTATTGGTTTTTTTATATAAAATTTTGCTTTCTACTTCAGGTATAATTTCAACTGCGTACGTCCATGATTTAATTTTATCCAGCGGGAAGTAGTGAGAATTTTTTTCTGAACAAGAAATTAAAAGAAAGAGCAGTAAAAAAAATTTCATTATTTTTCTGGTAAAAGTTGATTAGGCATATCAAAAAAATTAAGCTTAGTGCTTACGGCTGTGGCTTTCTCTTTTTTTAAGACAGAAGATACAATGCCTTTTTTATCTTCATCTAAATTTTCTCCCATTTGAGGCACACCATTTTTTAAATTAACAAGAGATTTAGAAACTTTTTCATGTAATTCTTTATTATATTTTATTGAAAATGATCTTGGTGTACCCAAGCCGGCCAAATCATTCATGTCTGTAACCCACAAGAAAATTGCACCCTCAGAATTTATTAATGCATTAGGTTCATAAATTTGAGCAGCTACTAACCTAAATCTATCTGGCAGAGATTCGCTGGATGGCCAACCTAATAAATTTTTAAAAGATTTATATGTCAATACGTAAAAAAGAGTCACCAGAATAATCATTGTTGCCTTTATGAACCAATGGAAGTTTGTTCTTAGATTAAAAATAACTAGCAAAAAACCAATTAGTACATAACAAATGATAATAAAGAAGATTTCAATGTTCATTTTTTCCCTTTCATTTAGTTTTCTGGAACTAATTTCTTAAACAAATTTCCAGTTACATTTACTCTACCGTCTTGAGATATATTAAATCTTGTAGCAGTTTTTTCTACACCTTTTTTTTCTAAATTAATTGTACCATAGTAAATAACCTCTAGCTGAGGGTTGACTTTTTCTACTTTTACATTTACGTCAACAGGCTGTTCAGTTTTTGTTGCATAATAATGAATATTAACAATATATTCCCCTGGAACAACAGCTCTTAGTGTTACAACCTCCTGATTTAAAGGGTTTTGTACTTCTTCACCATTTACTACAATTGTATCATTCAATAACCCTCTATCATCTCTATCGAGGTGAACAAAACCGTCTTCTTTTCCTCTAAACCAAACCAATCCTCCCGTTGGACTTTGAACATATGTATCAACATCATCAGGATTATTATCTTTCCAACTAACTGTAATTATGTATTCGGCTTTAGGATTGATGACTCCAGTTTTTGGTATCGGGTTCATAAAAATAATCGCAAGAAACATTAACAAGGTAAAAGATAATAAAATATTAAATAACAAATCAGTAAAAGGATCGGCTCTTAATCTTCTTCCGGAATAAGACATTTTACAAACTACTATCGATGCTAACTTCAGAAATTTGATTCAAAACAGCAAAGAGTTCCTCGCAGCCACTTTCAAGGTTGTAATATTGGATTGCGATAAGTACTCCTGTAACAAGTGCCGACAATGTGGTGTAAAGGGCCACTCCCATACCGCTTCCCATAGTTGTTAAGACACCTTGGAGAAGTGTAACATCAAATGTTGTAATATCGGATAATGAACTGAGCATGATTATAAATCCTATCACAGTACCAATTAAACCAAGTTTTAGCATTACATCTGAGCAAAACCATCCAAATTCATAATAACCAACAGTTTTTTTTAGATATGAATCAAGGATTTGGACGTGTGTAGAAACACCGTTCTTTTTTAAACCAATTAAATCTTTAAAATAATCACATACTATTCCTTCAGAAACTTCTCCTTTAGATGTTAAGATTAAATTGTTTTGTATTATTTTAAGTTTAACGTTTTCTTGCAACAGACTTTTTTTTATTATGTGAGCCTTGTTAAGCTCATCTGACACCAAATAAGTGAAATATGCGCAATGAAAGCTTACTAGTACAAAAAGTATAAGTATTAAACTGGTTATATAACTTTTGTCCGAAGACAAAATTTTAGTAACTAAGCCTTGATCATAAGCCAAGAACAGAAAGAAGGTAATCAGACTAATCTGTGATAACCATTTTAAGAAGAGTTTATGTGCTTTTGTCATTTTAGTATTTAATCAAAGATTCCATTGGAACTTGTATCTTCTCTCTTCCATTTAAAAAAGTGAGTTCTATGAGTGACAAAAAGCATGATGTATTACCACCTGCTTTTTTTATTAATTCAAGCGCGGCGTTTGCAGTTCCTCCTGTTGCTAAAAGGTCATCTACTAAAAGAAACTTTTTTCCTTTTGCTTCTATGTTAATTTCTAAAGTGTCTTTGCCGTATTCTAGTTCGTATTCATAACTTATTTTTTTTCCCGGCAATTTACTTTTTTTTCTTATCATTACTAAACCTTTTCCTAAAGCATAAGCCAAAGCACTGCCAAATAAAAATCCTCTCGCATCAATTGATGCTACTTGATCGAACTTGTAATTCCTGGCTTTATCTGTGAGCTTTTTAATTGATGATGAAAAAGCGTCTTTGTTGGAAATTAAAGTTGATATATCGTAAAACAAAATACCTGGTTTAGGGTAGTCAGGAACTTTGCTTATGTGACTCTCAATTTCTTTAATTTCCATTAATAACGAAGCTTATTTCAATGTTTTAAGATAAGCAATTAGATCTGCGATTTGTTCAGGTTTTTTAAGACCCGCAAAAATCATTTTGCTTTTTTTAACATCTTTACCAAAGTAAGCAGCTTTTTCTTTCTTCTTGGAGATCCAGGCAGCAAGTGCTTCATCATTCCATTCTATGCCAGCGCCTTTCAACCAGTCTGAATATTTATAACCATCTTGAATAGCAGCTTTGGCTCCGTATATGCCCCATAGGTTTGGACCAGTTTTGTGTTTTGCGCCACTTGCGGCATTGTGACATGCTGCACATTTTTTATACAACTTCTTTCCCTTTTCGGCATCACCAGCTAAAGCGCCAGAGAAATTTAATGCTACGACCAGGAAACTAAACATGAAAATCTTTTTAAACATATATTTAAACTCCATTTTTTATTTACAACTATCTAAGAATATATATATATATTTGAAACACAACAATAAAAATCAATGAAAACAAACAATAGAGAATTTTATTTTGTAGAACAAGCGTTTCAGATTGTCCAAAAAAAAGGTTGGGAAAAATTTTCTTTGAAGGATTTGCAAAAAGAAAAAAATAAAGAAAGTGAAATAAATTTTTATTTCAAAAACAAGAACGAAATTGTTGATAAATTTTCTTTCATGATTGATTCATTTGTAGAATCAAAAGTTAACTTAAATGATTTTAAAATTAGTTCCAAAAAAGATAATTTGTTTGAATTAATTATGTTAAGACTTGATGAAATGAGACCCTATAAAGGTCCTTTAACAAAAATAGTGGATGCGGCTAAGAAAAACCCATGTCTCTTAAGCAGAATTTCTAATAACGTTATGAATTCCATGGATTTTTATCTAGAGTTAACCTCGTCATATAATGAAACACCCATTGATTTTTTAAAAAAAAATACTCTTTTCTTTATTTACTCATTTACTTTCAAAACTTGGCTCACAGATGACTCGGATGACCTAGCCAGTACTATGGCGGAGCTTGACAGATTATTATCGATTTCTGAAAATGCAGAGAAAAAAATTAAAAACTTCCTTCCAATTTAGTTTTTCTTAGAAGTTTTTTTTGGTTTGTTTCAACTTTTTCTGCACTAAACTCACTAATTAACTCATTAAAAATTTTATACCAATTAAGTTCTGCGCCTAAATGTAAAAATACGGAACCTAGTCCTATAGCTGCTCTATCCATGAAAACAAATTCTCTTGGCGGTTTAACTCCACCAATTTTTTTTAATTCTTTATGCACTTTTGACGCAGCTTCTGCACCATAAGCCGTTGAATTTGTTTCTTGCATTTTCATCACTTTATCCTCAAGCAATGGAGAAAATAAAAACTTAGCCCAGATATTCAGAATATTTATTAGATCTCTATTTATATTTTCAAACCCCCAACTTTCGTATGCATGAACAGCTAAATCTTCATTTTTAGTCATAATTGAGTAATAAAGATCAATAACCCCTTTAACAAAAGTGGATTTAAAAAATCTAATACAACCAAAGTCTAAAAGATTTATCATTAGTTCATTATTAGCAGAGTAATTTCCAAGATGTGGGTCACCATGAATTATGCCATATTTATAAAAAGGATAATACCAGGCTATAAACATATTTTTTGCTAAGGTCTTTCTCACTTCATGAGATTTACTTTTGAATTCCAATAGTTTTTTACCTTTGAGATAATTCATGCATAAAAGTCTCTCTGTTGAAATTTCTGAAAAAAAATTAGGAACAATGACATTTTTTGATTTTAAAAATATCTGTTTAAATAACATTATATGTTTTTGTTCTCTAATGTAATCGAGTTCTTCTCTCACACGAGATGATATTTCTTTTTGTATTTCAGATGTATCAATTGTTTTATCTATTCTCTTGTATATTGAAAATAAAAGTTTTAGTTGACCAATATCTGCCTCTACAATTGATAGCATATCTGGATATTGCAGTTTACACACAATTTCTTTAGTTTTATATTTTGCCCTGTGTACTTGACCAAGTGAAGCAGCAGCATAGGGTTCTTTTTGAAAATCTTCGAAATTATCAATCCAATTGCTGCCTAACTCTTTAGTCATCCTTCTTTTTACAAAATTCCAACCCATTGGTGGTGCACTCGATTGTAGTTTTGTGAGCTCAATACTGTATTCTCTGGGAAGTAAGTCGGGCACTGTAGACAACAATTGGGCAATTTTCATAATAGGACCTTTCAAATTACCCAAGACTCTAGTTAGCTCCTCTGCATTTTCTTGATTTTCTTTATTGAATAATTTTGTCCCTATAAAATTAAATGCAAGAGATCCTGCAGATGTACCTAGACTTGCATATCTTTTAACTCTTTTTGAAAATTTGTTTAATTCATCCACATTAACTAAATTAATGCAAATTATGAAAATTTAAATGAAAATTAAAAAAATTATAAATATTATGGAAATTAAAAAATAGTTTTTTGAAAAAAATTCCAATAATTTCACTTTAAAGTAATTATCTTTAGTTATAATTTT
>CACIYM010000034.1 GCA_902590895.1 uncultured Alphaproteobacteria bacterium
AATACTAATTTCAACATTTTTAGTATTGTTAAGTTTTTTTTCAAGAAATAGTCTACTATGTCTAATTGAAAAAATATTTACGAAGTCAAAACAAGCAGATATTAATTTATATCTAATGTTTACACTTTGCTATTTTTTTCCCCTTTTTCTAAATGATAATTTAAATATACTTTCAGTTTTAGTTTTTGTGTTTTGCAGATTTTTAGTGGGAAACTTATTTTTTCTAGCAAAAAAAAACCATCTATCTGGCGATCAATATAAAGAAGAGAATAATTTTTTTATTAAATATTTAATTTTATTTATTTTGGGAATGCTAATAGGTTCAATATTATTTGTTTTTTTGAATGATATTTTTTCAAATAATCAAATGAATAGTTGGGCTTGGAAATGTTTTTATATTTTTTTGTTAATTACAGCTCTTTGTTTTAGTTTTTTATTTAAGTATAGAATTATCTTATCCAGCGATAATGATTTAAAAAATTCTAATGAACCAATAATAAGTTTTAAAAAAAAATACAATTTCTTTTTAAAAAACCTTTCTTCAATCATGCCTTTCTATCTTTTTTTAATTTTCTCTTGTCAAAATTGGCTCCCTAGATTTTCAAACCCAGAAAATATGCAACTTCTTGACTATGGCTTAATAAATATTTTTTTAATTCTTTTATTAACTTTGTTTACTTTTCCTTTATTCAATTTAATTGGTAACAGAAAGGTAAGTAACTTTATTGGTATTCTTGTTATTGTTGTATCGTTGATCGCTTTTGCGTTTGAATATACTTCTAGCTATAGTATTAATTTTTTAAAATTTTATTTATCCATAATTGCTAGTTTTTTAATCAGCCTAAATGTTCTAAACTTTAAAGTTAAAAACCATAACTTTGCGAATATACATTTAAACTACATAAGTTTTATTTTCGTTGTTTTAGCAATTTTGGTACCTTTAACTTTTTATTTTTTTATTAACTTTTCAATAAGTTATAATATAATATATTTAATAACAAGCTTCCTTTTTTTGGTAAGTTTTTTAGCAGGTAGATATGACGAAAGATAAAATTAAAGCGTCACACATTTTAGTAATGCATAATGAATCTAGAGATTCAAGATCAAATATTACCAAGGAAAAAGCAAAAAAAAGTATAAACCAAATCTATAAAAACGTTTTAAACGGAAAAACCACTTTCGGCGATGCCGCCGTTAAACATTCTGACTGTTCTTCCTCTGAGCATGGAGGTGATTTGGGTGAATTTGGAAGAGGAATGATGGTAAAATCATTTGAGGATGTAGCATTTTCCTTGGACATTAACGAGGTAAGTGAACCATTTGAGTCTGAATTTGGATTCCACATCGTAAAAAGAGAAGAATAAATACTAGTCATCTCATTCATGTTTTAGCTTAATTTATTGTATAACTTAAGATGATTAAAGTGCTTAGAGGCGTGCTTTAATTGGGGAGAAAATAAATATTTCTTTTTTTTAAATAAGTAAGTGATTATGTAAATATATATAAAGCTCCCCATATTTAAAGCATATTTTTTTTTTTAAAAGTTTTCAAGAAATTTTAAATTATTTAAATAAAATTTTTGCTATTAAAATTGATATAGATAAGATTAACGTAATTGTGTTTGCAATGATGAGTGAATAATTGATTATCATAAGACCATAAATTAACCAAAGAAACACTCCTGTTGTAAAGATAAGGAACATCCAAATAGATATATCTTTAGTGCTCTTGGTGCGCCACACCTTTAGTACCTGAGGTAAGAAAGCTATAGTGGTGAAAAAGCCGGCTATATAACCTAGGTTTTTCACCAAAAATTCTTGCATTATTAATTAATTTATCTAATTTTTTAAGATTTTAATTTTGAGTAGGTTATTCCACTTTCAAATTAACTGCAGACGTTTTTCCTTTATTATTAGATTTTTCAAAAGAAATATCTTGGCCCTCAGATAATTGACTAAGACCTGCTTTTTCAACAGCACTTCTGTGAACAAATACATCTTTTGAACCGTCCTCTGGTGTTATGAAACCATAACCCTTCTGAATATTAAACCACTTAACCTTACCTTTAAACATAAAACTCCTTACCAAACATATGTTTTTAATATAGTTGCAATCTGTATATTATTTGGATGGATAAAAAGTTAAAAAACAGTTTATTAATGTCTAAACACTATACAATTGTTATAATGATATAATTATAAAAAAAAAAATCAATTACAATATTTTTGATAATGAATTAAGTTAATTTAATTATAATTAGTGAAGATGTATTATTAAATCAAAAAAATCTATTAAACTTTTTTGATTTCAACTAAATTATCGGAAAATGTTGGTGCGTTACCCATATCAGCAAGGTTCCCAGAGCTAATACTATTGACCGTACCATTGTTATGCTGTCTCCAATAACCGAGTGTTGACACAATAATACCTTTGCTGACATCATCAGTTATCTCTGCAACACCTTCATAAGAACCTCTGTTATTAAAAACAATCACCTTGTCGCCAGTTTTAATCATCCTTTTAGATGCATCTGTTTTATTAATTAAAACGAATTGTTTGCCCTGTACTCTTAATTTATCTTCCATGTTTGCATAACAAGAATTGAGAAAGGCATGGCTTTTCGGAGAAATAATATTTAAAGGATATTTTTCGGCTAAATCTGGGTTAGTAGAATGAGATTCATATGGTGGAACATAATCAGGTAAAGGAGGTAAATCTTGTCCGGGTTGATAATCTTCATACATTTGTCTGAAAGGTCCAGCAACAAAATTTTTAGCATCTTTAAGAATAAACTCACATTTTCCAGACTCAGTAGCAAAATTGCCTTCTTTATGGGGAGCTCTGGTATCCTTGCATCCAACATTTAATCTAGCGAAACCATTTTCTTTTAGATAGTCAAGTGATATTCCTTCACAAGCTGGTGAGTTCCAATCCACATAGTTTTCCAAGCATTCTTCATCAGACCATTTAAATTGCTCGTCTTCAAAACCCATTTTTTCTGCTAATCTTCTAAATATTTCGTTATTTGGTAGGGCTTCACCGGGTGGGTCTACACATTTTTCATTATATGTTAAATATAAATGTCCCCAGGATAAAATCATATCTTGTTGTTCCGCGCCCATTGCAGCAGGAAGTAAAATATCTGCGTAGGAAGCTGTATCAGAAATAAAATGCTCCGCTGAAACTAAAAACAGATCTTCTCTTTCTAAGCCTTTTATAATTTTCTCAGTTTCAGTTGCTTGTGTTACTGGGTTTGCATTCCAACACATCATTGATTTTATTGGCTTGTCTTTGTCAATGTTTTCAGATAACAAAGTCCTACCTAACTGAAGAGCGTTTACAACTCTGGTACCTTTAGGAATTAAATCTGGTCTACAAATAACGTCAAATTTGTAAGGATGTTCCCAAACAGGAAATTGTGTAATACCTCCCCCCACATATTTCCAGGCACCAGTCAAAGCAGGAATACAAGTTACAGCCCTGATTGTCTGGCCGCCTCCATGATGACGCTCTAAGGCAACTCCAATTCTTATACCGACTGGTTGATTCATTGCAATTTCTCTAGACAGTTTTTCTATATCTTCTACATTGATTCCTGTTATTGAAGATGCCCATTGTGCATTTTTATCTTTAACATGATCTTTAAGTTCATCATATCCGTTGGTATAATTTTTTACATAATCTTTATCTACTAAGTCATTGTAAATTATATGATTTATAATTGACATAGCAAGTGCACCATCTGTTCCAGGTTTTGGAGAAATGTGCCAATCAGCTTGTTTTGCAGTTCTTGATTTATAAGAATCAATGACAACTACTTTTGCTCCCTTTTTTTTGGCATCTTGAACAATTGCCCAGTGGTGCAAATTTGTACTTACACTATTACATGCCCAGATAACGATATACTTACTATGTATATAACTTTCGGGATCTAGGCCAGCTGTAGGTCCTATAGTTGAAAGCCATGCAGTACAAGAACCTTCTCCACAAAATGTTCTTTCGCAAACTGTTGCTCCCATTCTGTTAAAGAATGCATCAGCTCCATTCAAACCATGAACCAATCCTTGATTTCCGAGATAACTGTAGGGTAAAATTGACTCGGCTCCGAATTCTTCTATTATATTTTTCCATTTTCCAGCGATAGTGTCTAAAGCTTCATTCCAGCTTATTCTTTGAAATGCTTTTTCTCCTTTTTTTCCTATTCTTTTGTGCGGGTACAAAAGTCTATCGGGATGATAATGCCTTTCTTCATAGTTTTTTACTTTTACGCATAAGCCACCTCTTGTCATTGGGTGGTCAGGATTACCCTTAACGCTAAGAAGTTTATTATCTTTTACCTCATAAAGCATTGCACAGGTGTCTGGGCAATCATGAGGACATCCTCCAAAAAGCTTTCTTTTAGATACATCATCCATAACAAATTTAACTTACATCTAATAAATTATTGCATTATTAATGATAAAAGGCAAAAAAAATTTTTTTCCCTTTCATTTCTTTATTTATATAATCTGAAACTATGTATGAATTTGCAGCACAAATAACAATTTTTATTCATTTTTTATTTATTGTTTACGTTGTTTTGGGTTCAATTTTGTGTTTTTTTAAAACAAAATTAATAATTTTTCACCTTTTTTCTGTAGCTTGGGGTGTATACATTGAATTATCCAGTAATGTATGCCCACTTACATACTTGGAAAATTGGTTTCTTCAAAAAGCAGGCTTAAGAGCTTACACTGACGGTTTTATATCAAAATATATCTTTAAAATAGTCTATCCCATCGGTTTAACTGAGCAAATTCAACTATATTTAGCTTTGGGTCTGATATTTATAAATATTATACTTTATTTATTTCTTTATTTTTTAAAAAAACGTTGATTAACATAAGATGAATATCGTAATCAGA
>CACIYM010000035.1 GCA_902590895.1 uncultured Alphaproteobacteria bacterium
ATCGTAAATTATCAAATCCTTTTCTATAACCTTTATTTGAAGTTTAAACCCATACCCTTATATTCGTCCTATTTTCTGTTTTATATCTGGGTCTAAAATCTTGATTCTTCCCTATCCCTATTATTATTACTATATTACAACACAGGATTCTTAAAACAATATACTCTTAGATTGGTTAACTTTCTTTGATAATCATTCATTCTTTCTTTACTTCTTTTAAACTTATATAACGTTCTCTCAACTAGTTGTGGAGTAAACATCTTACCCTTAACCGATCTAATATCATTGTCATTAAAAAACTTACTAATCTTTCTATAACTATATCCCTCTTTTCTCTTTTTAATCATCTTACCTATAACGTAAATCTGATAATCTGAATAGGGATAATCACTAAGGTTAACGTTAGAGAGTGTAACAGAGAATCTTAGTAAGAAATAGTCATTTACACGACTAACGAGTCTATTCGACAGTAACAGATTTAGCAAGATTTCTTGGCTGATCGACATCCGTACCTTTTTTTACAGCAACAAAATATGCTATTAATTGAACTGGGATTGAATACAAAATAGGTTGAACAAACTCATTCACATTTGGGAGTACAATTTTCTTAACAGTAATATCCTCAGTGTGCTTTTCACCATTTTTATCTGTTATTAATAATATTTTGCCACCCCTAGCCATAATTTCTTGCATATTTGAAATATTCTTTTCAAATAAAAAATCTTTAGGCGAAATAATTATCACTGGCACTTTATCGTCAACAAGAGCAATTGGACCATGTTTCATTTCACCAGATGCATAACCTTCAGCATGTATATATGAAATTTCTTTAAGTTTAAGAGCACCTTCCATAGCAATTGGAAATGAGGAGCCTCTTCCCAAAAAAAGTGCACTTTTAGCATTTACAATACTATTAGTTTTGCCTTTTATTATTTCACTCATATCTAAAACATTAAGAATACTTGACGGAAGTTCCAATAAACTTTCAGTCAAAATTATTTCCTGTGATTTTGATAAAATCTTTCTCTGTCTGGATATAACTAGACACAACGAAGCAAGGACACATAACTGAGCTGAGAAGGCTTTTGTAGATGCAACACCAATCTCAGGCCCTGCAGCAATCGAAAGTACAAAATCGGATTCCCTGGCTATGCTACTTTCAATGACATTAACAAGACTTAAAACTTTACACTTATTTTTTTTTACAAACTTAAGAGCAGCTAATGTATCTGCTGTTTCACCAGATTGTGAAATAAAAATTACTAACGTTTCTTTAGGATTATCTACGAAAGATTTATACCTATATTCAGAAGCAAGATAAGCAGTTGCATTTATTTTTGCATACTTCTCAATCCAATAAGTTGCCACCTGACATGCATAGTATGAAGTACCACAAGCTATCAAATTGATTTTTTTTATTTTTTTCCAATTAATTTTTAAATCTGGAATATTAATTTTTTTATTTATTGGATCTAAAAACCTGCTTAAAGAGTCGCCTATTATATGAGGTTGTTCATATATTTCCTTCTGCATAAAATGATTGAAATTTCCCTTATCTAAATTTTTACTTGAATGGGTTGAAAGTGTAATTTTTCTTTTAACTTTTTTAAAGTTTTCATTAAAAATTTGATAAGAATTTGCTTTAATGAAAACACTGTCTCCTTCTTCTAAAAAAATAATCTTTTTAGTAAACGGTGCTAAAGCAACAGAATCTGATCCAATAAATGTAGAATTATCTGCAATTCCAAGTGCTAAAGGACTTCCTTTTCTTGACCCAGCCAGTAAATTTAAGTTTTTGAAAATAATTGCTATAGCAAATGCTCCTTCAAGTTGTCTTAGCATTTTTTTTATTGCAATATTAGGCTCTTCTTTTTTTAACTCATAATCAAGAAGATGTGCGATAACCTCACTATCAGTTTCTGAGTTAAATTGATACCCAAGTTTTACAAGTTTTTTTTTTAACAATGTATAATTCTCGATTATTCCGTTGTGAACTATTGATACATTTTCTGATGAATGAGGATGTGCATTTGTAGTTGAAGGAACTCCGTGCGTTGCCCATCTTGTATGACCGATTCCAATCTGACCATCAAAACAGTTTTTTTTTAATTTAATTTTCAATTTTTCGAGTTTACCTTTTGCTCTTAGAGTATGAATTTTTTTATTTTGATCTAAAATTGAAATTCCAGAAGAATCATACCCCCTGTACTCTAACTTTGATAGACCGTCTAAAATTGATTTTACAACAAGACTATTTGAATAAACTCCAAAAATTCCGCACATTACTTTTTATTACTTTTTTTTATTAATTCTGATTTTCTATAGACTGTTGTCCCTTTTGGTATATTTTTGTCGATAACCGTGCTAGCTCCAATAATAGAATTTTGTGAAATTTTTATTGGAGCAATAAGAGATGTATTAGAACCAATAAAACAATTTTCCCCAATAAATGTTTTATTTTTCCTAAACCCATCATAATTACAAGTGATCATGCCAGCTCCAATATTAGTATTTTTTCCTATGTCAGCGTCACCAATATAAGAAAGATGAGAAACCTTGACATTAGATTTTAAATTTGATTTTTTTATTTCAACAAAATTTCCGACTTTCACTTCTTTTTCAATTTTTGTTTTATCTCTTAGCCTGGCAAATGGACCAATCGACGCTTGATTTTTAATAATAGTATTTTCCAAATGACAAAAACTTTTTATTTCAACATCGTCTCCAATTTGGACATTAACGCCAAAATGGACATTTGGATGAATTACTACATCTTTTCCTATTTTTGTATCACTGCTAAAAAAGACTGAATTAGGATCAATCAATGTAACACCTTGTTTTAAAAACTTTTCTCTTACAATTTTTTGAAAATGATTTTCTACCAGAGCCAGATCACTTTTATTATTTACACCCAAAAACTCATAATATGGAAATTCTAAATGTGAAACTTTGTAACCTTCATTATTAAGAATCTCAACAATATCTGTCAGAAAAAATTCTTTTTTTTTATTTTCGTTTTTTATTTTTTTTAATTTTTCAATCAAGTATTTAGTTTTTATAAGCATAATTCCTGTGTTACACAAATTATCTGCTTGCTGATTATTTTTTAGTTCCGATTGTTCAATAATTTTTTCTACACAATCTTTTTTTGTTATTAATCGACCGTAAGAATGGTCAGTGTTTGGTGGAGTCATTGATAAAATACAAAGATCCGAATTGATTTTTTTAAACTTTTCAAGAGATTTTTTTAAAGAAATATGTGAAATTAATGGAGTGTCGCCGTATAAAATTATTGATATATCAGAGCTTTTAAAAGATTTTTCGCTCAATGCACATTTAACAGCATCTGCTGTACCAAGTTGTTTTGTCTGTATGGCAAATTTAATATTATTGTATCTATCTTTTATTATTTTTTTATGAGATTCAAGTTCATTGGAAACAACCATTGAAATCATTTTGGGCTTTAGTGAAGCACTAACATTGAGAACATGAAAAATCATTGGAAGGTTACCAACTTTATGAAAAACTTTAGGAATTTTTGAATTCATCCTTGAGCCTTTTCCAGCTGCTAATATTATTATCGAAAATGACATTATATAAAATTTGATCTAATATTAAAAATCATACTCACTTTTCTAACAGAGATTAATTGAATAATGAATAAAAATTTTAAATGTGTTGTATTTGATTTAGATGGAACTTTGATTGATAGCGGTCCAGATCTTCTTGATTCATTAAATTTTGTTTTAAAAAAAAATAATCTCAAAGCAATTAGTGGTGATGTCATAGGGAACCTTGTTGGGGGAGGAGCAGAGGCCATGATAAGAAGAGGTTATGCTTTTTTAGGTGAAAAATTAGATAATAAAATGATCCCTAAATTAATAAAGACTTTTCTTCAATATTATCAAAAAAATTGTACTAAAAAAACAAAACTATATCCAAACGTTATGAAAATTCTTATTTTATTGAAAAGTAAGAATATAAAAGTCTGCATATGTACCAATAAAAAACAATACCTAGCAGAAAAAATTATTCAAAATATGGGTTTAAATAAGTATTTTGATTTAATTGTTGGATCTCAAAATTCCATGAAGTTAAAACCTCACCCAGATATGCTTAATAAATGTGTCGACAGTCTTAACGTACAATATAACGAGACTATATTTATAGGAGATAGTTTGAATGATATCGTACCGGCAAATGAACTCGGAATAGTTTCTGTCTTTGTAACCTATGGGTATGGGAAAATGAATACATCAGTTAATGCTAATATAAAAATCTCAGACATTATGGATCTAAAAAGTTACTTTTAAATTTTAATTCTTTCTGTGAAAAAAAGATTTATTTCATTTAATACTTGATAAATTGTTAATAGAGCAACGAGCAAAGCTAAAAAAGCTATCAGATACATCAGCTTATGAAACTTAGGGTCCATTTGATAATTATATTAAAAAAAAAGAATGAGTTCTAATATTCATTAATTTAATAAATATAATTTTTATAATAAATTTGATCAATATATGTTTTTTAATTACTTTATTTTTAAACTTAAATAATAAAGGAGAAAATATGAAAATTTTTACATTATTAACATCATTGTTACTTTTCTTAATAAGTACTAGTTGTGTTATGGCTAACACAAAACAACAAGCTGCTCAAAAAAAGTTGCAATCATATGGATGTA
>CACIYM010000036.1 GCA_902590895.1 uncultured Alphaproteobacteria bacterium
TTTAAGCAATTTTCAGATCAAATTAATGGATTTAATGAATCAATTTATACCATACGAAGTTTGTTTAAATTTAAGAAACAAAATTCTATTCCTTTAAATGAAGTCGAATCAAGTTCAGAAATAGTAAAAAGGTTTGCTACGGGCGCCATGTCATTTGGATCCATTTCAAGAGAAGCTCATACTACGCTTGCTTTAGCCATGAATAGAATAGGTGGAAAATCCAACACTGGAGAGGGAGGAGAAGAACCTGAGAGATTTGTTCCCTTAAAAAATGGGGATTCGATGAGAAGTGCTATTAAGCAAGTTGCATCCGGTAGATTTGGAGTTACAACAGAATACTTGGTTAATGCTAATGACATACAAATAAAGATTTCTCAGGGTGCCAAACCTGGAGAAGGAGGTCAATTACCTGGACACAAGGTTGACGAAAAGATAGCAGAGGTTAGGCATTCAACCCCAGGAGTTGGTTTAATTTCTCCGCCACCTCATCATGATATTTATTCAATAGAAGATCTTGCACAGTTGATATTTGATTTAAAAAACGTAAACCCTAAAGCCAGAATAAGCGTAAAATTGGTCTCCGAATTTGGCGTGGGAGTAGTAGCTGCCGGTGTAACCAAATGTAAGTCGGACCACATAACAATAGCAGGTTACGATGGAGGAACAGGTGCTTCACCTCTAACCTCAATAAAAAATGCGGGAACCCCTTGGGAGCTTGGTCTTGCCGAGACACACCAAACATTAGTTTTGAATAAGTTAAGAAATAGAATCTCCTTACAAGTAGATGGTGGTTTAAAAACAGGCAGAGACGTAGTTATCGGTGGACTTCTCGGGGCAGATGAATTTGGGTTCTCAACAGCCCCTTTAGTTTCAATCGGATGCATCATGATGAGAAAATGTCACCTAAATACTTGTCCTGTGGGAATAGCTACACAGAATGAAACACTTAGGAAAAAATTTGTTGGTACTCCAGAAAATGTTATCAATTATTTTTTCCTCATTGCGGACGAAGTTAGAGAAATAATGGCATCACTTGGAATAAAAAAATTCGATGATTTAATTGGAAGGTCAGACTTACTAATAAAACGTGACGCCATTGAACATTGGAAAGCAAAAAATATAGACCTAACAAAAATTTTATGGAGTCCTTCAACTGACAGTCAAGCTGAGAACTTCAATTCATCTTCCCAAGATCACAACTTAGGAAAAGTTGCCGACAAAAAGTTGATAAAAGAAGCTAGAGAGGTGCTAGAAGGGAAAAGACCAAGTTTGAAAATAAATAAGTTAATAAAAAACACTGATAGAAGTTTTGGAGCAATGTTGTCAGGTGAGATTGCAAAAAGGTATGGCTTTGAAGGATTAAATGATGACTCAATAGTCGTTAATTTAAAAGGTACTGCAGGTCAGAGCTTTGGAACCTTTTTATCAAAAGGAGTAACATTGAATTTAGATGGTGAGGCCAACGATTATGTTGGTAAAGGCTTGTCAGGTGGTAGGATTGTTATAAAACCTTATTCAAAATCAAAGATAAGTTCAAATGAAAATATTATTGTAGGCAATACGGTTTTATATGGAGCTATAGCTGGAGAGTGTTTCTTTTCTGGTGTTGCTGGGGAGAGGTTTGCTGTCAGAAACTCGGGTGCAATTGCTGTTGTTGAAGGAACTGGTGATCATTGCTGTGAATATATGACAGGAGGAGTTGTGATGGTTTTAGGTGAAACGGGAGTTAATTTTGGGGCAGGTATGAGTGGAGGAATTGCATATATCTATGATAAAAACGGCAATTTTGATGAAAAATGCAATACTTCAATGGTTGAAATGCTTAAGCCAGTGGGTTTGAATAGTCATTCCTCCGTTAACATATTTCACAAAAACACTTACTTAGAAAATGATGAAAAAAGAATAAGAGAAATGCTTATTAGGCATATCAACTACACGAACTCCTCTATAGCAAAAGGGATAATTGAGAATTTTAATGAAGAAATTAAAAACTTTATTAAAGTTTTACCTTTAGACTTTAAGGAGGCGCTAAAAAAAGTTAAGATTAAAGAGAATACTAAGAAAGACGACTTATGGCAAAAGTAACAGGTTTTTTAGAGTTTGATAGAATAGAAAATAAATCAATTAACCCAAAGGTTAGAATCAAAAACTTCGATGAGTTTATTTTACCTTATTCTGAAAAAATTTTAAATCAACAATCTTCTAGATGTATGAATTGTGGCATACCTTATTGTCATAATTCTTGTCCCGTAAATAACGTAATTCCAGATTGGAACGAGCTAGTGTACGAAGGAGACTGGAAAAGCGCTTTAAAAACATTACATTCAACAAACAACTTTCCAGAATTCACCGGAAGGATCTGCCCTGCACCGTGCGAAGCGGCTTGTACTTTAAATATTGAAGATAACCCAGTTACAATCAAAGGAATTGAAAGGTCTATAATTGATAGAGGGTACAAAGAAGGATGGATTGTGCCACAGATAAAAAAAGAAAAAACAGGTAAATCAATAGCCGTTATTGGTTCTGGTCCCGCTGGGTTAGCTTGCGCACAACAACTTGCAAGAGCGGGACATAATGTTGATGTTTTTGAAAAAAATGACAGAGTAGGTGGATTGCTCAGATATGGAATTCCAAATTTTAAAATGGAAAAACACTACATTGATAAAAGAGTTAGACAAATGGAGGCCGAGGGTGTTAAGTTTAAATGTAACGTTAATGTTGGTATAGATTTTTCTGCGGAAGATTTAATTAAGAACTACAACGCCATTGTTCTTGCCTGTGGTTCAGAGGAACCCAGAGATCTTGGCATTCCAGGGAGGGACTTGAATGGAGTTCACTTTGCAATGGATTTCCTAACCTTACAAAACAAGATGTGTGAGGGAGATACAGTTTCTAAAGAAAATCAAATTTCTGCGAAAGACAAAGATGTTGTCGTTATTGGTGGAGGCGATACTGGTTCAGATTGTATTGGAACATCTAACAGACAAGGAGCTAAATCTGTAACTCAACTTGAAATTTTAGGTAAACCCCCGGAGAAAGAAGATAAACTTTTAACTTGGCCTAACTGGCCTTTAAAACTTCGAACTTCATCGTCTCACGAGGAAGGTGTTTCAAGAACTTGGAGTGTGTCAACAAAATCTTTCCAAGGAGATGGACACAATCTAAAGTCACTGTTGCTTAAAAAAGTAGAGTGGAAAAAGGATAACGATAATAAAATGATTTTGAAAGAGTTAAATGGTAATGATTCTGAAATCACGCTTAAAGCAGATCTAGTTTTACTGGCCATGGGGTTCCTTCATCCAAAAAAAGATAAGCTAATAAAAGATCTAGGTATTAAGCTTGATGATAGAGGAAATGTTCTTGCAAATGAAGTAGATTATAAAACAAACCTAGAAAAAATATTTGTTTCTGGAGACATGAGAAGAGGACAATCTCTTGTTGTTTGGGCAATAAGAGAGGGTCGTCAGGTTGCTCATTCTGTTGATAAATTCTTAATGGGGCAAACTGTCTTACCTTACTAATACTTAATTGCTTTTTTTCCCTTTAACTTTTCGTTCGTATTCGAGAAGTTTCTTTTTATAATCCTCTTCGCTAAGACTGTGCCAGCCAATACACTTGCCAGTCGGTGATCTTCCACATCCACATTCATTTTGACTCATATCTTTATTATATTTATTTACTTAAAATTTTCAATTTATAGATTTTTATTTTTTATTAGCTAGTATTAGTAATAGTAAAAAATAAATCGAAGGATATTAATTGTGGAAGAATACATTTCTTGGGAACCTAATACTGTAATATATAAATTTGGAGATCAATCTGATTTTGCTTATTTACTTGAAGAAGGAGCCGTTGAAATTTTGTCTGAAAACGGGACTAAAGTTGGTTACGTGAATGCAAAGGAAGTATTTGGAGAGCAATCAATTTTATTGGAAACTCCAAGAACAGTTACAGCAGTCGCAATTGAAAAATCAGCTGCGGTAAAGATACCAAAAGAAACTCTTCTAAAAGAGTTTAAAGAATCATCAATTTTGATTAGAGCAATTTTAAGATCTACATATTTAAGATTAACGAACTTAAATACAACGATTACACAAGACCTTAAAAACTTTTTTGATAAATATCATTAACCAATTTTCTTGAACTTTTCATTAAACTCTCTTAAGGCATCATGCCTAAATTCTTTCATAGCTTTGCTAACCGAAAAACCAAGAACGGCTATATTCTTTTTTATTATTTGTTTATCCGCCTCTCCTATTTCAAAACTTTTGTAGAGTAAAAAAATTAGATCAATTAATGAATCTTCACTATGGGTTAAAACTAAATTTTTATTTTTTTCATACATGTTTTCAATCAATTCAACTTTTTTAAA
>CACIYM010000037.1 GCA_902590895.1 uncultured Alphaproteobacteria bacterium
TTTCTATCATTTAAAATTGCCAATATTAATAATATACAATCAGCACCAGAATAAAAGCTTTCATAAATTTGCCATTCATCGATTATAAAGTCCTTTCTTAGAATAGGAAGTGATGAAACTTTCTTGACTTTTTTTATGTAAGTTATGTCACCTCCAAAATAGTTTTTTTCAGTTAAAATAGAAATACATTTTGCTCCAGCTGATTCATAAGACTTTGCTATTTTTAACATATCAAAATTTTCTCTAATAATTCCTTTACTTGGAGAGCTTCTTTTGATTTCAGCAATAATATTAAAGTTTTCGTTATTTTCTTTTACAAGATAATTGAGAAATCCTCTGCAATGAATACTTTCGTTTTTATCAAAATTTATTTTCTTTTTTAATGACTTTATTTCATCTGATTTTTTTGAACATATTTCTTTGAGTATATTCATTTGCTTATCCTACTAATGATTTAAGTTTCTTCTGAGCAACTCCAGAATCAATTTTATTTTCTGCCAATTTTATGCCCTCTTCTATAGACTTAACTTTCTCACAAATAACTAATGCGGCAGCGGTGTTAAGAACCACATTATCTCTAATTGCACCAGTTTCTCCATCAAAAAGCCTTCTCATTAAAAAAGCATTCTCTTTGGGTGATCCCCCTTTTAATTCGTTTTCATTTCTAATTTTGAATCCTAGGGATTTGGGACTAATAATTTTCTTTTGCATTAATTTTCCATTTTTTATTTCAATGAAAAAATTGTTAGAAGTTGTGGTTAATTCATCGTAACCTTTTTCATTATAAACAACCCATCCTTTTTTTAAGTCCATCTTTTTTAAACATTTAGCATGTGTAATAAGGTTTTTTTCATTACTTACTCCAAGTAATTGATATCTTAATTTTACTGGGTTAAGTAGGGGTCCTAGAAGGTTAAAGATTGTTCTAAATGGAATTGATTTTCTTATGTCTGCAACATTTTTTAAAGTTGAATGAAAATAAGGTGCAAATAAAAAACAAATATTATTCCTTAAAAAAAACTTTTCAATTTTTTTAGGATCTGACAAAATTTTTACACCAAGGGACTCTAATACATCAAAACTTCCTGATTTTGATGTAACACTTCTATTTCCATGTTTAACGATTTTGATGTTAAATGCAGCAAGAAGAATTGAGGTTGCAGTTGAGAAATTAAAGCTATTTTTACTATCCCCTCCAGTGCCACAAGTGTCCAGAAAGTTGCCTTTTAAATTCAATTTTAAAGACTTAGATTTAAGATACTTTATGAAGGAATAAATTTCCTCAAATGATTCACCTTTCTGATGCATTAAAGTTAGTATTATGGCTGTTTGAATAGGGTCAGTTTCTCCATTAAAAATTTTTTTTACAAGCAAATCTGATTGACGTTCATCTAAGTCTTTTTTTCGCATAAGTGTATCAAAAATATTTTGAATTGAATTTGTCATTATTAAATCATTAAAATTTTGGTTGTAATATTACAATCTTTAGTATTTTTTTAAACTTAGAAAATTTTTTAACAATTCATGACCAAAATTTGTTGCTATACTCTCTGGATGGAATTGAACACCAAATATCGGATGTTTTTTGTGTTGAATTGCCATTATAATTTGATCATCTGTTGTAGCTGTTATTTCTAAAGTGCTTGGTAACGATTTATTTTCTACTATCAAAGAATGATATCTTGTAGCATTAAAAGGATTTTCAATATTTTTGAATAGATTTGATTTATTATGATTAATTTTACTAACTTTACCGTGTATAGGTTTGCCACTTTGAATAACATTAGCTCCAAATGCTTCTGCTATTGCTTGATGACCTAAGCAAACCCCCAGTAGAGGTTTAACTTTCTTTAAACTTGCATTTTCTTTTATTAAATCAATACAGATTCCTGAATTTTTTGGTGTACTAGGCCCAGGAGAAATAACAATATAGTCTGGGTTTAAATTAAATATATCTTTTGTTTTAACTTCATCATTCCGAAATACGTTCACTCTTTCACCTATTTCTTCAAAATAATGAACTAGATTGTAAGTGAAACTATCATAATTATCTATTAATACTAACATAAAAATTTACTTGAAATTATTGGCGTATGCACATGCTGTTAGAATAGCAAGAGCTTTATTTTCTGTTTCTTTGAATTCGTTTTTCGGCTTACTATCCGCAACGATACCAGCACCTGCTTGAACATAAATATAATTATTTTTAATTAACGCAGTTCTTAATGCAATACATGTGTTAACGTCGCCATTGTTAGAAATATATCCAACAGAACCAGCGTATACATTTCTCCTACTCTTTTCTAACTGTTCTATAATCTGAATTGCTCTAATCTTGGGGGCTCCTGTTACAGTTCCAGCTGGAAAACCACTAAAAAGAACATCTGTGCTATCATTTTTGTCTTTTAATTTTGCCTCAATGTTAGAAACTATATGCATTACATGAGAAAAATACTCTATATACATTTTATCGGTAACCTTAACAGTTCCTGGTTGTGAAACTCTACTAATATCATTTCTTCCAAGATCTAATAGCATTAAGTGCTCAGATATTTCCTTAGAATCGTTTAATAAATCGTTCTTTAGTTTATCGTCTTCATGTTTGTTCATTCCTCTTTTTCTTGTTCCAGCTATTGGACGAATGGTAACTTTTTTATCGTCTAATTTAATTAAAATTTCTGGACTTGACCCAACAATTGTAAAATCTTTAAAACTCATGTAAAAAAGGTATGGTGAAGGGTTTAGATGTCTCAATGCTCTGTATACTGAAAGAGGTTTGTTTTTGATTTTTTTTTTGAATATCCTGGAGAGTACAACTTGAAATATTTCTCCCTCGTAAATAAGTTTTTTTGCTTTTTCCACCATTTTTTTAAAATCTTTGTAGTTAGTATTGGATTTAACATTTTTAAAAATATCCATGCCCTTTTTAAAACTTTGAAGTTCTAAGGAATTTTTACTTAGAGGTTTATTAATTTTTTTTGTTAAATTAATAATGTCTTTTTTTGCTTTATTAAAAGACTGAACTGGATCTTTTCCATTAGGAGAAACAGTTCTAGTGATAAAAAGTTTATCATTTACATTATCAAAAACTAAAGTAATTGACGGTCTTATAAATATAGAGTCTGGTAATTCAAGATTATTTTTTTTTGATAAAATTACCTTTTCAAAATATTGTATCATTTCATATCCCATGTAACCGAAAAGACCAGAAGATATGGAAGGAATTTGGTTTGGTATTTTTAATTTGTTACTTTTAATTAGATTTCTTAAACTATTTAAAGGTGAAATATCATTTACATAATAATTTTTTTTTAAAGTTTTGTCTGTGATCTTACAATTATTATTTCTACACTCCCATATCAAGTCAGGTTTAAGACCTATAACAGAATATCTTCCCTTTTGACTTCCCTTTTCCACTGATTCAAATAAAAAAGTGTAATCTTCTTTTTCCAACTTTATAAGTGATGAAACTGGGGTATGAACATCAGCAGCCAAAGAAGTATATAAGATTTGTCTTTTGCCTAATTTGTATTTTTTTTTAAATAAATCAAAATCAGGCTTTAAAATATCCATTTAGAATTAGTTTAATTGATTTATTACATCATCATTGATAGTAATTTTATATTTTTTTCGCAATGCCTCTGAAAATTGAGCTAGCAAGTCTATAGTTAGGTCGTCTTTAATTTTATCTGATAATTCTTTAATTTCCTTTTCATCTTTTGATAAATTGTTCAAAATCTCAACAGTTTTTGCTACAATAATTTCATTAGTTCCGCGTTGTTCAATGTTGATATCACCAATTTTAGAATTAAAAATTTTACTTATTAATGGAATAGGGAGTTGGCTGCTATCAGGTAAAATTCTTGAGAAAGGCTTAACACCCTTCAATTCAACTTTATTTTGAATAGCTATATCTTGAAACTTTTCGCCATTTTCAACACTTTTTTTAATACTTTCGGCTGTTTTCATTGCTTTTTCAAATTGAAGTTTTGCAACTAACTCCTCTTTAACAATAGTTTTTGAATCTTCAAAGCTTAGTTGTTTGGGTTCGAAAATATCGGTTACTAAACTGATGGCTAGTCCCTCGTCTTTATCAATATTGATAATATTTCCTTCTTCATTTAACTTTTGATTAAAAACAGATCTAAGGATTCTTTCAT
>CACIYM010000038.1 GCA_902590895.1 uncultured Alphaproteobacteria bacterium
ACTTGAAACAAAATTTAATCCTAAGCCAATAATTAAATTTTGAATTTTATTTTTTAGAATAACTGTTTCAATTAATATACCAGCAAGTTTCCTATCCCCTAAATAAATATCATTTGGCCATTTAATCTTAAATTTTTGTTTTGGAAATTTTTTATTCAATAAAGAAAGAAGAATGTAGCTAAACCACAAATTAATTTTTCCAATTTCTTTTAATTTGAAATCTATATTGATTAAAAAGGAACATGTTAAATCACCTTTTTTGCTTATCCATTTTCTGTTTATTCTTCCTTTACCCATGGTTTGTTGTGAGGAGAATAGAGCAATATTATTCTTTTTTTTTTTTGAAAATTGACTTATTTTTTTTAGTTCATCATTTGTATTTATTAATGTTTTATAGAAATAAAATTCAAATAAAAAATCTGTCATTCTATCTTAATGCAAAAAGTGACAGTGTAATTGATGCACATAAATTCAAAAAGAATTGTGGGTAAAAGATTACTGATAAATTAAACAATCCAAAAATTGATAACAATAATTTGGACTGAGAATTTGTGAGTAAATCTAATTCTTCAGTAGGAGAATCAAAAAACATTGATTTAACCAACCTTATATAATAGAAAGCTGATATTACTGATGTTATTACAGCAATAATTGCCAGAAAAAATAAATTATTATCAATAACAATATTCAAAATTAAAAGTTTACCAATAAAACCAGCTAATGGAGGAATACCGGCCATTGAAAAAAAAAGTAAAGCTAAACAACCTGCAATAAGTGGTTCAGTTTTGTAAAGGCCAGATAGATCTTTAATCTTTGTCACATTTAGTTGGTCTCTTTTCATATTAAGAATGAAAAGGAAAACACCAAGATTCATAGTTATGTAAAATATTAAATATATACAAATAGCTGTGATCCCATCCTCAGATCCAGGAACCAATCCCATTAAAATAAAGCCTATATGATTAATTGTACTGTATGCCATTAATCTTTTTAAATCATCTTGTCTTAAAGCTCCTAAAGAACCAATTAGCATAGAAAAGATTGAAAGAATGATAAGTATTTTACCCCAATCTACAATAATTTCACCAAAAGGATAAACTAAGACTCTTATCAAAACACCAAACACAGCTATTTTGGGTGCTGTTGATAAAAAAGCAGTTACCAACGATGGAGATCCCTGATAAACATCAGGTGTCCACATATGAAAGGGAGCTGCAGAAATTTTTAAGGATAAAGATACAAGGATAAATATTAAACCTACAACTAACAATAAGGGTACAGAATATTGATCTGACATAAATTGACTTATCTCTGAAAAATTTGTTGATCCAACTAAACCGTAAATTAAACTCGATCCAAAAAGGAAAATACATGTAGAGAGACTTCCTATAACAAAGTATTTCACACCAGCTTCAGATGAGTTAAAATCTTCCTTTGAAAACGAAACCAATATATACAATGCTAAACTTTGCAATTCAATAGAAACAAACAATGACAACAAATCATTAGATGATACCATTAACATCATTCCAATTATGGAAATCAATATTATCATAGAAAATTCTGGGCGATTTAGAGATGAATCATTTTTCACAATTAAATAGAAATAAATTACAAAACCTGCACAAATTAAGATTACTGACTTAAGAAAAGAGCCAAATGAGTCAATTACAAAAAAATTATTAAAAATTTCCTCAAAAAGAAAAATATCTTTAAGAACAAAAAATTGAGTTAGAAAAATAAGAAGTAAAGATAAATAACCAAGAACGATGTTTTGATTTTTTTTTACAAAAACTGAAATCATCAGAATTATTAGAAATCCTATAGACATAAAAACTTCAGGAATATTAATCACAACTTTGGTCCTTTAAAAAATTGATATGGGATACAATTTTATTATCCTTTCAAGTGAAGATGATGTGTAATCAAGTATTAAATTAGGTTTAATTCCAAAAATAAAAATTACAACTGCTAATATCGAGTAGGTCAATATCTCAAAGAAATTTAACCTCTCAGTTTTTCTCTCTATTCTTTCGTTAACAACACCTAAAAAAACTCGTTTATACAAAATTAACATATAGGATGCTGCGAGGATTACCCCAGTAGCTGACAAAAAAGCAACTAATGTACTTTTACTGTAAACCGATAAAAGTGTTAGATATTCTCCAATAAACCCCGAAGTTCCTGGAAATCCGATTGCTCCCAAAGTAAAAATAAGAAAAAAAACAGAGAATTTTGACATTTTGTGTCCTAAACCTCCGAAAAAATTTATTTCTTTTGTTTTATATCTGTTATAAATAGAGCCTATACTGAAAAATAATGCAGCAGAAATTATTCCGTGAGAGATCATTTGTATTATTGCACCATGTAACCCTTGCAGATTTGAAGAGAATATTCCTAATGTAACAAATCCCATATGTGCTACAGAGGAATAAGCTATAAGTTTTTTCATATCCTCCTGAACCAGGGCTATTAAAGAAGTATAAAGAATGGCGATAACGGATAAAAAATAAATAAAAGGGGTGAAAAAAATTGACGCATCTGGAAGAATAGAAAGATTAAACCTTATAAAACCATAGCCACCTAACTTTAGTAAGATTCCTGCAAGAATTACAGACCCCTCAGTAGGAGCCTCAACATGTGCGTCAGGAAGCCAAGTGTGAAACGGCCACATCGGAATTTTTACAGCGAAAGATGCAAAAAATGCTAACCACAACCAAACTTGAATATAAAAAGGAAGGGAAAAGTCGAATAACCTCGGAATACTGGTTGTTCCAAATTCTTGGTATAAAAAAATTATTGCCAACAACATTAGTACTGATCCAAGTAAGGTATACAAAAAAAACTTATACGCTGAGTAAATTCTTCTTTCCCCACCCCAGAAACCTATAATCAAATACATTGGAATCAGAATAGACTCAAAAAATATATAAAAAGAAAATAGATCTATAGAACTAAATGTACCAATCAAAAATGATTCAAGTAAAATAAAAGAAGCTAAATACATTCTCATATTTTTTTTTTTTTGGGGATAAAGAAAAATTACACAAAGCAAAATTAAAAAAGTTGATAACACTATGAAAGGCATAGAAAGTCCATCAACTCCCAGAGAAAATTTTAAATTATCACTGTTAAACCACCCAAAAGAATTTACAAATTGGAAATGCGGAATAGTCTTATCAAAATTAAAAGGAAGATATAAGGAGAGAATAAAATTACTTATTGATGTCCACAACGCTGATCTTTTGGACTGAAGAGCAAACTCATCATTTTCTGATGATAACAAAATAAAAATCAGACCAATTATAGGTATAGAAATTAAAATTGGTAAAATAGGTAGGTTTAACATCAGAGGATATAAGTATACAAGCTAATTAACAATGTTAGTCCTATAATTATTGATAAAACGTAATGATATAAATAGCCAGATTGCATTTTTGAAACGATAAGGCCAATAGAACTTACAAATTTACTCATTCCATTCGGCCCCAAGTTATCTATAAGGTCTCTATCAACAGATTTCCAAAAACCTTTACCAAGATAAAATGCACCAAAAACAAATGTTTTTTGATATATTTCGTCAACATACCACTTATTCTTAAAGAAATTATGTACTATACTTAACTTATTTTTTATAACTGGAATAAAGTTATCAAGAGAAAAG
>CACIYM010000039.1 GCA_902590895.1 uncultured Alphaproteobacteria bacterium
ATTTGTTAGTGGTGAATCATATTCGTCAACTGAAATGCCTCCTACTAATTCTTCTTTGACATTAATTTTTAAATCAGTATTTTCACCGAACCATTCTAAAATCTTTAGGGCTTCAACCGATATTAGCCATCCATTCTGGCAGACATGCTGCACCAACATTTTCTGGGAGCAAAGATATATTAAAGACATTATTCATTTCTTCTTGGTTCCAACCAACTCTCATTATTTTTTATTTCAAACTCAGAAATTAAATTTTCTTTTTTAAGTGTCAAGTCTATGTCATCCCATCCGTTTAACAGACATTTTTTTTTATATTCATCAATTTCAAAAGAAAGATTAATTTCAGATCCTTTGATTGTTTGTTTTTTTAGGTTAATTTCAAGCTCTAGAAATTTATTTTTTGAAAAATTTATTATCTTTTCAATTTCTTCTCCTAATAGTTTTATGGGTAATATTCCGTTTTTAAAACAATTGTTGTAGAATATATCTGCAAAACTTTTAGCAAGAATAACTTTGATTCCAAAATCTGTTAATGCCCAAGGAGCATGTTCTCTCGATGAACCACATCCGAAATTATCAAGAGCGACTAAAATTTTTGATTCGTTGTATGGACTTTTGTTTAAAATAAATTCAGGGATTAATTTTTCATTTTCATCAAATCTCATTTCATAAAATAATCCTTTACCTAAACCACTTCTTTTTATTGTTTTTAAGAATTGTTTAGGAATAATCATATCTGTGTCAATATTTGATAATTCTATACATGCAACAATACCTGCTAATTTTGAAAACTTTTCCATTTTACAATTTTCTCACATCAAATAATTTTCCTTTAATAGCAGCAGCAGCAGCCATTTCAGGACTTAAAAGATGAGTTCTTCCACCTCTTCCTTGTCGACCCTCAAAGTTTCTATTTGAAGTGGATGCACATCTTTCATGTGGTTGTAATTTATCCGCGTTCATCGCAAGACACATTGAACAACCTGGTTCTCTCCATTCAAAACCAGATGACACAAATATTTTGTCTAATCCCTCCTCCTCTGCTTGTTTTTTTACTAAGCCGGAGCCTGGGACAACGAATGCTCTAACTTTTTTGTTTATTTTTCTTCCATTTAATATTTCTGCAGCTTTTCTTAGATCTTCTATTCTACCATTAGTACATGACCCTATAAAAACTGTATTAATATCTATATTACACATTTTTTGACCTGGTTCTAAACCCATATAATCTAATGCTCTTTCAGCTGATTGCCTTTTATCGGTACTTTTTATTTTTGCAGGGTCTGGAACGCTTGCGGTTATAGATACAACATCTTCTGGACTGGTTCCCCAAGTCACTTGTGGTTCAATGGAGGAAGCGATGATATCAATTTTTTTGTCAAAATGAGCATTTTTATCAGACTTAAGAGTTTTCCAATACTCCACCGCTTTATCCCATTCTTCTCCTTTTGGAGATAAAGGCTTATCTTTGAGATATTCAAAAGTTTTATTATCTGGGGCTATAAGTCCTGCTCTTGCGCCTGCTTCAATTGACATGTTACAGATTGTCATTCGTTCTTCCATGGAAAAGTTTTCTATTACTTTACCTGCATATTCAAAAACAAATCCTGTACCTCCAGCTGTTCCAATTTTTCCTATCAGATGAAGAATAACATCTTTGGCGGTGATCCCTTTTTTAAGCTCACCAACAAAATTAATTAAATAGTTCTTGGCAGGTTTTAATATCAAAGTTTGTGTTGATAAAACGTGCTCGACCTCTGATGTTCCAATTCCAAAAGCTAAAGAACCAAATGCTCCATGTGTTGAGGTATGAGAATCACCACACACAAGAGTTGTTCCAGGTAAGGTAAACCCTTGTTCTGGCCCAATTATATGAACTATTCCTTGGCGTAGATCTTCAATTGGAAAAAAAGGAATGCCAAATTCTCTGCAATTTTCAATTAATTTTTCAACTTGAATTCTTGATTCATTGTCAGTGATCCCAAATCTTCTCTCAGTTGTTGGAACATTATGGTCTGGTACTGCCAAAGTCATTAAGGGTTTTCTGACTTTTCTTTTGTTATTTTTAAGTCCCTCAAATGCCTGAGGACTAGTAACTTCATGAATAAGATGTCTATCAATATAAAGAAGACACTCACCACTAGGGTTTTGGTCTACGATGTGACTACTCCAAATTTTATCAAAAATGGTTTGAGGTTTCATAACTTAAAGTATTTTTAAAAAACTGTGCTAAGTTTTCTGATCCTCAGATTTTGATTGGCCAACTTTTTCGCTAGTGTTTGTTTCTTCATTTTTGCTTTGTTGACTAGCTGTAATTTCTTTTGTTTGTTTATTTTTAGTACCATCGCTTTTGTTTTGTAAGTTAGTATTCGGTTGTTCTTGTTTATTTACTTTTACGTCTTCATTATCAATTTTATTAAAAATATTTTTTTCTGCAATTCTCGCAGATTTACCACTTCTTTCTCTTAAATAGTAGAGCTTTGATCTTCTGACACTACCGCTTTTTACTAATTCTATTTTGTCAATTTGAGGGGAAAATAGTGGAAGAACCCTCTCTATCCCTTCTCCATAAGAAATCTTTCGTACAGTGAATGATGAATTAAGTCCTGCATTTTTTTTGGCAATACAAACGCCTTCAAAGACCTGTATGCGTTCTTTTTCGCCTTCTTTAACCTTTAAATGTACTTTTACAGTATCACCAGCACTAAAGCTTGGGTATGATTTTCCAGATGAAAGACTTTCCAATTGTTTTTTTTCATAACTTTCTAATGTGTTCATAATTTCCTCTACTTTTTTTCTAAATATAGCTTAAATAAATCAGGTCTTTCCTTTTTAGTTTTTTCTATTGACTTTTTCAATCTCCAATCTGAAATTTTCTTATGGTTACCACTTAACAATATATCAGGAACTTTTAACGTTTTCCATTTATAAGGTTTTGTATACTGAGGATATTCAAGTAAGTGGTTATCAAAACTCTCAGAATTTAAACTATTACTATTACCTAATACTTCAGGAATCAGTCTTACGCAAGTATCAATTAAAATTAATGCGGGAATTTCTCCACCAGACAGCACATAATCACCAATAGAAATTTCTTCAATTGAATTTGAATCAATAAATCTTTGATCAACACCCTCGTAACGACCGCAAATTATCAACAGCTCTTCGTTTTGAATAATTTTTTTTGCTAATTTTTGATTAAATCTTTTTCCATTAGCTGATAAAATAATTACCTTATTTTTTTTTTGTACTCCTTTTTTTGCATAATTTAGAGCTCGTTGAAGAACATCTGGTTTAATTATCATTCCTGCCCCTCCTCCATATGGTTTGTCATCAACATTTTTGGATGGGTTTTTAGCGAAATTTCTGATATCGATAGTTTTTATCTTAAACTTTTTTTTTTCTAATGCTTTTCCAATTATTGAATGTTTCAAGGGCCCTGGAAAAATCTCTGGAAATAATGTGAGTATTTTAAAAATCATAATAATCAGGGTTTAAAAATATTTTTTTTTCTTTTATATCAATTTTCATTATATGATCAAAATTATATGGGACTAGTATCTCTTTTTCTTGCCCAGCTATTTCAAGATAATCACCTGCTCCATGATTGTTAAGTGCAATCACTTGACCGATTTTTTTGTGCC
>CACIYM010000040.1 GCA_902590895.1 uncultured Alphaproteobacteria bacterium
CAAATCTTTTATTTAAAAATTCTATTACTTTTAATTTATTGAAATTAATTTCAATATTTTGACTCTGGTAAATTTCAATTAGAACTTCAAAAATAAAAGAGAAACTAAGAATTTTTTTTTTGTCAATTAGCGTATTTATTATTGATAAAGCCATCCTTCTTACTCCAAAAGGATCACCCGAACCTGATACTTTTCTATCGGACGCAAAAAAACCAAATAAACTATCTATCTTTTGCGACAAAGACAATACAAAGCTTAGATCATCCTCAATATTTTTTTTTGAAAATTCATACTGTGTAGAGAAAGCATTACAGCATTTTTCATTGACACCAAAAAGTCTAGCATAAAAACCACCAACTTGACCCTGTAAAGAAGGATATTCTCTTACCAATTCTGTAGTCAAATCTACATTAGAATAAAGTAAATTATTAATATTTTCGCTAATATCCAGTTCAAGTAACTGAGATATTTTTAAACATAATTTTTGAATTCTTGCAGATCTTTCTAATAAGGTCCCTAAGTCATTGTAAAAAACAATAGAAGATAATTTTTTTAATCTTTCTGAAAGTTTAACTTTTTTGTCTTCTTCTATAAAAAATTTTGCATCTTTAAACCTTGCTTTAAGTACATTTTGATTTCCATTAATTAAATTTTTTTTTTTTTTTTTTATAAATTTGATACAAAGCCAAAAGAATTACTTAACACCCCATTTTTTTTTTTAAAAGAAAAGTTATCTTGCTTTTCCGATAATATTGTTGTTATCAAGAAATCAGGTAAATCGAAAAAATTTTCACTAAATGATCCGAAAAACACATTTGGCCATTCAACAGAATCGGACACTCTTGACATTAGCTCCTGGTTATAATTAAGTTTTAATTTATTTTTTTCACAAAATTTCTCGAGCTCAACCTGAATTTTTTTAATTCTTTCTTTTTTATCGAGAAGAACGAAATTTTTTCTGAGTACTTTTTTATAACTATTTGAATTAGTACATTTAATTTTCTTTTGAGAATAATAATAGTTACCATAGGTAAAATTACCAGAACTGACACCAGCATAATCGAAATTAATTATTTTCTCATTCAAAATACACAAAATACTTTTTATAGGCCGTGACCATTTTTCATTAAATGACGACCACCTCATTGATTTTTTCCATTTGATTGAAGACAAAATTGAAAATATTTCAGACTTAAAGAGTTCTATTAAGCTTTGTTGCTTAATTTTTTTTTCAAAGAAAAAGTACTCTTTTCCTTTGACTGTTTTTTTAAACAAAAGTCTTTCATATTTTATACCTTGAGATTTTAGAAATCCTTCAATGGCTTTTTTCTCTGCCGAAGTGCTAGGACCACGAATTTCTTTTGTTAGCTTAACTTCATTATTTCTTAAACCCTTAATAATAACAGTAATTCTTCTTGCAGTGGCAAAAGTTTCAATTGAAGAAAAATTAATCTTTTCATTTTTCAGAAAAATTATAAATAAATCTTTTAGATCATTTTTGGCTATAGCTTGAGCTGAAGTAGGAATCTCTTCTCCATATATTTCTAGTAAAAATTCATTCATGATTTTTCAACCATAATTTGACAACATTTTTGAACAAGTGAACGTATTCTTAAAATATATGCTTGTCTTTCGTTTACAGAAATAACACCTCTTGAGTCCAAAAGATTAAAACAATGACTTGCCTTAATACACAATTCATAAGCTGGTATAACTAGTTTTTTTTCAACTAGTTTTTCAGCATTTATTTCTAAATTTTGAAATGTTTGATATAAATCTTTTTCAGAGGCATACATAAAATTATAATATGATTGATCTTCCTCATTTTTTTTAAAAACATCGCCATACTTCGTTCCATTGTTATCCCAAATAATTTCAAATATATTATCAACATTTTGAACAAACATCGCTAATCTCTCTAAACCATAAGTTAATTCTAAACTAACGGGTCTACATTCATAGCCACCAATTTGTTGAAAATATGTAAATTGACTAATTTCCATTCCATTGCATTGAACTTCCCATCCAAGTCCGGCAGCACCTAAAGTTGGACTCTCCCAATCATCCTCAATAAATTTTATGTCATTTGTTTTAGGATCAATATTAACACTTTCCAAGCTTTTCAAGTATAACTCTTGAGAATCTGAAGGGCTTGGCTTAATTAAAACTTGGAACTGGTAATAATGTTGAAGCCTGTTAGGATTTTTACCATATCTCCCATCACTGGGTCGCCTACAACCTTGAACAAAACAAGTTTGCCATGGCCTATCACCTAAAGTTTTTAATGCTATGAAGGGGTTGAAGGTTGCTGCTCCCATTTCCATGTCATAGGGCTGTAGTAGCAAACAGCCTTTTTGTGTCCAATACTTTTGAAGATTAGTAATAATATCTTGAAATGTTAACATGTTAAATATAACTAAATCATATAAATACTTTTACAATATATTAATATTAATCATAAAATTACATACCAAATAAAAATTTATAAACTAAAGTAAAAAATGACTGTAATTAAAATAAATAAAAATTCTAAAGGAGACGGTTTTAAAGATTTTGTTTACTGGCTTCAAGAAGACTTAAACTCTGTAAACAAATTAGTTTTAGATAACCTAACAAACACTTCTTCACTTGTATCAGAGTTATCAAATCACATAATTAATTCTGGGGGCAAAAGGATAAGACCACTATTAACTCTGGCAATTGCAAAACTCTGTGGTTATTCTGGTAGTAGACACATTATCTTAGCATCAGTTATAGAATACATCCATACTGCAACACTTCTTCACGACGACGTTGTTGATAATAGTAAGAAAAGAAGGGGGAAAAAAACTGCAAACTTTCTTTGGGGAAACAAATCGAGTATCCTTGTTGGTGACTTTTTACTTAGTAAAGCCTTTAGAATTCTGATTTCAGATGGGTCTCTTAAATGCATTGAAATTATTTCTAGAGCTTCAGAAAAAATATCTTTTGGAGAAGTCAAACAGTTGATGTCAGTAAGAAAACTTGAAACAAGTGAATCGGAATATTTAGAAATAATTAAATGTAAAACAGCAGAATTATTCTCTGCTGCTTGTCAATTGAGTTCTGAAATAAGCGAAATTTCTATAGAAATTAAAAATTCATTAAAAGATTTTGGTATATACTTAGGTGTATGTTTTCAGATTATTGACGACACGCTAGATTACTTTTCAGAAGAAAAAGTCTTTGGAAAAGAAATAGGAAACGACTTTAACGAAGGAAAAATGACACTACCTATAATTCTTTTGTACAAAAGAAGTAACGATAAAGAGAAACAATTACTGAAGTATTTAGTTAATAAAGAAAAGCTGAATAGAAATGACTTTTCTCATGTAATTGAGAAAATGAAAAAATATAATGTCAAAAATGATTGTTTGGACAAAGCAAAACATT
>CACIYM010000041.1 GCA_902590895.1 uncultured Alphaproteobacteria bacterium
AAAATTTCTTTAATCTTTTTTTGTGTAATTAAATCTATAATATCAGTTGCTTTTTTTTGAAGAATTTCGCATTGATTAAAAGTTTCTCTTGAAATTGCCGGTTCTATAAATTCATTTTCTAATGCTGTCCTAGCTCTTATAACTGGTTCAGATTTAGCTTTAGAGCATTTAGTTAATGTTTTATTTTTTATTTTTTCAATATCATCAACGATAGACATAAGTTGATTATAAGTTAATTCTTTTTTAAAAACTTTAATAAATTGACCTTCTTTTTTAGTATCAAGCTCTAAGTTTTGTAATTCTTCATTCAATATCTCATAATAGTCTTCATTAAAAACTATAATCGTGAAGAAACTATCTTGGTGATCATTTTTTATTTCGGCTAGATCAGTAATTTTTCTGATTCTACTGTTTATAGACAATCTTATTTTTTTAATTTCGCTAAGATAAAAAATATCTTGATGAATACTGCCTAAAACAGATTCGTAATCTTGGACTATGCTTTCAAGCAAATTTTTAGCTTGTATAGAATAATTTTCCAGAGGCAACACCTCCCCAGTTTAGTTGCACATCATTAAATATAGTAGATTTACAAATGGAATTCAATTCATTCTCGCATATGCTTATCAAGTAGTTTGTTTATCAATGGAACAAAAAAAATTATACAAAAAAAGACGGTAGGCCATGAAATTAAAAATCTTTTGAGCCATTCAGAAAAAAAATTATTTAAGTCTGAGTTCATAATTATAAGAATAGCCGAAACTGTTGTACTTGTACAAAATGACATTATGATAGCAAAAATAATTAATCTATTTTTTTTCAATTTTTTATTTCATTTAATTTTATTCCTATAAGTTTATTATATTAGTAATGAATTTAAAAAAGAATTGTTTATTTGTATTTTTTGTTTGTCTTTTTTCTTCTTTTGAAGAAGTGTTACCAATTCATCATCACCCAAGACTGCCTATAAATTATTTAGAGAACTCTATTTTCTTTGGTGAAAAAAGGGTTGTGTTTATGAATATTTCAAAAAGTGAAGCTTTGAAATTAAAAAAAGAAATTGAACAAAAAAAATGCGAAATTGAAAATAGAAAAATTGTATTCTTGTATAAAAAAAATAATGAATATTTTTATCTAAAAAATAATCAAAAAGAGAGTTCTATCACATATATTTTACCCAGCAAGGTTTCTATTGTTGGACTTGACGGTTTTTTAAAATTTTCAAATAATGAAATCCAAAGTCTTGACCAATATTTTACATTCATAGATCAAATGCCTTTAAGAAAAAAAGAAAAACAATTTGATAAAAACTGCAATTAATTATTATTGACTTTATTGAGAAAAAAAGGAATTTTTTTTTTAAATTTAAAGAAACCTGATGAAGCGTAGGGCCAGCACATTTGATCAAAGTCATCATAGATAAATGTCAAAATCAAATTATTTACTTTAGCTATACAATCAAGAAAATCCTTTTGTCTTCCTATGCTGGGATAAAAAGTAAAGATTTGATCACAATTATTTTTGTTTAAATAGTTGATGAAATCGGAAACATCTTTAAAAATTTTTAATTTCGCATTTTTTTCCCTCAGTATTGAAATATGGTCTTCTAATGCCTTTTTATTAAATGCTTCGACCACCTCGCTGTTGTCATTTTTAACCATATTTTCAATCAAACAAATATTGTTGTTGAGATAAATGTCAAAAGTTTTTTTGTTATAGCTAATGTTATTTAAATTTATAAGGATGGTATTGTTTTCTAACTTTTTATCAAATGTTTCGAAACCTCTTGGTTTGTATTCATAAAAATCATAATCAAAAATCTTTGGTTTTAAGGATAAGTTTTTCTTATTTTTAAACCTATTTTGAGTAAATTTATTGATGTTATCTTCATTGGCTAAATAACTTTTGCCTTGGGTATGAAGTCCGGCAACCCATCTCCAAGACAGGGTATTTGAGGCAGGATCGCCATCAAGCAAATGCTTTAAAAAGAAATTTGCCCCCAACTGCCAAGGTAAATTAAGTGTATGTATCCAAATACTAGCAAACCACATTCTCGAGTGGTTATGTAAATACCCGAATTCAATTAGTTCATTCACCCAAAAATCAAAGCAATCAATACCTGTTCTTGCATTCACTGCATCATCATAGTTTTTTTTTCTAATACCAAATTTATGCTGTTCAACCAATTCGTTTAGTGACATTTTGTACTTTTCCCAAACTTCGGATCTTCCTTCAAGCCAGCCTTTCCAATACGTCCTCCAAAATACTTCTTGAATAAATTTTTCAATGTGCTCGTATTTTTTTACTTTTAAACATTCATTTAAAACTTCTTCTTCGTGTAATATTCTTTTTCTTATAAATGGAGAAAGGTTTGAAACATTTGTTCGGTTTTGTGGTCCTAAATCAAAATTTCTCTGGGAGCTGTATGTGTTTAGGCCATTTTTAATAAAGGATCTTAATTTATGAACGGCATCTTGTCTTGTGTTGATCATATTTGGAATTATGCAGAGGGATTAGCCTCTGCACAATACTAGTTTTTTGCCTCTTTCGAATCTTCATCAGTCGATGTGTCTTTTGTATCTTTGATTTCTTTGTGACCACCACCGCAGTGATTAGCGTTGGCATCCACGCTTACGATACTAAACATGAATGAAAGAGATAAAATTGTTAATAACTTAGACATATTTACTCCTTGTTAATTTTAAGTTAAAATAATATTTAGG
>CACIYM010000042.1 GCA_902590895.1 uncultured Alphaproteobacteria bacterium
TGTACATCGTAAAATTTTTTTTAATATTTTATTTTTTTAATTTTTTTACTTTACTAGCCAATGAAAGTGACTTATCAAACTCAGAAAGAGATCATGAAAAGGCTATTAGAGCAGTTAATGAAGGAGAGATTTTACCACTTGACGAAATTTTAAAAAAAGTAGGAACTGAATTTGGAGGTAGAATAATTTCAATAAACTTAAAGGACAACGAAAAAGGTCTTTTTGGGTGGGTATATGATATTATGATAATTGGAGTTGATAACAATGTAAAACAGTTAAGGGTTGATGCTGGGACGTCAACAATCCTTTCAGTTCAATCAGGAGGTAACTAATGAGAATATTAGTGATCGAAGATGATCCAAATTTAAAAAATCAGATAAAACAATCATTAGAAGATAGTGGTTATTCAGTCGATTCCGCAAACGATGGTGAAGAGGGTCATTTTCTTGGCGATACTGAACCATATGATGCTGTTGTTCTTGACTTAGGTTTGCCAAAAGTTGATGGTATCTCTGTCCTTGAGAAATGGCGTAAAGATAAAAAAAACTTCCCTGTTTTAATTCTTACTGCAAGAGATCAGTGGAGTGACAAAGTCTCTGGTTTTGATGCTGGTGCTGATGATTACGTTACCAAACCTTTTCAAATGGAGGAGTTGCTTGCAAGGTTAAGAGCGTTAATAAGAAGATCTGCCGGACATGCCTCCTCGGATATAGCTTGTGGTCCTCTTAAGATTGATACAAAATCCAATAAAGTTTTTTTGAATGGGACTAAATTAAAACTTACTTCTCATGAATATAAAATTATTGAATACTTTCTACATCATCAAGAAAAAGTAATTACAAGAACTGAATTAGTTGAGCATATTTATGATCAAGATTTTGACAGAGATTCAAATACGATAGAGGTTTTTATAGGAAGATTAAGAAAAAAGTTAGGAATGAATCTTATTAAAACTGAAAGAGGCTACGGTTATAGATTGTCTGTAGATAAGGAATAAAATGAACTCTCTTGCAGTAAGGCTTTTCTTTAGTGCGACAGTTTGGATTATCTTGACTCTTTTAGCAGCAGGACTCCTATTATCAGACTTAAATAAAAAATCAAATTTTGCAGCCTTTGATGATAGGCTTAATCTTCTTCTTGAAACTTTAATTGGTGCTAGTAGAGTTGATTCCTCAGACAGTATTACTGTGGTAAGCTCAATTGGAGACCCAAGATTCTTTCAACCTTACTCTGGTTGGTATTGGCAGGTTAATAATGGAGCACAAACTGTCAGCAGATCAAGGTCTATGTGGGATCAAGTTTTTACTTCTGATAAAAGATTAATAGGTGGAAGATCACAATTCAGGGATTCTGTGACAATTGAAAATACCATTGACACTGTAATTGAAAGTAAGAAACTTCATATTGTTGAAAGACAAATTTCATTTCCTGGATTATCTAATCCAATTAATTTCTTAGTATCTGGAGATACAAAAGAATACATGGATAATATTAAAAAGTTTAATGATACTCTATTGGTAACTCTTGTTGTTCTGGGCGTAGGTCTTATGATTGCAGTATTCTTACAAGTGAATTATGGCTTATTACCTTTGAATAAAATCAAACAAGCATTGTTTAAGATTAGAAATGGTGACAAAACCAAATTAGAGGCTCAATATCCACTTGAGGTTCAGCCATTAGCTACTGAAATAAATGAGTTGCTAGAGCACAACGAAAAAATTGTTGAAAGAGCAAAAACTCATGTTGGAAATCTTGCTCATGTTCTAAAAACACCACTTGCTGTAATTTCTAACGAAATAGGCAGTGATCATAATAGTGTTTTAAAAACACAGATAGTTTTGATGCAAAAGCATATCGATAGGTATTTGAAGAAAGCCCATCTCCAAGCGGTTGGAAAAAATGTTAAGTCAAAGATAGCCTTTATGCAATTTTTAAAAAAAATGATTAAGATTTTTGATAAAATTTATCCGGGCATAAAAATTGATTTTCCTAATAATTTAAAGGAGTTTTTCGTCTATGGAAGCCTTGAAGATATGGAAGAAGTTATTGGAAATATTTTAGAAAATGGTTGTAAATATGGAAAATCAAGAATCAGGATATCCATTATTAAAGTATCAGATGTTGAGGTTATAATTCAGATTTCTGATGACGGAGAAGGACTTCCAGCAAAAAAAATGAATGAGGTTTTCGCTAGAGGCTTTAGACTTGACGAGCAAACTCAGGGTACTGGGTTGGGACTTAATATAGTGAAAGATATTGTTGAAGTTTACAAAGGCAAAGTTTGGTTGGAAAAGTCAAAAGAACTTGGAGGTCTTCAGGTAAATATAAATCTACCGATATCTATTGTGTAATTAAATTTTTTAAAAAACTTTTCCTGTGTAATGGTGTTGGCCCAAATTGTTTTATTGCACTAAGATGATCTCTT
>CACIYM010000043.1 GCA_902590895.1 uncultured Alphaproteobacteria bacterium
CTCTAGCATTATTTTGGTAAAGTCTTGTAGCAATTTGGTGCTCTGCTTCCTCAATTGTTTGTCCATCAAGGTGGTGAATTTCTTCACCCTCAACAAAATCATCAAAAAAAAACTCACTTCCTGTTATTTCAGGAGACCATTTTTCTGAATTAAAAGATAATGGGATTTCAAACTCTTTTTCGTCTAGCTCCTTAGGTAGATTTGGTACAATATTTTTAAAAGAGCCAATCATACCTGTTTGTTTTTTTCTCATCATCAACCATCGATAGTAACTTAATACTATTTCTCCATTTTGGTTAGTTCCAACTGACTTAACATAAACAGTTCCTGTTTTACCATTAGAATTTTCTTTTAATCCAATGATTTCAGACTCTGCTGTTACTGTATCTCCAACAAAAACAGGTTTATAAAACTTCACAGCAGCATAACCCAAATTTGCTATTGCATTAAGTGAAAGATCAGGAACAGTTCTCCCAAACACCATATGAAACAGTAAAATATCGTCAATGGGTTGTTTTTTAAATCCTAAGTCTTGGGAAAATTTATTTGAATAATTTAGGGCAAACCTACTTCCAGTTGTTGAAAGATATATAGAAACATCACCATCAGTGATTGTTCTCGGAACACTGTGTTTAATCACTTCTCCGTGATTATAGTCTTCAAAATATCTACTCTTAAAATTTTTCATTTTTTTAAGTATTTTTTTATTAATAATTCGGCTATTTGTACAGTGTTTAATGCTGCACCTTTTCTTAAATTATCAGCAACAACCCACATTCCCATTTTTTTTTCATCTTTTATTCTAATTCTGCTAACAAATACATTATCTTCTCCTGCCGATTCGTCTGGTGTTACATATCCACCGTCAATACTTTCATTCACTATACTTAGGCCAGGGAATTTTTTCATGGCGGATATTACTTTTTTGAAGTTTATTTTTTTTTCTGTTTCAATAAACACTGATTCTCCATGTCCAACAAACACTGGGACTCTGACGCATGTAGAAAAAATATCTATTTTAGCCTTTAAAATTTTTTGGGTTTCCTCAATCATCTTATTTTCTTCTTTTGTATCTCCATTATCTAAAAAATCATCAATATGTGGTATTAAATTGAATGCAATTTTTTTTGTGAAAAAGTTTGCCTCTAATGGTTTGTTTTTATACACATCAAGTGTTTGATGAAACAATTCGTCCATTGCGGTTTTTCCAGCGCCAGATGTGGATTGGTAGGTAGAAACAAAAATTTTTTTAACCTTAAATAAGTCATGAATTGGCTTAAGCGCCATGACCATTTGAATAGTTGAGCAGTTAGGATTTGCAACTATTTTCTTTTTAGCAAAAGTTTTTAAATCTTCAGGATTTACCTCAGGAACTATTAATGGAACATTTTTCTCCATTCTAAAATGGGATGTATTATCAATTATAATAGCTCCCTCTTTAATAGCAATTTTAGAAAACTTTTTTGAAATATCAGATCCTGCCGACGATAAAACAATATCAATATCATTAAAGTTAAATTTCTCTAGGTCCGAAACAACAATATCTTTGTCATCTCCATAATTTATTTTTGTACCTTCTGATCTTGAAGAAGCTAAAGCAAACATTTTATTTATTGGAAATTTTCTAAAGTCTAAAATATTTAGGATTTCTCTTCCAACGTTTCCGGTTGCTCCAACAACAGCAATATTATATTTTTTCATTATTAAGTTCCTCGACCACTAAATCACCCATATCTTGAGTTGAAATCAATTTATTTTTTTCCATACAAATATCTTTTGTCCTGTAACCATCATTAAGAATTTTATTCACCACTTTATTTATCAAATCAAAATATTCTGGTTTTAAAAAAGAATACTTAAACATCATTGCAACACTAAGAATCATAGCTAGAGGATTGGCAATTCCTTTTCCAGCAATGTCTGGAGCAGAACCATGAACTGGCTCATACATAGCATTACACTTGTTTTCAATTTTTGTACCAATGGATGCTGATGGGAGCATTCCAAGAGAACCAGTTAACATTGAAGCACAATCTGATAAAATATCTCCAAACATATTAGTTGTAACTATAACATCAAACTGTTTTGGGTTTCTAACAAGTTGCATGGATGCATTATCAACATACATGTGAGATAACTCAACGTCAGGATAATTTTTTGAGACCTCTGTTACAACTTCCCTCCATAATTCTGTTGATTCAAGAACGTTTGCTTTATCAACTGAACATAGTTTTTTTGATCTTGCTTTAGCTGTTTCAAAACCTACCTTTGCAATTCTTTTGATTTCCTCAGTAGTGTAAGCCAAAGTATTAAAACCTCTTTTGTTTTCCTCATCAATTTGTTCTATTCCTCTCGGTTC